>QJWJ01000249.1 GCA_003235365.1 Deltaproteobacteria bacterium
GGTGGGCGTGCATCAACTTCAGCGCCACGTGGCGTTCGAAGCCCCCCACGCCCTTGGTCCGGGCGAGGTAAACCGTGGCCATGCCGCCCGTGCCGATCGGGAGTAAAAGCTCATACTTTCCGACCTTTTCGGGAAAAGGTGGGGGGCTGGCCGAGGCGCGGTGCATGGACGAACTCGATCACTCTAGCACGCTGACCAGATTGCAGGCCGACTCGATCGCCGCCCGGCACGGTAAAGGACGACCGTGCCGTCGGCTGTTCCACCCCACTACAGGCACCCACGCACGGGTGTCGGTGTCTCGGCGCCTTGTTTGGTTGATCCCCGCGTCCTGCGGATGATACGCCCGTTGCCGATGGTGACGACAGATCCCGTGGAAACCTTCGGCCGCTCGAGCGCACCATTCGAGAGCGGTGAGCGATGGGCGATCAGTCACGGCGAGTGGACGATGGAGGTTGATCCAGTCCGCGGAGCTCGAATTTGTACATTCTCTCTGCAAGGTGAGAATGTCCTCACTGGGCCCGACGTCGATCCGAACAACCACGGTTCCACGTTTTGGACGAGTCCTCAGGGGGACTGGGAGTGGCCACCTGTCGCGGAGGTGGACAGCGGCCCCTACGCCGTGGTCGACGCTGAGACGAGCCTGCTGTGCGCCGGGGCCTTGAGCCCGAAGCTGGGCATTCTGGTTACCAAGCGATTCTCGGTCGTCGCCGAACGCAACTGTGCGTTGGTCGAGTATTCGATGAGCAACCAGACCGGCGAGACCCTCAGGTACGCGCCTTGGGAGATCAGTCGCGTGCGCGGTGGGTTGACCTTCTTCGAGACGGGTGAGGGGCGTTTGCCCAATCCTCCGCTGCCTGAGCCACGCGTCCAGGAATTCGGCGGCGTCACGTGGTTTCCCTACGATCGCGCGCAAATCGACGCGGATCAAAAGCTGTTCGCCCACAGCGGCGCGGGCTGGCTCGCGCACGTCTGCAACGATCTCGTGCTAATCAAGCAGTTCGAGCCGGTGCCGCTGAGCAAGCAAGCTCCGGGTGAGGCGATGGTCGAGATTTTCGCCAGCGGTGAGAAAGACTACGTCGAAATCGAGCAACAAGGGCCGTACACCAAGATCGGTCCTTGGAAGACGTTCAGCTGGCAGGTGCACTGGTTCGTGCGGCGCTTGCCGCGAGTGATCGAAGCGACGCCCGGCAACATGTCGCTGGTTCACTGGGTCAAGCAGCAGCTCGGCGTCGTTTGAAGCTCTGCCCCGGGGAGGACCGCGTGGAGCACCCGCGCGGGAGCGACGCGTAGCTGGGGGGAAGCGCGTTCAGCGGACGCTCGGCGGGTACGAGTAGCGCAGTGGGGGCGCTTCGTGGTCGACGATGTACTTGAACTGACTGATGAACTCGTCGCTCGACAAGCCGCAAGTTTCCGCGAAGCTTTCGATCGTTGCTGCGTGCTCGAAATCGTCCTTGCGCAGCCGAGTCATGTAGCGGCGAGCGATCTTGTAGCTCTCGGTGTCGATGTCGACGTTGCGCACGCGGGTGCGGTGCGTCACCGGATCGAGGATGTCCTCGAAGGGCATCGGCACGAACTGGCCACGCTGTATGGTGATCATCGCGCCGTCGCCGCCGGCCAGCAGGTACTTGGTCGCGCTGTAGCCCAGGTCGCGCGTGTACTCCATGTCGAACGGGATCGGATCCGTACAGCGCAGCTCGTAGCCGACGTTGCGCCACTGGATGGTCACCTTGAGCTTCGCAGGCAACTCCCGCAGGCGCTTTTGCACCTTTGATTTGAGGATCTGTCCGAGATTGATTTCCGCCAGGCGGGGCTTGCCGTGGATGTCGCGCTCGGCGTCTTGCAGCTCGGCCTCGAGATCCTCCCGCTTGATCCGGTCGGAGAGCCCTTCGGCGAGCACCGCCGTGCCATCCATGCGGCCTTGGCTCATGCGCTTGACGATGGCACCTGCCAGCACGTCGACGACCTCTTGAAGCGGCACCTGCTCCGGGAATTCTTCTGGGATCAACGTGAGCGTGGCGCTCGCCGCCTTGCCGATCCCCAGGGCCAAATGCCCCGCTTGCCGACCCATCGTGACGATGAAGTACCAGCGCGAGGTGGTGACCGCGTCCATGTGCAGGTCCTGAACGATGCGCACACCGACGTGCCGCGCGGTTTGAAACCCGAACGTCGGGATGTCGTCTGGCAGCATCAGGTCGTTGTCGATCGTCTTCGGCACGTGTACGACGCGCACCCTGCCCGCCGACGTCTCTCGCACGCGTGCTGCGGTGTAGGCCGTGCCGTCGCCGCCGATGCAAATCAGTTTGTCGATGCCCAGGCGCAGCAAGCTCTCGACGGTCTCTTCCAGGCGGTTGTCTCTGACCGGGTTGGCGCGGTCGATGCCGATGAACGACCCGCCGCGAAAGTGGATCGGCGTGACGTTGTCGATCGTCAGGTCGGTGACGTGATCGACGTTCCCCCTCATGATCCAACGAAAGCCGTCTCGGATGCCCAGCACGTCGATGCCCGCCAATCGTCCGCGAATGGTCGCGGCGGCGATGACGCTGTTGATCCCCGGCGCGGGACCGCCGGCAGCCAGGATGCCTAGCTTGTTGTTCTGCATGATGATTCTCGCGTCCAGCAAGTCTACCTACCAGCGTCGCCCGTTCGAGGCGCGTTTTGGTCGGGTGCTGGCTGACTCGACGCGCTAATTCGCAAACGTCGCTGCCTAAGTAAAGCGGTTCGCAATGCAATTCGCGAGGCACGTCACGTGCGCCGGGAGCTGACCGCCCGACTTCCAATGAAGTGCAATTTCGCCCAGCGTCGATAACGACTTCGTGGGAAGAGCGAACGTTCCTGGCTTGCTGGCCGGTGAGGTTGTCGAAATGTGAGATGTCCGCCGGCGGCGCTGACCCAACCGAGGCGGGCCCCTTCGTGCGCTGGGTCTCCGAAGGGCTGCAATCGACGGGAATGCTCTGCGGCTTCGTCGTCGTGGTGCCCGAAGTGCTCGCTCGGAATCGCTTCCAAGCCCGGGGAAGCCCTCACCGCGATCACACTCGACGCTGAGGTGTTCGACATCCACACATCGGACCTCGTGTCGTCAAAAAAAACTCTCCGCCGAGCCCTCGCGTCGTCTATCTTGGAACGCAAGGTGTGAGTGGTGAGCGCGTGCCTGCCGTTGCACCTGACACGTTTGCGGAGAAACTAGTCGGTAATGAGCTACGGCGGTCACAACACTGGAATTGATGAGGTCACGGCGCTTCTGCACCACAGTTTCGATCCCTCGCCGTTGCCGGAACCATTTCGGTTGAGCGTGATCGAGGGGGTGGACGCGGGAAAGACCTTCGCTCTGGACGGCTCGCAGCCGTCACGCGTGCTCGTAGGCACGGCTGCTGCGTGCACCGTGGCATTGTCCGATCGCACCGTGTCTCGTCGACACGTGGCATTGGACATCGTCGGGCGCCGCGTGCGCATCACGGACCTGGGGTCGACCAACGGCACCAAGGTCAACGGCATCGCCGTCGCCGAAGCATTCCTCGAAGGGGGTGAGCTCATTTCCGTCGGGTCGACGTCGTTTCGCTTGGACTGCGAAGACACGGGGTCCCGCGTTCAGGTGTCGAGCAAGACGCACTTCGGACAGGTGGTGGGGGCCAGTACCGAGATGCGGCGTCTGTACCCGCTGTGTGAACGGCTCGCTCAATCGGACCTGCCGTTGTTGATCGAAGGTGAACCCGGCACCGGCAAAGAGCTGATGGCGGAATCTCTACACGGCGAAGGGCCACGCGCTGCAGGACCGTTCGTGGTGCTCGATTGCACCCTCGTCCCGAGCAATCTGCTCGAGGTCGAGTTGTTCGGTTACGACGTGGGCGCCTTCCCGGGCGCCTCGACTGCACGTCGCGGCGTCGTCGAACAGGCAAACGGTGGCACGCTCGTGATCGACGAGGTGGGGGACCTGGACCCCGCGCTGCAGCCGAAGTTGCTGCGCGTCATCGAGCGCCACGAGATCCGTCCGGTGGGTAGCAATCGTGCGATTCCGGTGAACGTTCGACTGATTGCGACCACACGCAAGGATCTCGACCGTGAAGTGCAAGCCGGCCGTTTCAGTGACGAACTCCTGCAGCGGCTGACGGCGGCGCGTATCGAATTGCCCCCGTTGCGCTCCCGTCGCGGAGACATCGCTTTGCTCGTTCGCCACTTCTGCCGTGAGTTGCAGGGTGATGAAGGCAGTCTGAGCAAGGAACTGCGACGCAGCTGGGAAGACTACACGTGGCCCGGCAACGTGCGCGAGCTTCGCAACGCTTTGGCGAGGCACCTGGCGTTGGGAGAGCTCGCGAACATCACGCAGACCGTGGGCCCCGAAGCAGCCGAGGCGGAGCTCGACGCTGAAGAGCCCGGTGACGTATTCGAGAAGGCACTTGCCTTGCCGTTGGGCGATGCTCGGCAAATGGTCGTCGCGGAATTCGAGCGGCGCTACGTCGAGCGCATGCTCGACACCCACGGCGGTAACGTGACGCGCGCCGCCGAGAGCGCCGGTGTGGCTCGCCGCTACTTTCAGATCCTCAAGGCGCGTGTCGCCAAGAAGAAGACGGGCGGTTCGACCGCCGGCACGCACGAAGAGTGAGCGCCCGTGCCGACTGACACGGCGTGATGGCGTCGGCTCGAGCCCGCGACGCTTGGCGTCGTGGGGCCGCACGCGGGGGTTGGCGTCGTGGGGCCGCACGCGGGGGTTGCGTCGCAGTTTGGCCGTGCTCCAGCGGCTGAGCGCGTCGGCTCAGCCGCTGTGAGGGGGGCGCTGACGCCGCCCGTTCAGCCGTGCTTGCTCGTCGGCGGGACGCGGCGCGATGGCTCGGGATCCTCGCCCAGCACTCGGATGTTGACGATGTTGGTCAAGCCGGGGCTGCGACTGGTGCCGAACACCATGACGACCCGATCACCGTCTCTGACCCAACCTTCGTCGAGCAGGATGCGCTCGCCCTCCATGGTCATCGCGACGCTCGTGCGCGCGTTCTTGACCTTGCGTGGGATGATCCCGAAAGCGAGTGCGAGGCGACTGACGGTGTAATCGTTTGGAGTAAACACCACCGTCGGTACCGGTAGGCGCTCGGCTGAGAGGTAACGCGCCGTGAAACCGCTCTCCGTGAAGATGGCGATGGCTTTGGCACCCGCCTCGAGTGCGCCGCGGGCTGCGGCGTGCACCGTCGCCCGAGGAACCGAGGCGATCTCGTTGGTGCTGCGCCAGTTGGGCGAGTAGCTCCAATCGGCGAAGATCTCCGCTTCGGTCTTGTTGATGATGCTCGTCATGATCTCCACGACGCGCACGGGGTACTTGCCGGCAGCCGTTTCGCCGGAAAGCATGACGGCGCTCGTGCCGTCGTGAATCGCGTTGGCGACGTCAGAGACTTCGGCGCGGGTCGGCCGCGGGTTTTCGATCATCGACTCGAGCATCTGAGTGGCCGTGATCACAGGTTTGCAGGCGGCGATGCACTTGGAGATGATTTTCTTCTGCAGCCCGGGGACAGCCTCGGGACCGAGTTCGACGCCCATGTCCCCGCGGGCGACCATGACGCCGTACGAGGCATCGATGATGGCGTCGAGGTTGGCCACCACTTCGGGCCGCTCCAGCTTGCTGATCACCTTTGCCTGACTGCCGGAGCTATCGATGATGTCCGTCAGTAGTCTGACGTCGGCGGCGGTGCGTACGAACGACAACGCCACGAAATCGACGCCGAGCTTGATCAGTTGCTCCAGATCTTCACGATCCTTAGCGGTCAATGCGTCTGCGGAAACGGCCGAGCCCGGTAGGTTGATGCCTTTGAACTGCTTGAGCAGTCCGCCGTGCACGATCTTGCAGTGCACGGCGTTCTTCTCGACTTTCGTCACCTTCAACTCGAGGTTGCCGTCGTCGAGCAGAATCGTTTCGCCGGCTTTGACGTCGCGAGCGAGGCTTTCGTAGCTGCAACCGACCTTGGGTGTCGCTTTGCCCTGTGGTGGCTTGCCGACGTAGCCCGGTTCGGTCGTGATGACGATGGCCTGGCCGTTGATGAGTTGGATCGGCGCTTCCAGTTGGCCTACGCGGATCTTCGGACCCTGCAGGTCGCCGAGAATTCCGATTGGCTTGTTCAACTGCTTGGCTGCACGCCGGATGGTTTTCGTGTTGCGGGCTAGCGTTTGATGATCTGCGTGAGAGCAGTTGAGCCGAAACACGTTGACCCCGGCCTTGATCAACGCCGTTATCGTTTTTTCGTTCGACGATGCTGGGCCGAGTGTGGCGACGACTTTGGTGCGATTGGGCAGTTTCATCTTGTCTCGAAGATCCCTTGATTGGCGCGCGAGGAAGGGGGGGAGGCGCGGGGCGCGACCTTATGCCAACTTTGCGGCTTTGGGGAACCGCGCAGTGGCGTGACTTCCAAAAAACGCTGTGGGGTGCGGACAGCCGATACGACACGCCGCGTGCCGCCGCCGGCTGTGCCGCAGCTGTCTCAGAATCGCACGCTGATCGTCCGCTTCTGACCAGGGGCCAAGGTGACTCGAACGGTTTTTCTGCCGCGCTCTGGATGCACGAACGTCACTGAATGAACGCCAGGTTTCGTACTGAGCCCGATTCTCGGAGTTTGTCCGATGGGCTTTCCGTCCAGCAGGATCTTTGCTGGGGGAATCGAGTTCATACTCAACGTTGCCATGGTCGAGCCGGAGGTCCGTCGTTTGGCCGATTGAGTGTGCTCGTCTTCGGCGTCGTCCTTCTCCGATTCGGCATACGCTTCTACGAGCGCGACGTACGCAGTGGTTTCGGCCTTGCCGTCGGGGAACGTGACGACGTGCTCGAAGCGATCGAAGCCTTCTTTCGTAGCTGTCAACTCGTGCGTCTTGCTCGCGTCCAGGTCTACCGTCACCGGGAGATTGCGCAGCGTGCGACCATCGAGGCGCACGTTCGCCCCGTCGCTGTCCGTGCCTGGTTCGACGGTCAGCGAGCCGAGTCTGACCTTCGGACGTAGCGGGCCGATCTTGCGGGACTCCCCTGCGTGTAACACGACTGTTTCGTCGAGCGGTTCGAAGCGCTCGCCCTCGATTCGAATCGTGTGTTCACCGGGTGTCAGCTCGGCGAGCGTGACCGGAGATGGCCCCTGCGGTTTACCATCGACGAAGATGGTGATCCCGGATCCCTCGGCGCTCACCTCGAGGCTGGCCTCCTTGGGCGTTTCGGCGAGTGTCAGATTGTGGATCGTGTCCGTACCCGAATGCACCTCCAGTGCTTGCCGCTCCGAGTTCACGTAGCCCGGTGCAGAGGCGTGAACCGCGTGGGGGCCTCGACCCAACCCCTCGACGCGACAAGGCGAGTAAGTGCAGCGGGTTTGTCCATCGACGACGACCTCCAACTTCGGGACCGCGCCGCCCTGTGCCGCAGAGACGGTGACAATCAACGCCCCGGGGGGAGGGTCACGTGAAACGACCAACACGATGAGGACAGCTAGCAGTGCCACGACACCAGCGACGAGCCAGGTTCGCTGGGGCTTGCCGCGATGGGTGATTTCGCCAAGCGGTGTTGGCGACTGCGGCGCCGAATCCGCCTGCGTGGGAAGGATGTTCGGTGTCGGTGGGGCAGTGACGGCATCGACAGCGGGGGAACCCGCAGGCCGTTCCGACGGCGGGGGAGTCGATGCGCTTTCTGCTGGCGGGGCGAGACCCGGAAGAGTCTGGGCTGCAGGCGGGGCTGTCGCGACGGCCGGCGGGGCAGGGCGTTCACTTGCGAACTTGGATGAACGGGAGTGACTGGTGGCGGCACGCAGCAGTGGACCCGGGGTCGTTTTGGCGTTCACCCGTCCAGCGTCGGGTAGCGGGGGGACGCTTTGGCGCGTTTGCGGCGGAGCAGTCGGTGGGGGTGCCGCGGGAGGCACTTTCTGACGCCCGCGGCGCGGCGCACTTTGTGGCGTCGGCGGCGCGGGAGGAGGTGACGAATGGCGAATCGGCGGTGGTGTAGCTGCGGGAGGTCGCAGCGTGGGGACCGCCATGGGCGGGGCTGGGGTTCCGATACCGCGCATTGCTGGCGGCAGCGTACCGCGTGGGAGGTTGCTGCCCGAGGGAAGCGGCTCTTCGACTTCCGGTTCGAATTCGAAGGTCGAGGGCATGGGGGGGCGTGCCCCGACGAGGCTTTCCCGCTGAGCGGCGCGAGTTTCGTCGTCCCAAATGTCCGGATCTTCCACGGCACGGGGTGACGATTCGAGTGGTGGGGGCGGTGGTGTGGCGCCGAGCGCGATGCTGGCGTGGGCAGTCGCGCTACTACCTGCGCTCTCAGGGTCCTCGTCTTCCATGTCGAACAAGAAGTCCACGTCGGGGCGTGGCGTGCCTCGAGTGAACGTTGTTTGCGTCTTCGAACGTTCGTCCGCACGCGCACGCCCATCGAGGCGCACGTCGTCAACTCCTTCGAGGAGTGCCGAGGCTTTCGGGCGCTGTTCGCTCATCGCCGCAGTTGAGCGTAGCGCAACGCCTGCAGAGCGAACCAGCTGTTTGTCGATCCGTACACCCGCGGGAGCTGCTGCAAAGTGACCTGCTTACCCAAGCGGTGAGCTCCGCTGTCGGTGTCCGCCGAGGCATCGAGTCGTGCCGCTTCGGCTCTGACGCGCACTGCATCGGGTGGCGAGAAGCTCCGCATGGTCAGGTAAGGGGTGAACCTACTTGTCGTTGACCCCGTCGTCGTTGCCCTGAAAGCGTTTCGGTGATTCTCTAAAGTTTCGAGAACTCAAGCGAAATCTCGATTTGCCGGGATCCGTCCGTCGGCGGGCACGACGCTTACCTCGACGTTTCGAGCGTTTCCGATTGTCGGGTCGCCGTCGCGGCGTAGGACACTACGGCACGCCTGGTGAGCATGTCGCCCGCGCGCCCACAGGACGACGCCGGTTGCAATCACCGTTCACAAAACGCGGCTCCACAAAAACCGAACGACGCGATGACCTGAGCCATCGCGTCGCTGAGTTTGCGCCGCAGTCGGCGCCTTGGGATGGTCAGTACAGACCGACGTTGTCGATCCAGATATCGAACGACTCGACGGTGCCGACCTTGAACTGCAGCTGATAGGCGGTGGCCAGGTCGACTCCCGTCGGCGCCTCCATGCCTGCCTTGTACACGCCCCAGTTGCCGCGCATCAGATCGGTGAAAGGGATCTGCACGAGCTGCCACTCGGTTCCGACCATCGGCACGCCTTTGAGCGCGGCGTTGAAGCAGCCCTGCTTGCTGCACGTTGTCTCATCGCGCGGCTCGCACCAGCCGTGGTCCTTTTCCGACCAACCGTCGGTGATCTGTACGTCGATGTTGACGGGCGTGGGGCCTGCGTTGCGGATGTAGAAGCGCAATCCTTGGAAACCGAGCGCCGACAGATCGAACGGCAGCGGTGAGCCCTGGTTGTTGAACGCGACGCCCACGCCCGAGCCCCACAGCGTTTGGCCGCCTCCGAAGAAGCGAACACCGTACTTGTTCTCGGTCTGAGCACCTTCCAAGGTAGGTGCCGGGTTCGTCGCGTCGTACGCGCTCATCACGAACTCCCCGCCGCCATCGGGACTCGGCAGTGGAGTCGTGATGCCGATCGGGTTCTCGTTGTCGCACTCGTGCTTGTCGTCGAACGTGTACCAGTAGCCGACCCACGGGATGTCGGGATCCGCAGCGGTCGTGTTGTTGCCATCTTCGCCGTTGTCGAGCAGGACGACGCCGTCGATGTCACGCGTACCGGTGTTCTCTTCCCGCTTGGTGTCGCCACAGCCCGCGAGGACGGCGAAAGACGTGACAGAAACGATGAGTGAGGATGTGAATGACGGCACGGGGCAAACCTCTTTGATGAATGACACTGGTCGGGTGGATGAGCTGGTCTGGCGGATGATTCCGGGGGCGCTGCTGCTTGTACTGCTCTTGGAGCGGCGAGCCTATAACATACGTGTCGCTCGAATACAGCTTCTGACGTGTGAAGTGAGGTTTTCGGGTCGACCCGCGACGCCGGCCAGGTGGGAACGGAATGGAAGTGAAACGCTTCTCACTGTTCGCGAAAAATTCGAATCACCCGGTGCCCGCCGCGAGGGACCGATCGCAGGGCTCGGGATGGATCGTGGGGACGAGGCAGCTCGTCTCGCCGGTGAAAGACACTGCCGACGCCGCGCTGATCGAGGTGACCCTCGCGTTGGTGTTCAACGAATGTCCTCGCGAAGATCGTCGCCCGCGCCGGGTGCCGAGCGCTCGTCGATAGTACGGCTGAGCTAGGGCAGGTTGGGTGGGTCCGCGTACGGCCGCGCGGCTGCGCGTCGGCAACGCAGAATCACCCGGCGCGATCGGAAGGATCCTTCCTGCTGCAGGCCGGCATGAGGGACCTTTGCTCGAGGCCGATGCGTTTCGCTCAGGAGTCCTGGACCGCGCTTGCGCGATGCTCCATCGCGGTGCGTCTGCAGGTTCACACCCATGCGGGGACCAGAGCACAGTCTGCCTGGATTTTCCCAGCGCTGCGCCTCGTTTCGGATCGTCGCTGGTGGCTTGCTGGGCTCCGTTGAGCCGCCCTCCAACGCTCGAACGTCAGGGCACTTTTAGATTGGAGGCGGCGATTGATGTGTGTTTGACTCGCGCCGCTTCAGGGCCCGGCTACCTGGATCGCAACGCCAGCCGCGCTTATCGACTGCAAGCAATCACGAAGGAAAGACTGCGAATGCGAAAGCTGAAAACCTCTGTCGTGTTGGTTGGACTGTTGGTGTCCACACGCGCTCTTGCTCAGGATGACGCCGCCGAGGGCACGCCCCCAGCTGACCCAGCGCCTACGGCCGAGGCAGAGCCGGCGGCACCCGAGCCCGAACCAGCACCTGCACCGGAAGCTGCACCTGCACCGGAAGCTGCTCCTGCTCCGGCGCCTGCCCCGAGCGCGAGCGCGAACGCATCGAGCAGCACTGGGGTAACCGGAATCGTTCAGATGGGGGATGCCCCGGGCGAGTCCACCCGCGGAGGTGGTGCGTCCGGTTCGTCGATGAGCACCGTGGCAGGCCCGGCCGTCGAAGAGGGGGACGAGTGGTCCTTCGGTTTCAACGGCTACATGCGTGCCCCCATGCGAATCGGCATGGGTGAACGCGTCAACCCCAAGACCGACCAAGCGCAGACGACCCTCAGCACCCCTCAGGTCCCCAACGATCAATACCTCGACTGGCAGTCGACCAAGACCGTGCCGCGCTCTTGGCTGGAGTCCTACTTCAGCTATGGCAACAATTGGGCTCGAGGTGTGTTCACGATTGAGGGGTATCGCTTCTCCCAGTCATCTTGGGCCGACCCCGAAGCGCAAATCGGCATTGGCCAGGGATGGATCGAGCTGACGCCGGACCTGACCGAGATGAACGACAGCATGCGCGTCAATGCCAAAGTTGGCAGTTTCGGTGGTCGCTACGGCGGTGCCGGCCAGTACGATGCCGGTGCGTACGATACCTACGTCATCGGTCGCACGCACCAGATGGGTGAGACGGTACGCGTCGAGTACGACTACAACGACTTCATCTTCCACTTCGAAGAGGGTTTCGGCACCAAACAGCCCAATCCCTCGCCGTTTCAAAACACCAAGTTCACGCTGCTCGGCCACGTGCACGCCGGCTTCAACTGGGACCAGTTTCTCAGCGTCGGGGTGCATTTCTTGCACTCGTGGACGCAGGAGAACGACCACGATTGCCAGAGCCGAGAGGAAGAGGTCGCTTTTTACGAGGCAAATCAGAACGCTGGTTTGGCCGCCAGTGAAGAGGGACAGGCCCTCGTGCTGCGCTTCGCCGAAGGACCCGTGGGCGGCTGCAAGCACGAGAACACCAACGGTTCGGATGATCGCTTGGTTTCCAGCGGCGTTTCCTTGCCCGCTTCCGATCCCGCCGCTCAGGGTGGTCTGGTTCGGCGCTCGGATACCCCGGACGGTTCGTTGTCCGTGCTCGGTATCGACGCCGTGCTCAACACCGCAGCACTTGGGCGTATCTTCCTCGGCGTGTCGCGCGTCTTCGCCGATCACGCGGTGACCGTTGCGCCCGCGATCGAGGTCATTCACGCCTACGGTGGCGGCTTCTTCAAGTCTGGCATCACGCACCAGTACCTCAACGAGAAGTCCGGCTGGGACTCGTACGAAGTGATGAGCGGTGGCGGTAACGGCACCGTCGACACCATCGAAGGTCAGTGGGACATGAGCCTGAGCAGCATCATCGGCCCCGAGCTGTTTGGCCAGCAGCAGCTGAACCTGCAGGTGTTCGGCATGCTCAACCTCATTCAGAGCGAGGACGACGCGGATCTCGAGAACGTGAGCAAGGTCAAGTTCGGCGGTGACATGGTCTACAGCCCCACGTCGTGGTTCGGCATCGGGTTGCGCGGAGACCGCGTCCAGCCGCGTTCGGACATTCCGGAACAGAGCTTCACCGTGCTTGCCCCCCGGCTCATCTTCCGTTCGAGCTTCACCACGCACGAACAGATCCACATCGGCTACGCCCGCTACTTCTACGCTCAGCGCGAGTGTGCGCCGGGGCAGTGGCTGTACTGCGTACAAGCGCCGGGCGCCACCGTTGCGCCGGACGGTTTCGGCAATCGCCCCGGCATCAACTCCACCAAGACGCAGCGCGGCGCGCCCGTCGACGTCGAGTCGACTCTGGGGCCGTTCGATCCCGCCGCTGGTGCCATCCAGGGTTGGGACAAACCTCACCAGGACGTCTTCTTCATCAGCGCCGACATGTGGTGGTGAGGATCTAAGCTCAAATACAACATCGTCGTCAGCGGCTCGGTCTACGGAGCCAAGAAGTGCACGCGTTCCCCCTCTGCCACGCGACGAAAGGCCCCGTCACTTCGAGGACTGGGCGTTTCGCCTTCGTGATCGGCGATCCGCCGTTTCGGAATGGGAACTCGGCTCTTGCGGCCGATTGGCTCAGCCGGATATACGAGCGCATCCCTGCGCCATATCGAGGATGTTGCGCGTCCATTAGACGCGCTCGCTCACGCATTCGCCCAACCGGGCAAGCATTTTCGGCAAGGCCGTTTTCCTCAGCTTCGTGGAGTCAGAAATGAACAGATTCGTAGTCCAGTCGATCGCCCTCTCGGCTTTCGCATCGCCCATGGTTGCTTGCACGCCGCCGGTCAACTCGCCCGAGATGGCCCAGACCGAAGCGGGCGCCCCGTGTGGTCCCGAGGCCCTCATCGAAGACGGCGAGGACAACAACAACCAAGTCATCGTTCAGGACGGACGTGCAGGGTACATCTACACGTACATGGATCCCGAAGGCACGACGATCTCGCCAAAGGCCGGCAGCGAGGGAGGCATCTTCGAAATGTCCGCGGGTGGTTTCAGCTCTGCCTACGCGATGCGCATGAGCGGCACCGTCGCCAACGCGAAGATTGTCTATGCAGGCATGGGCTTGAACTTCACCGATCCCAAAGATCTGTACGACGGGACTCGTTACAAGGGTATCTCCTTCTACGCCAAGCGCGGCCCTGGAGCGAGCAACGTCGTCCGCGTGAAGATCCCGGATGTGAACACCGACCCCGACGGTGGTGTTTGCGGCAACTGCTACAACGACTTCGGCCTGGACATCAAACTGACCGAAGAGTGGCAGCAATTCATCATCCCCTTCGACAAGCTGAAGCAGGAGCCGGGTTGGGGCTCGCCACGCCCGAGCGGCGTGTCCGTCGACAAGATGTTCGCGCTGCAGTTTCAGGTGAAGAAGTCTGGCCCCTACGACGTGTGGGTCGACAACATGGCCTTCACCGGTTGCGCTGGCGGTACGCCCGCCAAGTGAATCCGAGCTCGAGATCTCGAAGCACAGATTAGGATAGATCCGGTGCGGTCCGTACCCCAGCTCCAAGCGGCTGGGGCGGCCGCCGCCACAACCAGACGAACCAGCAGAACAACCAAGGGCGCGGGCTGCGCGTGACGCGGTGCGCTTGGGTTCTGAAGTAGGAGTACCAATGCGGAAGTTACGACCCTCGATTCATCGAACGTCCTTGCTCGTCGTGCTCGCGGCAGTGGCCGCGGCCGGTTGCACCAAAAGTAGCAGCGCTCCTGCTTCCCCCGCCGCGGCGGGGCCGGGAAGCGTGCCGCCTCCGCCCGGCGGCAATCTGCTCAAGGCCAGCACGTTCGAAGACGGTCGCAGTCTGCCTTGGATGGCCTCGTTCACTGCCCCGGCGACTGGTGAGGCCAGCGTCAAGGACGGCGCGTACTGTTTGCGAGTCGACAACAAGGGCACCAATCGTTGGGATGCTCAGACCCGTCACCGCGAGATGGTGATTCAGAGCGGTCACACCTACACGGTTCAGTTCCGTGCTTGGGCTTCCGTCGAAACGAAGGTGTATCCAAAGATCGGCATGGCGGGGCCTCCCTACGCGGAGTACTTCGGTCGGCTCATCACGGTCACGACGACGCCTCAGGTGTACCAGGCGCAGTTCGGCGGAGGCAAAGAGGACGACCCGACTGCGGAGTTCGCGTTTCACGTGGGCGGTAGCCTGGCCAAGGCCGAGCCCATCGAGGTTTGTTTCGACGACCTGTACTTGACGGACACGCAGTTCACTCCACCCCCTCCCGAAGAGGTGGTTCCGGTTCCAAACGTGCGCGTCAACCAAGTAGGCTACCAGCCCAAACGGCACAAGCTGGCAACCGTCGTGTCCGACAGCGGTTCGCCCTTGAAGTGGCAGCTGCTCGGCAGTGACGGTTCGGAGGTGGCCTCCGGTGAAACCAAGGTCGTGGGTGACGACAAGTTCTCGGGCGAAAAGGTTCACCAAGTCGACTTCAGCGACTTCACGACCAAGGGTGATGGGTTCGTGCTGAAGGTCGGCGATGACAAGAGCGACCCGTTTGACATTCGCCCCGACATTTATGCCCAGCTCAAGTACGACGCGCTGAACTACTTCTACCAAAACCGTTCGGGCATCGCGATCGAGATGCCTTACGCCAAGGATGAGAAGTGGACGCGCGCGGCAGGACACTTGCCCGACAAGGCAACTTGCGCTCCGGCGCCGACCTTGAAGAAGGGTGGGTGGCCCGACGGCTCCGGTTGCAGCTACGAGCTCGACGTCACTGGTGGTTGGTACGATGCCGGCGATCAGGGCAAGTACGTCGTCAACGGTGGCATCTCCGTGTGGACGATGCTCAATCAGTACGAGCGCGCCAAGGCCATGCAGGGTGACGTCAAGGCGATTGGTGACAAGAAGCTCAACATCCCCGAAAGTGGCAACGGCGTCCCGGACATTCTGGACGAGGCGCGTTGGCAGATGGAGTTTCTGCTACGCATGCAGGCCCCCGAAGGGGACAAGGCCGGCATGGTGCATCACAAGATGCACGACGACCACTGGACGGCGCTCGGCCTGGCGCCTGCTGACGATCCCGAAACGCGCTACCTGCGTCCGGTGAGCACTGCCGCGACGCTCAACCTGGCTGCTACCGGTGCGCAATGCGCTCGCATTTGGAAGTCGATTGACGGCAAGTTCGCCAAGCGCTGCCAAGATGCTGCGGAGAAGGCCTGGAAAGCCGCGAGCAAGTTCCCCGACTTGATCGCTCCCAACGATGGTCAAGATGGTGGCGGTCCGTACGACGACGACTACCTGCAGGACGAGTTCTACTGGGCTGCGTCCGAGTTGTACGTCACGACCGGCAAAGCCGAGTACTACGGCGCGCTGAGCAAGAACCCCCACAATACCAAGCTGATCAACGCCGACGGCAAAGAGTCGATCATGACTTGGAAAGAGACGGACGGCGCTGCAGCGATCACGCTTGCCGTCGTTCCCAGCAAGCTACCCAAGGCCGAAGTCGAAGCGCAGCGCGCCCGATTGGTGTCCGTCGCGGACAAGTACTTGGCGGCAGCTGAAGGGGAAGGGTATGCGGTTCCGTTTGCGCCGAAAGGCGGCGAATATCCGTGGGGCTCCAACTCCTTCGTCGTCAACAACGCGATGGTCTTGGCTCTGGCGTACGACTTCACCAAGGATGACAAGTACCTCGATGGCGCGGCCCAAGCGATGGACTACCTGCTGGGTCGCAACGCGATGGGCAAGTCCTACGTGACCGGTTACGGTGAGCGTCCACTGAAGAATCCACATCATCGTTTCTGGGCTCATCAAGCCAACGACAAGTTCCCGACCGCGCCGCCCGGAGTGGTTTCGGGTGGGCCCAACTCGGGTCTGCAAGATCCCTACGTCAAGGCAGCGGGCTTGCCCGGTTGTGCGCCGCAGAAGTGCTTCCTCGATCACATCGAGGCCTGGTCGACCAACGAGATAACCATCAATTGGAACGCGCCCTTTGCTTGGGTAGCTGCGTTCCTGGACGAGCACGGATCGAAGTAGCACGAGCGACGGACGGCTCCGTCGAGCTGCTGCTGTTCCCGACGTGGAACCGATACCAAAACGGTTCGGTTTCACGTCGTCGTACCGGCGTGGCGTTTGCTTGGGTGCTTTTCGGCACGATCCCGCGCTGACCCGGGCGCTCGCGCGATCGGGGCGGAAGCCGTGATCAGGAGCAATTGGCCACGGCGGGTGCGCACCTGCGATCGCGTTGTGGTAATCCTCTGCTGCGCCTACAAAGCGTCGCCCCCGGTGCGCTCGAGGGCCATGAAAAGTCGCACTTTTCCCGTTACAAATCAGCCCAGCTGGGTCCAGAACCACGAGACAAATGGGCCCACCAGTGATATGGGCTCGTCGGCCCCGTTCAACGGAAACTCAGTCAGGAGAAACCATGCGATTTGGTCATTTCGACGATGACAATCGAGAGTACGTCATCACGACCCCGAAGACCCCGTACCCCTGGATCAACTACCTCGGCACGGAGAAGTTCTTCGGTATCATCTCGCACCAGGCTGCAGGCTACTGCTTCTACCGCGACGCCAAGCTTCGGCGTTTGATGCGCTTCCGGTACAACAACGTGCCGACCGACGCGGGGGGGCGCTACTTCTACATCAACGACGGTGGCGACGTTTGGACGCCCACTTTCATGCCGGTGCGTGCCGAGCTCGAGTCGTTCGAGTGCCGTCACGGCATGGGCTATACGCGCATCACGGGCCGTCGCAACGGCATCGAGGTCAGCGAGCTGTTCTTCGTACCGCTCGGAGCCAACGCCGAGGTGCATCAGGTCAAGCTGACCAACACCGGCGACAAGCCCAAAACGGTCAAGCTGTTCAGCTTCCTCGAGTTCTGCTTGTGGAACGCGGCCGACGACGGGTCCAACCTGCAGCGCAACCTGAGCTGCGGCGAGGTCGAGATCGTCGACAGCACGATCTACCACAAGACCGAGTATCGCGAGCGACGCGACCACTTCGGGTTCTATCACGTCAATGCGAAGGTCGCCGGGTTCGATACCGACCGCGAGAGCTTCCTCGGTCTCTACAACGGTTATGGCGAGCCGGACGTGCCCAAAGCGGGCGCTTCGAAGAATAGCGTCGCCAGCGGCTGGGCGCCGATTGCGTCTCACTGTCTCGAGGTCGCGCTCGCTCCCGGAGAAACCAAGAGCTACGTCTTCGTTCTCGGCTACATCGAGAACCCCAAAGACGAAAAATGGGAGTCGCCCGGCATCATCAACAAGAAACGTGCGGCTCAAATGATCGCGCGTTTCGACTCGGATGCCAAGGTCGACGCCGCCATGAAGGAGCTGCGCGAGTCCTGGGACGGGCTGCTGGGCATCTACGAGGTGGAGTCACCCGACGAGAAGCTCAACCGGATGGTCAACATCTGGAATCCGTACCAGTGCATGGTCACCTTCAACATGTCGCGCAGCGCCTCGTACTTCGAGACGGGCATCGGGCGCGGCATGGGGTTCCGCGATTCGAACCAAGATCTGCTCGGGTTCGTTCACCAAATCCCCGAGCGGGCTCGCGAACGCATCATCGACATCGCTTCCACGCAGTTCCCCGACGGCAGCGCGTACCATCAGTATCAGCCGCTCACCAAGCGCGGCAACAACGACATCGGCAGTGGTTTCAACGACGACCCGTTGTGGTTGATCCTCGGCGTGTCGGCCTACATCAAAGAGACCGGCGACATGGGCATCCTCGACGAGATGGTGCCCTTCGACAACGACGAGTCGAACAAGGCCAGCCTGATGGGCCATCTCAAGGCCTCGTTCGACCACGTGTTGAACAATCTCGGGCCCCACGGATTGCCGCTGATTGGTCGCGCCGACTGGAACGACTGCCTGAATCTCAACTGCTTCAGCGAAGAGCCTGACGAGTCCTACCAGACCACCGGTAATCGCGAAGGGCGCACCGCCGAATCGATCTTCATCGCTGGGATGTTCTGTCACATCGCGCCGATGTACGCCGAGCTCGCGGCGCGTCGAGGCGATACCGCCGAGGCTGAGCGCGCCCGCAGTGAAGCCGCCAAGATGTCCGATACCGTGCTGAAGCACGGCTGGGACGGTGACTGGTTCGTGCGCGCCTACGACTTTTTCGGCAACAAGGTCGGAAGCAAAGAGTGTGAAGAGGGCCAGATCTACATCGAGCCGCAAGGCTACTGTGTCATGGCAGGTATCGGTGTCGAAGGCGGTCAAGCCAAGAAGGCACTCGATGCCGTCAAAGAGCGCCTGGACACCAAGTACGGCATCGTGTTGCTCAACCCCGCGTACACGAAATACCACGTCGAACTCGGCGAAGTGTCTTCGTACCCCCCTGGTTACAAGGAAAACGCCGGCATTTTCTGTCACAACAACCCGTGGGTGATGATCGCCGAAACCGTCGTGGGGCGCCCCGACTACGCCTTCGACTATTACAAGAAGATCACGCCAGCTTATCTCGAAGAGATCAGCGACATTCACCGGACCGAGCCCTACGTCTATTCACAGATGATCGCCGGCAAAGACGCTGTACGTCACGGCGAGGCCAAGAATGCTTGGCTCACCGGCACGGCGGCGTGGAACTTCGTGGCCGTATCGCAGTACCTGCTCGGCGTGCGTCCCGAACTCGACGGTCTGTGTGTGCAGCCTTGCCTGCCGAAGGACATCCCGGAATTCACCGTTCGCCGCCGATGCCGCGGGGCCAACTACGTGATCAAGGTCAAGAACTCGGGCTCAGGCGGCAAAGCCAAGCTCAAAGTCGACGGTCAGGCGATCGACGGTAACCTGGTGCCCTATGCGGTCGCCGGCGCCACCGTCAACGTCGACTGCGAGGTTTGAGCTCGTCGGGGCCTCACAGAGCCCCCTACTTCACGCGCGCGCTCAAGCCCTACCAAGACTGATTGTTGGACCGGAGCGCCGCGAATTGAAGTTGGTGTGCGTCGCGGTTGGCGCTGCCGACCGAAACCTGTTCGGACTCGGCAGGTATCAGTGGGCGCGTTCACCGGACGCACCCTTGGACACCCTGCGGCGCCCACAGCGCGAACTCGTGCTGGTCGAGATTGTTCGAGAACTAGTCGTGCTAGCGCGAGCGGCTTAGCGGCGTCGGCGATTGAGCTTCATCGCAAATAGTAACTGCAGCGGCTCGTCGAGTTGATGCAGGTGAACCGATTGGGATCGGGGCAGGCATCGGGACCGTCGCATTCGCAGCGGTTGATGTCGACGCACTCGCCGTAGCACGTGTCGATGATGCGCGGCACTTGCCCTTCTGGGCACTCGGGACTCAGGCGTCGACACCGCACCGCGCGTGTGTCACAGCTGATCACTTCTGGATCTGGTTGCGGGCCGGGGGAGGCGTCGTTGCCGTTCGAACTGGTGGGGGTAGCTGGCGTCGTGCTGGCGTCGTCGGGAGCGGGGGCCTCAGCGTCGCCGTCGGACGACGCATCAGCCGTCGAGCTCGGACCTTCTGAGTCGGGCGAGTTGGAGCTACTCGCGTCGCCGGTCGTATTGGCTGCAGACGGACCGGGGCCGGAATCCGTCACACCGTTAGGCGTCGTGGAGACCTCTGGGTTGGACGGCGCGTCGCTGCTCGAGCTCGGTTTGCCAGGAACGTTAGCAGACGAAGGGTTCGGAGAGCTGCTCTCGGACGGGGCAGAGGGCGTGGCATCGGCGTTGCCC
This sequence comes from Deltaproteobacteria bacterium, assembly GCA_003235365.1. GTDB lineage: Bacteria > Myxococcota_A > Polyangia > Polyangiales > Polyangiaceae > SZUA-265. The sequence goes on from QJWJ01000249.1 coordinate 19,925, forward strand.
GCACCCATCGCCGACGCGTCGTTGTCGCGAGAGTCGTTCGCGGCCGTGCTGGTCGACGTCGAACCATCGTCCCCGCAGGCGACGGCGAGGGCGAACGGAAGCACCAACCAAACCAAGCTGCGATGAGTCATGGTGTCGAGTTTAGTGATTTGTCGTCGGACGGCCACCACTGCACTGGTTTGGGGCGATGCAGCGTCCGAAGTGGCTCGCGAAATGTAACTCAGCGTCCAGATGCGGCCCACGCAAGCGCATGCACGAGCGGCGCATTCCCGTTGATCGCGATCTCGTTGCTCCAATAGGACGCTTGCTCGTCGCTCCAAGCCAATGCGGGGAAATCGACGTCGTAGCCCGTCGTATCGGGTGGGGCAGGGTTGGCGCCCACTCGCGGCCGACGCGCTGTTCCGTGGCCGCGCACGCAGCCAGGCACTGTGCACCCACCCGCTCGTCGCTAGAGGGGCAGACGTTCACACACTGCCCGGACTCGACCCATTGCCCCACCGCGCAACGTGCGACGCATCTGCTACCTTCGAATAGTTCACTTTCTGCACACCGCTCGACGCCGCCCGCGCGACAAGCGGACGAGCTGAGGCAAGCGACGATGAGCGACGTCGTTTGGCCCGACCTCGCAGCGCCGCGCACGCGGTTTCGCCTCTTCACCGAGTCGACGTCGCCGGGGAGACGGGACGCCCCGGCTTGGCGTCACAAGCCGACGGAATAGCCCGCTTGCACAGCGGCGGCCAGGCCTGCGGCGCCGAGCAATTGCACGGCACGTCCCTCGATGAGCAGGCCGTGATTGTCTCCGACCGCAATCAGGGCGCCGAGGCCTGCGCTGACGAAACCCGTTCCAGCTTTCTTCCAAGCATCCACCGGCTGCGCAAAGCAGTCTGGATCCTGGCTGCGGCTTTGATTCGTGCAGTCAGCGAGGCGGGCTCGGTCGGCGATGGGGACGCTGACCTGCCCGTCAACCTGCGCTAGACCGCCACTCAACTGCAGATAGGGGCGCAACCCGCCGTTGTCGGCGCCGCCGAACCAATAGGCGCCACGCACCTCGGCGTGTACGGGGAAGAACGCCTTGCCCTGGCCCGTCACTGCGCTGTTCTTCTGGGGCCCCCCGCCGAGGAAGGCGAAGCCACCGCGAATGCCCAGCAGAATGGACGGGATGACGGCGTAGTCGTAGCCCACCAAGATGCGGTGGGTCGCCATGACCAAGCCCGAGGAGATCGTGCCTTCACCGCCGAACCGACCGTCGCCAAGCGGTACACCCGGTTGGGGCTCGCGGTAAGTCCCTCCGCTGTAGTAGCATTGGTAGGTATCGCCAGCGCACGCCTGGGTGGAGGCGTCCATCAGCAGGAAGTCGACTTGGTAACCCACGTGCAGCCAGTGCTGCGGGTAGTCCTCGGGGGTCTCGTCGCTGCTATCACCGCTGGTATCGCAACCGGGGAAGTCGGGGGGGCAGTCTTCGTCGTCGAGTTTGAAGTCGATGGGCGCGCGACGCTCGGGTTCTGGCTCGGGCTCTTCGCGCAGAGCGGGTTGTTCCTCTACCTCTTCCGACGCGCGTTTCTTTTCTTCCTCTTCCATCGCGCGCAGCATCGGGTCCTGCTCCTCGGGGGGAGGCTCGTCGTCCTCGGGGTCGACGCTGCCGTGCATTGCCGCCGAGAGCGCCGAGTTGCCACTGCCGGCGCTTGCCTGCGCCTCTTGCCAAGCGCTGTCGATGTCCGGTGTCGATAGATCCGCGTCGAGGTCCACGGACGGATCCGTTCCCAACGCTTTTTGGAACATCTCGATGCCTGCGCCCCGATCTTGTAGGCCCGCTATCTGCAGCACGCCCATGTCGCGATAGACCCGGGCGAGGTTCGTCGGGTTACAGTCGGACTCGCACAAGCGGATCGCTTTGGTGAGCTTCTTTTCAGCGGCCTTGAACTCGAGGTTCAGGTAGTCCTCGTAGAGTGCCTTCTCTGCGAGTTCCAATGCTTCTCGGTCGTTGCCGGCCTTCGCCGGCGAGACCGTCAGCACCAGCGATTGTCCTAGCGCGAGTCCGGCCATCAATGTCGCGAATCGTTTGCTCACTTGTTCCTCTCGAATCCGTTCAAATCCGCTCGTCGCTCGAGGCGACGGCACAGGCTGATCGCACCTGGGCAGCCGCCCAACTAGCATAGGCTGTAGGGGCATGTCGCTGCGTTTTCGCGGTCCTTTCCAGACAATTCGCCGTGCGCGCGAGCGCTCCGGCCGAAGCACGTCGTCTGCGCCCATCGCCGTCCCATTGTGGGATCGGTCGCGTATCGAAGCGCCTGCTCGTCGGATGGATATTTGTCGTGGTGCTCTAACTCGACATTCGCGGGACTCGGAACCGATCGCACGCCAACCGATCCCGCGAAGGCCGGAATTGTAACCGTGGACCGTGGCGGGATCCGAGGAGGACCGAGCGCGTTCCGTGATCGATCGCCGTCGCTGTTGCATCGCGTTTCGTACCGAGTTGGGTGATGACGCACATCGCAGTCGAGTGATCGGAGCGATCCGCCCGGACTTTCCAGGTGTTGGTTGCGCTGGGCGTGGCTGGCAATTTGAAGGTCGCCTCGTATACTGCCTGCAAATGTTTTCGCTGAAGGTTACTGGAGTCGACGTGGAGCCGAGTGCGGTGTTTGAGGTGACGCGCTGTTCACTGGTCAGCATGCTTGCCGCGGGTGCACTCGCCTGCTGCACACTGGCTTGCAGTGCCGCCGACTCCGCTCCGCCGCCATCTTCGGCCAATCCCGCCGCCGTGGGTACGGTGCCCGGCGGGCAACCCGGCGCTCCCGTACCTGGAGTGGCGACGGGGCCGGGCGTGTCCGATCCAACGCAGCCGCCGGGGGCCGTCCCAGATCCGTCGGCACCGCTCGCACCGGGCGTCGACGTTCCGGGCGCGGTGACACCCAGCACTCCTGCGACGACCATTCAGGGTCCAGACGGCACGTTCGTGACCGAAGGCAACGAGCCGGTGATCGTGAGCGAGCCGCAGGACGAAGTTCCGCCGGAAGACTCGCTCGTCGGCGGCAAGGTGTGCAGTTCGCAAGAGGTGGCCTTCGAGAAGGTCATTCCCAGCGTGATGCTGGTGCTCGATCGATCAACGAGCATGTTTCGCTCGAATCTGGCCAATGGCAGCAGCCCGTCACCGTTCGGCACCTACGGTGACCGTTGGGAGGCCTTGCAGGCCGCCGTCGGCGGCCTTGAGCAGTACTCGTCCGAAGTGCAGTTTGGCGCGATCACTTTTACCGGTTACAGTCCATCAAACGGAGGCACTTGCCCCGAAGTACAAGGGCTCGACATCGACGTCGCCACCGGCACGTTCGGGCAGATCATGGACCTGCTGCCCGACAGCGAAGTCGCGATTCCCCCTTCCAAAAGCGAGACTCCCACCGCCGAGGGGATCGAGCTGGCGCTCGACAAGCTGCTTTCCGTCGAAACCGAGGGACCCAAGTATCTCGTTCTCGTCACTGACGGGCTCCCCGAGCTGTGTGACCCCGACCTACTCGACAAGGGTGTTTGGTGCGGGCACGACCCTGCGTTCGGGGTCGTGCAGAATGCATACATGAACGGAGTGACCACCTACGTGATCGGCATTCTGGGTGGCAGCAACGATCCAAACGAAGACTTGGCGGGAGACTACTTTCTCAACGGCATGGCGCATGCGGGGCAAGGTTTGCCGCTGCAAGCGCCCACCGAAAACTTGCATTGCATCCAGCAGGAGTCTCGCATCGCCCGAGGCGAGGACCCGGACAACGACTTCTACGAGAATTGGCGGCCTTGGGCGGCAGCAACCTACGCCGAAGATGGCTGGGAGTACGAAGACAAGCTCTACTTCGCGCCGACCGATGGTGATGCACTCGGCGTCGAGCTGGGCTCGGTGGTTGCGTCCACCCGCTCTTGCGCTTTCGAAATGGACACGGCGATCGACCGAGCTCAAGCAGACAAGGGCGCTGTTCAGTTGGAGATGGCTGACAAGTCGCTCGTGAATCTGACCTATCAGGACGGCAACGGTTGGGATCTCGACCCGGTCAACGACTACACGGTCGTGATCCAAGGTACCTCCTGCGAAGGCATCCAGACCGATCAGGTCAAGAACGTGAAGATCCAGTTCCCCTGCGAGGTTCGCGTTCCCCGCGTCCGCTGATTGGCGGTCGCAAGTCCGTGAATTGTCGATGACTGGCCGCGCGGTCAGACGATGGTGGCTTGCCTTCGTTCAGCGAGAGGCCTAGACTCCACGGCAATGTCGCACGAGTCGAGCAGCACCCTGCTTCTTGCCCTCCTTCTGCTTATCTAGCGGGAGAGGCGTGCCGTCACCATTTCAGCAACCCTTTCCCGCGAGTTCGAATGCCGGGAGAGGGTTTTCTGCATTTTGCGCCCCAAATGACGCTCTTTTCTCCTACCCCGGTGTGACCGCTCGAGGCTATTGAACACCCGTTTTTGGAGCCAGTCATGTCATCGATGCCAGCAGACAAATACCGAGCTTTTCCTCCCATCGACTTGCCCGACCGCAAGTGGCCGAGCGCCGTCATCCAGCGCGCCCCCGCCTGGTGCAGCGTCGATCTACGCGACGGCAACCAAGCACTGGTCGAGCCGATGGGTCACGAACGCAAGCGGCGGATGTTCGAGCTGCTCGTGCGTTTGGGCTTCAAGGAGATCGAGGTCGGTTTCCCCGCCGCGTCGCAGACGGACTTCGATTTCTTGCGCTGGTTGATCGATGGCAACCACATCCCCAGTGACGTCACCATCCAGGTGCTCACCCAGGCCCGTGCTCACCTGATCGAGCGGACGTTCGAGGCGTTGCGCGGCTCGAAGCAGGCGGTCGTTCACCTGTACAACTCGACTTCGACCCTGCAGCGCAAGGTGGTGTTCCAGCGCGACCGGGCTGGCATCATCGACATTGCCGTCGAAGGCACGAAGTTGCTGCGCGACATTGCCAAGGAGCATACGAGCACGGACGTTCGCTTCGAGTACTCGCCAGAGAGCTTCACGGGCACGGAACTGGATTTCGCCAAGGACATCTGTGAGGCGGTGATGGAGACTTGGGGCGCTTCGAAAGAGAAGCCGGTCATCCTGAACTTGCCGGGCACGGTCGAGATGGCGACGCCCAACATCTACGCTGATCAGATCGAGTGGTTTGCACGGAACGTCAAGAACCGCGACCACTACATCTTGAGTCTGCATCCCCACAACGACCGCGGAACGAGCGTTGCGGCTGCAGAGCTGGCGTTGATGGCTGGGGCCGATCGCGTCGAAGGCACGCTGTTTGGCAACGGTGAGCGCACCGGAAACGTCGACATCGTCACTTTGGCGTTGAACATGTTCACTCAAGGCATCGATCCGCAGTTGGAGTTGGGCAACATCCGTCAATTGGTGGAAACCTTCGAGTTCTGCAATCGGATGAGCGTCCACCCGCGTCATCCCTACGCCGGTGAGCTGGTCTTCACCGCGTTCTCGGGGTCGCATCAAGACGCCATCAAGAAGGGCCTGGCGGCGCGTGATGTGGCTGGCGACAAGGTGTGGGAAGTCCCTTACTTGCCGATCGATCCCGAAGACATCGGCCGCACCTACGAGGCGGTCATCCGCATCAACAGCCAGTCGGGCAAGGGCGGCGTAGCGTACGTGATGGAGCACGATTTTGGCATCGTGTTGCCACGCAATCTGCAAGTCGAGTTCAGCAGGACCATTCAGAAGATCACCGACGAAACCGAGAAGGAGCTGTCGCCCCAGGAGATCTGGGAGGCATTCGAGGCGGAGTACCTCAGCGGCCAAGGCGAGATCCAGCTGGCAGACAAGCGCATCGACCTGACGAGCAAGGGCGAAGATCGGCAAGTCTCGGCGGTGCTGGCGATTGATGGTGTGAAGCGTCGCGTGTCGGGCATTGGCAACGGCCCGATCGACGCGTTCATGGATGCACTCGGCCGCGAGTGCGGGGTGCGCGCCGAGGTCGTCGAGTACAGCGAGCACTCCGTCGGCAAGGGTGCCAAAGCCAAGGCCATCGCGTACGTGCGTTTGACCATGGACGGCTTCGACCTGTTTGGCGTGGGGCGACACGAGAGCATCCTCACCGCCTCTGCGGAAGCCGTGCTCAGTGCAGTTCATCGTATGCGTACACAACAGGGACGCGCGCGCGCTTCAGCATGACCCAATTTGGCCGAGGATCGAGCGCGCTCGGTTCTCGACCACCCCCGCAGACGTTCAGCTAGTCAGCTGGAACGGAAGTTCCTGGTGACCAATGTAGAAGCAGTCCCTGGAACAAGCGAAGGCGTTTTCCGAGAGATTTGCGCGGCCCTCACGCAACGGGACGCGCGAATTTCTCCAGAAATCACCGTTCCAGGTGACTAGGCCCGACCGGCTTCACCGGACCGACGAGCGTGGTGAGCTTGGCCTTTGCCACCAGTTGGTCGTCTGCATCGAGCAGGTCGATGTCCAGCGGGTATTCTTTGCGCTCGTTGGTCATCTGCGGAGGGCAATGACAGACCCCGGTGATGGTCCCGCGCGCCTTCTTGAGGTATTTGATCTGCAGCTCGGTGACGATGAAGCGCGCATCGTCGGGCAACGAGTAGGCCAGCGCTGCATTGCCGGTGAGCTCAGCCAGGTTGCACAACGCGATAGCGTGTACCGAACCCAGATGGTTTCTGATCGCTTTGCGGTCGGCCATGCGCGCCATGGCGTAACCCGCTTGCAGGTCGACGATCTCGGCGCGAATCGAGCCCGTGTATGGGATGCTCGCCGCGAGTAGGCGCCCATAGAGCTTCCGTCCGCCGGGGAGCGGACTGAGCAGGTCCCACCCTTTGCGGATCCAAGCGGCGGACGATGCGGGGTTGGGCAAACGCTTCTTCAACTCCTCGAGCATCATTCAACGCGGTGTAGCAGAAGGCCTGGAGCAGCAAAGTTGATTGCTGCGACAAATCAAACACTCTGAGGCGCCTCAAAAGGAGCCCGAGCTCGAAATTTGGCCGATGTAGGTTTCGGTAGTACACACGCCAGCGTGACCATCATTGTCAAGGAGCCCGTGCGCCGCACGGTGAGGTTCCTCGGAGCGCTGATGCTGGGGATTTCCCTTTGGGCCGGGGCTGCCGGTAGCGCCGTCGCGAAGGCCTCCAAGTCGGCCAAGACGCCGAGCGCGAAGAGTCAGCGTTCGAAGACTGCCATTGCGACAGCGAAGAAGGCGACTGAAGCCAAGGCCGCCATGTCGTCACTGGCGCCGGCAGCGGTCCCCGACGACATCCGTAAGTTGGGACCGCTCTCCGTCGGTCACCCGCACGCGGGGTTCTTGGTCAACGCCGTCAAGATGCCCAGCGCGCCGCAGTGGGTACTCACCGTTCCCAGTCACGGTTTTGCCACGCAAGAAACCGTCGACGGACTTGCTCACTGCCTGCGTAAGGTGCACGAGCAGTTTCCCCACAGCCCGCCGGTGATGCTCGGTTCGCTCAGCGGCGAACACGGTGGCCTGCTGCCGCCGCACAAGAGCCATCGCACCGGTCGCGATGCGGACGTCTACTTCTTTCGCAAACCTGGGGCCAGCTGGGCCCGAGCCGCGACACGAGACGACATCGACTTGCCGCGAACGTGGGCGTTGCTGCGCTGCTTTCTCACCGACGTCGACGTGGACATGGTGTTGATCGTTCGGCGCGTACAGAATTGGATCGAGGAGTACGCGCTGTCCATTGGTGAAGATCCAGCCTGGGTGAACCGACTCTTCCACGACCCCAAGCCCGGCTACAAGATCGCGCCCGTGCGTGACGTCCCCGGTCACGTCGCTCACATGCACGTGCGGTTCAGCAGCCCGAGAGCTCGCCGAGCGGCCGTCGCCGCTTACGACCGGCTCGTCAAGACCGGTGTCGTGAGGCCCGAGGTCGCCTCGGTCGAGCACGAGGTCGTCAAGGGAGATACCCTGAGCGAGCTGGGCGTCAAGTATCATCTGAGCGTCAAGCGCATCCAGGAGCTCAACGATCTGAAGTCGACGGTGATTCGTCTTGGCCAGAAGTTGGTGTTGCAGCAGGCGGTCGACATTCGCGGTGCGCGCGACAAGGTGTACCTCCCCGGTCGACACCCAGCTCCATTCACCCCCAGCCCGCCGGCAGATTCAGCTGTAGCGGTTGCGACTCGTGAACCCGACGACGGTGAGGGTGCCTCCGCTGTAACAGAGCCGCCGGGTCCGGGGGCGGAGGTGACGGGCGACAAAAAGACGCCCCGCCGCGACGGCAAGGGCGGCAAACGTTCAAAGGGCGCTAGCGACAAGTCAGCCCAACCGGCGCGTCGAGCGAACGGCTGGCTGTGAACTGCTGAGCCGCCTCGGCCGCCTTGGTTGCCCGGTCTCCCGGGTCGGGATGAGTCGACAACACGTTGAGCGCTCCAGGTTGGGGATTCTGCTCCGCGATGCGCCGGAAGAACGTTGCCATACCGCGCGGGTCGATGCCTGCTCGGTGCAGGGTCTGCAGTCCGACGCTATCCGCCTCGGCTTCCTGGTCGCGGTCGTACGCGGTATTGACCAGACCGCCGATGAGGCTCGCCGGCGCTTCGATGTCGGTCCCGCCGAACAGGACGGACAGCAGTGCCATGCTGCCGAGACCGCGAAGGATACGACGCGTGCCGTGTCGCAGAGTAACGTGCGCCAGCTCGTGGGCGATCACACCGGCGACCTCCTCGCCGCTCTTGGCACTGCGCAGCAGCCCCATGTTCACAGTCACGAACCCGCCAGGGAGAGCGAACGCGTTGACTGCGTCGTCATCCACGACAGTGAACTCGAACTCGAACTGAGAGTCCGTATGAGGGACCAGCGCGTCGGCGAGCTGTCGGACGTAGTCCAGAGTCTGGGCGTTGGTGCAGCGCTTGTCGTCGGGTGCCAGTGCCTTCCAACTGTTCTCGCCGATGGTACGATCGACACTCGGCGGCGCGCTGTCTGCGATGAGGTTGGTCGCCCCGCGGACAGCCCACCAGCCGCCGAGCACGAGCAGCCCCAGGGCCATGGCGATCAGTGCGAGCTCTTTGGCGATCTGACCCTTCGTGTGGCCAAAGCCCTGGACTTCCGACGGTGACGGCTCGTCGCTCATGTCGCGCGGCAGCATAGGAAGCTGTGCTCCCTGGGGCGAGCACATTTGTCCTACAGCGGCATCGTTGCATCGAACCGATGTGGACGTTCTGACTGCAATTCGGGCGTGGGCTCGGCGCGGTCTCGTCTGGCGCTGACACGCGTCCTGTGGCTCCTGGGCCTGACGTCCTAGACTGGCCGCGACGCCCTGGACGGTGTTATAGGTTGCCCACGGCGATGCAATACACGATCGAATACGGGCCGGCGTTCGCTTGGTTGAAAGTGAACCTCGCCCCCGGGGAAGTGGTGACGGCCGAGGCTGGG
>QJWJ01000484.1 GCA_003235365.1 Deltaproteobacteria bacterium
GCCGCAACTTCCCGCTGGTTGGTCATGGTCGCTACTTGCTCGAGTCCATTCGACCCGAAATCAATCAGTACTTCGTCGAGTCAAACACCGATGGCACGCCGTTCAGCCGCGAAATGAGGTCGGTCGTCTATCAGCGCGCCAAGCGCGCCATGGACACCGTGCCGTTCGGGACGCAGCGCGACTTGTACGAGGTGGGGGCGGAGTGGCTGACTCACTCCATTGCCCCGTCGCCGATCGCTCACGAGCCATTTCGGATCCGCATCGGCCAGAGCACGTGCAAGCAACCCTATGATGCGTCGCTGCTCAACATTTCGGCGATGAGCTTCGGCGCGCTGAGCGATCGCGCCATTTTGGCGTTGAGCCGAGGCGCGAAGGCGGGTGATTTCGCTCACAACACGGGCGAGGGGGGAGTGAGCCCATATCATTTGGAGGGCGGTGCAGATCTGATCTGGCAGATCGGGACGGGATACTTCGGATGTCGCCGGTCTGACGGTGGTTTCGACAAGGACAAGTTCGTTCAGCAAGCGGCGCACCCCAACATCAAGATGATCGAGGTGAAGATCTCTCAGGGGGCCAAGCCCGCGCACGGCGGCATTCTCCCAGCGAACAAGCTCACGCGAGAGATAGCGACGATTCGTGGCGTGGAGATGGGGCACGACGTCAATTCACCCCCTCGGCACGAAGCCTTCTCGACTCCTGTGGGTTTGCTCGAGTTCGTCACACGACTGCGTGACCTATCGGGCGGAAAGCCCGTCGGGTTCAAACTCTGTATCGGCAAGCGCCGCGAGTTCTTGGCGATTTGCAAGGCGATGGTTGCTACGGGACTACACCCTGACTACATTGCCGTCGACGGTGCGGAAGGTGGGACTGGTGCGGCGCCGCTGGAGTTCACCAACAGCTTGGGCCTGCCACTGACCGACGCTTTGGCGTTTGTGCACAGCAGCCTGTGTGGCATCGGTTTCCGCAATCGGGTGGCGGTCGTCGCTTCGGGTAAGGTCATCACCGGGTTTCACATGGCGCGCCTGTTCTGTCTCGGCGCCGATGTCTGCTATTCCGCGCGCGGCATGATGATGGCGCTCGGCTGCATTCAGGCGCGCCGCTGCAACAACAACAAGTGCCCGACGGGAGTCGCGACTCAAGATCGGGCGCTGGTCGCCGGTTTGGATGTGGCGGACAAAGCCGAGCGTACCTATCAGTACCACTCCCAAACGGTCGAGAGTTTCATGGAGCTGCTTGCGGCGTGTGGGTTCGACCACCCCAGCGAGCTGAGGCCATGGAACCTGCAGCGACGTGTGGGCCCCAACGACATTCGCCACTACAGCGAGTTGTACGAGTTCCTGGACGATGGGGCCCTGCTCGACGGCACGGCTTCCGAAGAGACGTTGTACTTGTGGAAACATGCCGATCCGAACACGTTCAAGCCAGCGGGGCCGGGCGCCAAGGGCTCGGTAATGCCGCGACCACCTGCTGCAACTCACGACTTCTAGCTTGGAGTTCGCGAGTCGCGAAAGCCCATTCGACGTCGCGGAGAATGGAGTCGACAGAACGACTGCAACGGGCAGTCTGGGGTTCACTCTCCCTCATCGGAAGATCTTCGGGCCGCAGGCTGTCGCACAACCCTGTGCCTCGTCGATCAGCGGCGCGGTTCGGCTGAGGGTGCGAGCTTGGACATCTCGTAAGCGGTGTACATGTTGGCGTAGTAGCGAGGCAGACGGTTCTTGATTCGAAAGCCGTTCCTCAAGAAGAGCGACAACGCCGCAACGTTGGCGTCAGCGGTTCGTGCCCGCAACTCCACTGCGCCTGAAGCTGCGCGTTCGAGGGCGTGCAGCAACGCTTGGCCGATGCCCTTGCCGCGTTCACCTGGCATGACAGCAATCGCCGTCACTTCGAAGATGCGATTCGACGTGTCCAGCAACGCAAAGCCGATCCGACGACCTTGCTGCGTCGCTACCCAGCCTCGGTGGTGTTCCGCCATCCACACGGTGTTTCTTCCGGCGTACTTGCCGAATTCCCCAAATGCGTCGGTACTCAGCGCCCTGACGAAGGCCAAGTCGGAGGCGGTAAGGGGGGTGATCGTCAGCGGACTGGCAGATTGTCGTATCGTTTGCGACGCCACGTGTTTGCACATAGCGCAACCATTTCCGACGACAAGTCGCGCGTGGCAGGGGGCTGAAGCAACGTCGGGCGAGTCAGTTTGATCTGCAGTAATTCCGCAGCTGGAGTTGGACGTGCAAGCATCGTGCGCGCGACTGCTTCGGCGGGAGCCTTGCGCACTGGCGGTCATGGAGCTGCGGCGTTTGTCTCGGAAGGAAACAAGGGGTACCTTTCTCCCATGGCAGTTGAATTGGGTGGCATTCGACGCGCGCCGACGTCGCTCACTCCGGGATTCGGTCGGACCCACGTGCCCCGCGAGGGCACGAGCACGTCCGACTACACGGTGCTTCGCCGGGCACTGACATTCGTTGCAGCAATGCTGGCTGTGGCTTGCGCGCCTGACGAGCCTGATGGGGCGTCTCCGGGTGGGTCGAGTCCCACCGGTACGTCGGCGCCGAGCAGTCCTGGGACGGTTCGGGGAGCTGGCGGAGCAAGTCCAGGCCCGACGCCCAGCTCCGCGGCGCTCAACTGGTACACGACCTGTGGTGATCCAGTTTGTGGCCCCAATGCTTCCCCTGCCGGTGTCGCGCCCTGTTCCGCCGAGAGTGTCGAGGGAACGGCTTGCAGTGCCGAAGGCGAACGCTGCGATGCGATGCTCGGGTGTGGGGCGACGTTGATCTGCGTCGCCAGCGATCCGAAGCTCGGCCCGGGTGGTTGCCCCATCTCGCGCGCGCATTTCAAGACGGACATCGCCTACGTGACGGAGCACGAACGCCGTAGGTTGGCTGAGCAAGTCTTGAACCTACCGCTCGCGACCTATCGATACCGCGGCGATCCAGATGGCGAGGAGCACCTGGGCTTCATCATCGAGGACGTCGAACCGAGTTTGGCGGTGGACGCTCCTCGTGATCGTGTCGACTTGTACGGCTTTACGAGCATGGTCGTCGCCGCGCTGCAAGAACAACGGCGCGAGATCGAGACGCTGCGCGCCGACCTGCGCCAACTGCGGCAAGACCTCACATCCTGCGAATGAGGGGGATGCCGGCGCGGCGCATGATGCGCCGACTGATGACGTCTCGGACGTGATCCCCAAGAAGAGGACGGGCACGTTGGTCTCTGACCTCAGACACGTCGCCAGTTCAAGAATCGCTCGTCAGCGAGCTCGAGCATTGCTCGATCTTCGTCCGTGTCGCCGTAGGCGTGGATGCGGTCATAGCGAGTCAGATCGTAGCGGCGGCAGATGCGCCGAACCTTCTCTTCGCCCGTGCAGTCGCCGTGGAGGTACCGGCCTGTCAGCACCCCATTTCGGGCTTCGAGTCGTGACGAGATCAGCGCGACTCCAACGCCCTTGCACCAGTGCTTCAGATACACGTCCAGGGATGCCGAGACGATGACGACCTCATCCCCCCGACCTCGGTGCCATTCGATGCGCCGTCGTGCGGCGGAACGGACGTACCCATCGAGCGTCGCGGCGTATTCGGCGCCGTGCCGCTCTACACGGTGCTGCGCGCGGCCCGTGAAGCCGATGCGTACGATCGCCGCTCTCATGCGCGGTCCGGAGACGCGGCCGAGACGGTAGCCGATGATCCAAGGCGTCAGCGCTGCCGCTCCTACGACGAATCTGAGAGACGGCACTGAGTGGCGGACGAACGGCACGAAGCTGTCCACATGCGTGACGGTGCCGTCGAAGTCGAAGAGGGCGAGGTCCATGAGGCGTAAGCCGAGCAGCGCTCGCGCGTGCGATAGCAGATCCACGCCGTCAAGCCACGGTCGAATGACCGGCTCAGTCGTGATCGGGATCGATCGTTGGTTGAAGGATACCCGCTTTGGCCGTCGGGGTCCCCGCAGGAGGAGGGGCGCTGGGCGGAGGCTCGACGGCTGACTTGCGACGCTTCGTTCTGGCGGAGCGCAGCGCCGCTTCTGCGGGCGGGCATACAGCGCCTTTGGGCTCGGTTCCCGGAGCGCTCGCAGTGAACACCGTCGCAAGCCGTTCGGCGATTGCGTCGGGCTTGGGCAGCAACACCGACCAATTCTTCTCGTTGCGGAACGGTTGCGTTTGCCGCGTGTCGAGGACGATACCGTGGATCTTCGACGGGTCTTGTTCGAGCACACGGCGTATCAAGCCGAGCAGTTGTAGGCGGCTCATGTCGGTGCGCAGCGAGCCCTCGACGCGTGCCAACAGGGCTGGCGCGTGGAGTAGTCCGTCGATGCTTGCCAGTTTCGCGTGCATCGCTCTCAGGACTCGTTGCTGGCGGCGTGCTCGACTCCAATCGCTGCGACCGTGGCGCGAACGGATGAACATCGCTGCGGTTGGCCCGTCGAGGTGTTGAGGGCCCGCGTCGAGGCGTAGCACTCGGCGCCCACCGTCTACCCGCGGATCGACGAAGTCGTCGATGATGGGGCACGGGACGTCGACGGTGACGCCTCCGATTTCGTCGATCACGGTCTCGAAGACGTTCAAGTCGATCGCCAGACTGTGTGCAATCGGCACGGACAGCGTGTCACTGATGACACGTTCGAGGAGCTCGAGCGGGTCTCGTTTGGAGCGCAGCGCGAGTCCGTACACGGTGTTGATGCGGTTGGGCTCCTCGTCTGGGATCTGGACCCACAAATCGCGGGGTACGCCCACGAGTGCCAGGTGGTCCGTTTCTTCGTCGAAGGCGGCGATGATCAACGTGTCCGTTCGTCCGCCACGCCGTACGCCGTATCGTCGGTCGAGGCCAATCAACAGCACGTTGTGTGTGCGCGTCAGGGGCGTGCTCGCTGCTGGGATTTGCACTGCCATTTCCGCCACCAAGACGGGTGCAGGCGCTTCGCCCGCATCCGGCTCCCTCCCTCGGCCCGCGCCTGGATGGGCTGACTCGCCGGGTTCCTGCTGGGGCGTTGCGTCGATCCGCGGAGAATCGACGACTTCGCCTCCCCCCGTCGTCGTCGAATAGGGTCGTTCGAGCAACCAAATGACGCCGAGCGCCGGGAGGGCGAGCGACGCAGCGACGAGCCATCTCGCGATGCGCATGGCTCGTGGTGGAGCACGAGCCATGCCAATTGGAGGAGCCCGGTGCTGATGGCTTGGTTCGTTTGAGTTGATCGATGGAAGTAAACGGTTTGGCAGCGCCGACACCGTTGCGCTTCGGCTGTCCGACGACGTGGACGCCGGCTTCTCGGCAGAGGTGCGTCTTCATCTCGAGGGCCCCCGGTGGGAGCTCCGCGCTGCCTGCCGCGTCTCTGGACTGCTCGTCCTTCGAAGTCGCATCGGATCGCGAGTCGGAGCAGCCAAGCGTTGCGTCCGCGCGATGGGCAACGGGTTCGCGTCGAACTTGGGGGTGTGGGCGCGCCGAATCGATGTATGCTCCGGCGGATGTCGAAGAAGCAACGATCGACGATGGGCTTGCTGGTCTTGGCCCTGACTGCTGCCTGTGCGCGAAAGTCCGCACCGGCGCACAGCGAGGCGCCGGCGGTCGCGACGGGTAGCGCGGGCGGCGAGACGGCACCCGCCGACGAGCCTCGAGCCACTGAAGCCGCAGAAGAAGAGCCGGCTACGGAGGAGAAGGCCGCTGCGCCTGGTGCTCAGCCCGCGGAGCCCGTTGCGCCCAGCCCAGCCCCTCCCCCGCCTGCGGCGGGCAGGGATCGGGCCGAGAGCGATCGCAAGGACGATCTGGCGCAGCCCGCGAAGCCCAAGTCGTCCAAGAAGTCTACGGCGAGTCGCGGCGCGGTGGACAGCGTGGACGAAGAGTCCCGCGCCGACATCGAACAAGCGGCACGCGAACTCGAGGCAAACTTCGAGCGGCTGGGGGATGCGTTGCGACTTGCCACTCCGGACTGCCCGAGCGCCAGGCAGTTTGGACAGAGGATCTGCGATTTGGCCGAACGCATCTGCCGAATTGCCGAGCGCGGTGATGATTCGGATCAGCTGGCATTGTGCGTGGACGGTCGAAATCGATGCGCGGAGTCGCAACGACGTCTCGCAGAGAGGTGTCCATGATGAACGAGTTTCGTCCGCTTCACATCAACGCATCGGCAGAAGACTTCGAAGGCAATGACGGCGCTGGTCGTTACCTGCTGCTTCCTGGGTCCCGTTCTCGCGCGGCGTCCATCGCCGAGACGTTCTCCCGACGAACCACGAAAGAGCATGCGCGTGGACACGATTTGCATCTCGGGGTGCTCGAACGCGGAGGCCAGTCTTTGGACGTCGGCGTGATATCGACCGGCATGGGTTGTCCGAGCGTCGACCTCGTCGTGACCGAACTGATCGGACTCGGGGCGCGTGTGCTGACACGCGTCGGCACGAGTGGCTCGCTGCAACCCGGCATTCACACCGGAGATCTCGTGGTTGCGACGGGTGCGGTGCGGGACGAGGGGACCAGCGATGCCTACTTGCCGAGGGAGTTTCCGGCGCTGGCTGATTGGGGGATGCTTGGCGCGTTGCAGCGCGCCGTCGATGCCGTGCCCCGGAGGGCGAAGGTGCATTTCGGCCCCGTTCACACGAAGGATTCACTCTATGCCCGCGAGTTCGGGTTTGGACCGATGGGAGCAGAGCACGCGCGCTACACGACGCTGCTCCAGAAAGCTGGGGTGTGTGCGTCCGAGATGGAATGTGCCCATTTGTTCGTGCTGGCGCAGCTCGGACGACGGGCTGAGGGGATAGCGTCAGTCCATGCCGCGGGCGTTCTGGCGGTGATCGGCGAGCACGATCAGCCGTTCGTCGATTCTCCGCGCGTGGCCGAGGCCATCTCAGACGCCATCGACTTGGCTCTCGACGGGTTTGCCGAGTTGTCGAGGCGCCGCGCTTGAGCTCAGTCGCTTGTCGGTCGAGGGCATTCGGCGGCGAGATGTGTCGGCACGGGTAGTGACCTCAGCCGCGTTTCGGGTACACTCCGGGCATGGTGCGCAGGAACCAGAGTCGCCGGGGGAAAACAGGAACGACGGATCGCCACAGCAATCACCGCCTTCTGTGGACTTTCTTGGCGGGGGCCTACTTGGTTCTCGTACAGTCGTGCAACACCGGTGACGTCAAGCGGTGTCGCGACCAGTACATGCAGGCTCATGCGGTGGTCGGCAACGTCGATACCAACGACGTGAAGAGTGTCGATGAGGCGTTGGCGCTGGTCAACCCAACACTCGAACTGTGCCAGAAGGCCAATCTAGCGGAAGAAACAGACCAGCTCACGAGCGTTCAGCGCAAGCTCAACAGCCACAAGGAGTACCTGGAGCACGAGCAGAACCGCAAGAAGCTCACGCCTGAAGAATTGGCTCAGCTCGTCGCGAAGGGCGACCCGACGTGCCCCAAGGGGACCGCCTACAGCTACGAAAAGTCCGGCAAGAAGATCAAGTGCACCGGGCCCCAGATTGTCGACATGAACAAGGCTCAGGCGCAGGAGTACTTCACTCACCGCGGCTTCAAGCTCAGCGACGAAGGCGGGACTTTCAAGGCCGAATCTGGCGCCGTGTCTTACACCTACGAGTTCGGCGCGGGTGAGGCGGAGCCCGCGGGGTGTCTGGTCGTTTTTGCGACACCGGGAATAGCCTGGCAGGAAGAGGTGGCACGGGTTACCGGACTACCACCGCGTCGTTTGAAGCGCGACAAGCCCGTCAAGACCGCTTCGGGAGAGAAGCCGCTCCTCGTCGAGGAACACGAGTACCAAGCGGTCTTGAAGTTCGGTGACTGCAAGAAAGGCTGACATGCGCGTGGCTTTGTTGGGCAGGCATGCCGCCGCCGCCTGGGCCGGCATCGTACTGGTCGGATGCGGAGCGAGCCAGCCCGTTGCCAAGACGGAGCCGACGGTCACGTCTCCTCGTTGGACATTTCGTGAACCCGAGGTCGAATTTCACCGTCGGCAGTCGGTTCCTGCAGCTCCCACGCCAATCATGGGCACGCTAGAAGGCGCGGCGGGCGATGCCTTTCGCGTGTTACATGCGCTTCCGGAGGCGGTGCACTATTTGGCGTATCAGGTTACGGACGAGCGAAACTGGCGGATATCGGCGGCCCATGGTTCACTCGTCACATCCACCTACGATCGTCAGCGCTACCTCGACGTCGACGTGCGTGTCGGAACGCCAGTCCGAGACAACACTCATCCGCTACCGGGAGAGAGCAACGACTCCACCTACGAGGCCGTACGTCTAATCCCCTTGGCCGATGCGGGCCAGGCGCTGCGTGACGCTTTGTGGCTTGCCACCAACGACGAGTACGAGCGCGCACGTCAGGCATGGCTGCACGTGGTGGCCACGGAAGAGCGTGAGCAGGAGTCGGCCGAGGAGAAACACGCGGATTTTTCCACAGAACGGCCCGTCGTCGGGATTCGAGCGCTGCTGAGCACGGCCGTGGACGTCCCTGCGTGGGAGCAGCGCGTTGCGGAACTGTCCGCAATTGCTCGCGCATACCCGGACATCATGGACTCCGAGGTATCTTTCGAGGTCGTCGGGGCCCACCGCTACTTCGTCAGTAGCGAGGGAAGCCGCGTGCAGACGAGTGAGCGGCGCGTACGGCTGTCGATGCGTGTCTCCACGCTTGCTCGAGACGGGATGCCACTCGAGCGATTCGACGCCATCGACGTTCACACGTTGGATGGGTTGCCCCAACTCGACGTCGCGAAGAAGCGGTTCGCTCGTCTGTTTCGAGACGTCATCGAACTCCGCGATGCGCCGCTGATCGACCCCTACGCCGGTCCGGCGTTACTCGAGGGGAGGGCGGCAGGGGTTTTCTTTCACGAAGTGTTCGGGCATCGGATCGAAGGGCACCGACAGGACGCGCAAAACGAGGGTCAGACCTTCGCCACCCTGATCGGCCAACAGATCCTCCCTGAGGGCGTCGACGTGTTCGATGATCCGTCGTTGTTTACACTCAACGGTGTGGAGCTCAACGGTAACTACGCCTTCGACGACGAGGGGATCGCCGCCCAACGCGCGACCCTGGTGCAAGATGGCGTTCTGCGGGGGTTTCTGCTTTCTCGCGCTCCAACCCGAGGCTTTGACAAGAGCAATGGTCACGGCCGTCGAGAGATGGGGTACGGGGTCGTTTCGCGACAAGCCAACCTGGTCGTTCTGCCACACCGCGCGGTTTCTCGAAGCGATCTGGACGCTGCCCTGATTGCAGAAGTCGAGCGGCAGGGGCTTCCGTATGGACTGCGCTTCACGGACATTTCTGGCGGGTTCACCCAGACGCAGCGGTTCGACACTCAGGCGTTCAAGGTGATGCCGGTCATGGCGTACCGGGTGTACCCCGATGGTCGGCACGAGCTGGTGCGCGGCGCGGACATCGAAGGAACCCCACTCACGGCGCTGTCGAAAATCGCGTTGCTTGCGGACGATTTCGAAACCTTCAATGGCGTATGCGGCGCCGAGTCGGGGTGGGTACCGGTTAGTGCCACCAGTCCTAGCGTCCTGGTTTCTCAGCTCGAGATCGCTCGCCAAGAGCAGTCGGAGCTCAAGCCACCGCTTTTGCCTCCGCCAGGCAGGGCTCATGATTGACCAGTCGAGTCGGATGCGGCGGTCGAGCGAGAACCGGCGCGGAGCGTACATCCGTATGCGCACACCCCCAAGCCACCCGCCCACCCAGGTCGTGCCGGGCGGGGCCAAACATCTGCCCGGTAGGGAAGGCCAATGATGTGGAGGATGCCCCAAGCGCCGGTTGCGTCGCGACGCAGGCCGAAACCCGGCGCCGTTTCCAGGTCGCCTCTGGCGAGGGTGACCTGGGTTGGCGCGCTCGTCGCTTCCGCCTTCGCGTTGCCCAAGGTTCACGCGCGCAGCGAGGCGTCGGCGCAGGTGCATCTCGTCGAAGAGCCGAAGCCAACCGAGGCGCACTCGACGCTGACCGAGGCGATGCAGGTCGAGCTACAGCGCAGCATGACTCAGCTGCTGCTGCCGAACCGTCCCCCCGCGTACTACGGCGCGTTTTGGCTGGTCGATTTCGAGCAGCGCTACGTATCTGCGAGTCTCGGGTCGGTCGTGACCTCTACGGACGAAACCGGGCGCCGAATTGGTGTCGAGCTGCGCGTTGGCGATCACACGCTCGACAACTCGAACTTCGCCGACATCAATGCCGAGCCCGAGCTGATCTCCGGTGAGCGGTTGCGTCGCGCCGCGCTCGGGGATGACCCCTTGGTGTTGCGACGGGCCTTCTGGTTGGCCGCCGATGCGAGCTACCGCGACGCCATCGAGTTGCTGGATCAGAAGAAGGCGCAGCGGTCGAGCGAGGTGGAGTTGGACGGTCGGCCACCAGACTTCAGCGTTCAGCAGCTCCGTTCGATTCAGGGCGCAGACGTTCCGTCGCTGCCGACGACGGAAGCGCTCAGGGATGTCGTCGTCGAAGCGTCGCGCGTGTTCGTGCAGTTCCCAAACGTCGATAGCAGCTCCGTCGGTGTCGAGGGAACGCGTGTCGAGCGAGTGTTGGTAACGAGTGAAGGAGTGGTCAGCCGCGAGCCGTCGCGTTGGGTCGAGTTTCGGATTGAAGCGTCGGCTCAGGCTGCCGATGGGATGCAAATCTCGCGACAGTCGAACGTGTTGGTGCGCGAAGATGACTCTCGCTTCGGTCGCGAGGCAGTGTTGCAGGAGGCACGAGTCATCGCCGCGCAAATCGGGGAAGAACGTGATGCTGAGCTCGTGGAGGATTACCTGGGACCAGTCTTGTTCGAAGAACGAGCGGCGCCTCAGATAGCGTACGAGTTCTTGGCGATGAGCTTGTCGGGCACAGGACAAGGGGAGGTGGGTGATGGGATCTGGGGGCGCAAGCTGGGAAAGCGGGTGCTGCCCGACAATTTCACGGTTTACGACGACCCGACCGTCAGTTCGTTGCGCGGGCTCCCGTTGTTTGGCTACTACGCGATGGACGATGAAGGGGTCGCCTCCGAGCGCGTTTCGCTCGTCGAGAAGGGACGTTTGCGCAATCTGTTGACGTCCCGCACACCGAGTCGGGTCTCGAAGGTGAGCAACGGTCACGGGCGGTCCGGATTGTCGGGATGGGCTCGCGGGATGCTGGGCAACCTGATCGTGGAGGCAACAGGGGGGCGAGATCGCCGCGCTCTTCGTCAGCGTTTGCTGAAGGCGGTTGCCGAGGAAGGTGGAGAATACGGGATCGTCGTTCAGGGGCTGCAGTCGCGTGGGTTCGCAACCGGAGGGATGGCGCCGCCCAGTCCGACTCGCGTGTTCAAGCTCTATCCGGACGGGCGAGAGGTCCTCGTCCGAGGGGCAACCTTCGGCGAAATGAACCTCAGAGACCTGCGTAGCATCATCGGCAATGGATCGGCGTTGCACGGCTATCACTTCCGCGTCGAGTGGCCGAGCGGGCTGTCGTCACCCACGTCGGTCTACTGCCCCGACCTGTTGTTCGAGGAGGTCGAACTGAAGAAGCCCAAGTTGTCGTTTTCGCGGCCTCGCGTTCTCGACCGACCGGCGCGATGAGGTTCGATCTGCGGAGACGCGACGTTGCCGACAACCGGCGTGCCAGCCGCAGAAGCGCTCCGCTATTGCAGGGCCAAGAGTGGTTCGAGCCAGCCGTCGACCCGCTGCAGCAGCCAGAACACCGAACAGATCCCAAGCACCCAGATGGCCGCGGACTCCATCCGTCGTTCGATCGCCGGATGTCTGCGCAGTCGTACGTAGGTTGCAGCGACGGCGACTACCGCCGCCAGCTGTCCTAGTTCGACGCCGAGATTGAAGCCGAGCAACGACACCAGCACAGCGTTCTTTGGGAGGCCCACCTCCGAGAGGGCCGAGGCAAACCCCAATCCGTGCAATAGACCAAAGCCGAATGCGACCAACCATGGCCAACGACGGCTTGCGGTTTCGGGGCCGCGTGTGGCTTCGACCGCGAGCAACAGCACCGACAGCGCGATACAGATTTCCACAGGTGCAGTCGACACTGTCAGCAACTCGAGGCTAGCGGCTCCCAGCGTGATGCTGTGGGCGAGCGTGAACGCTGTGACGGTCAACAGTACCCTGCGAAACCCTCGAACGAGGATGAGGAGCCCAAGCAGGAACAAGAGGTGATCGACGCCGAGCCAGATGTGCTCGACTCCCAGCAGGACGTACTGCCCCAGCACCTGCCAAGTGCTGTTGGGTGAGGCTGTCGCACCCAGCATGACGGCCGGTGGATCACCCGTCGTCAACTTGAAGGACTCGGTGCCATCGAGCCACTCGACGTTGATCCCGATTCGCCCGGCGGAGGTACTTTCGGTGTCGAAACCGAGTTCGCCTCCGAGGCCCGACGGTCCACACTCGAGCGACAGCGAGAGGCCCGGGACTGTCCGACTCAGTTGCAACGAACGACTACCGTCGACGGTGCAGTCCCCTGGAAGTCGCAGCTCGAGGTCCTCGACGTTGGGCATCGGCGGTGACCACTGGAGCAAGAAGCGCCCGGGTTTCACTTCCTTGATCGCCACGACTCCAGGCTTGTACTCGTGCGCGTTCGCCGATGGTGTTGCGAAGACGCCGCATAGCAACACCATTGCGATCGACCAGTACGCCGGCTGCGCCGTGCGCCGAGCCATTCTCGCGATCAATCTCAGTGTCCGTGCGACCGCCGTCAGTGCGCGGAATCGGTCCCCCCCCGTGATAGGCGCACTCGGTGACGAGCCACTTCGTCTAGAGACCTTCAACGGTGTACTTCTCTCTGAGGTCGGCAACGAACTGGCGCGCGGCTTCGCCTTTTCTCTTTTCGACGATCTCCCCAATCAGACCCTGTCGTGCTGACTCCACGGTTGCTTCGCCACCGTGCACGGCGTCGAGTCGAATGAAGTGGATCCCGCGTGAGCCGGTGACGGTTTGCCATTGGTTTAGCTTGTCGCGTCGCAACAAGTCGGACAACGGCGCTCCGACGATCTGCTCGAGGCGTGCTCGCGGGATGCGCGTGAACTTCGGGCCACGCGGAAAATGATCCCCCGCAGTGAGCGGATCGGCTCCCGCGCGCAACAGGGTGAGAACTCCGTCGATCCGCGCCGGCTCTGGCGGCTTGTTCTTGGGCTGCAAGACGAACGCGTGAGTCACGTCGAAGGTTTCGGGGCCACTGAACCTATCGCCACTATTGGCGAGCTCGGCTTCGATTTCCGCTTCCGTCGGCTGGTCGACGACGCTGCGATCGCGCACGAGCAGTTCGAGCTTGCGCGCCAAGTGCGCTCGGATCACCGAATCGTTGTGCTGCAGCCCGAGGGCTTCCGCCTCGCGATACAGCAGCTCGGTATTCACCCAATCACCGATGCCCTGCTGCAGTTCTTCGGCGGTTGGTGGCCTCAGTAGGCTCTGCTCGAGCTGCGCGGCAACCTCCTTGCGAACGGTATCGGTGACCTGAATCGATTCCGCACCGCTACGGAGCGCGGAATCGACCCCGAAGACCGCTCCGCCAGCCAGGGCAAAGTAGATGATGGGCTGTTTGAGTGGCGCGGGTATCCCCTTCACGCGGAGATTGTAGTCCTCACGGGATCCAGAGCAACTTCACAGCGTCGCGCCCCGGCATGGCGCGCGGCCTCCTCGGGGCTTTGACCGTTCTCAGCTCCGCTGTGGCCGGGCGGCGGGTGGGGCGTGGGTGGAGACCCTGCCTGGCCACGAGGGGCGGAGGCTACGCGGCTCGGCGCGCCGCTTCGTCGTCGAGCTCGACGACGAGCGGGTAGTGATCCGAAGCGCGCCGCGCCGCTTCGGTGGTGATGACGTCGACCGACGTCAGCCAAGGAACGACGGGTGGACTCCCGAAAACGTAGTCCAGCCGCACCTCGTAGTTGGCATGGTCTTCGACGAGCGGGGTCAGCACCGTGGGCGCTGCGCGCCCCGCGTGCGCTGCGAGGTCGACCATGCCAGACGCTTCGAGAAGCGCCATGGCTCGCGTATCGATGTCGTTACTGTTCGGCAGAAGGTGGCGTACGCGCCGGCGGGGGAGCCATTGGTTCGTGTCGTAGCCGTGTGCGTCGCGAGGGCTTATTGCGTTCATGTCGCCGGCAATGAACACCCACTCGTCCAGCTTCGCAGCGCGCGTCAATGCTTCGGCTTCCATCAAGCGCGTCTGGCCGCCGAACGGGCACAGGTGAGCGGCCAGGATCGCGAAAGGCAACCCACGCCGAACGCAGCGCACCCACAGCGAAGCGTGATGGGGACCCTGCAACGGGTGGTGCTCGATGATGTCGATGTCCGTGCCCACCAACAAGGCAACGTGATAACCCGTCGTGGACTCCGCGAGCAGCCCCCGGAGTCCCGTTTCGCGCTCCATTCGATGCAGGTTTCGATAGCCATTGGCGTCGAAGTGGCTGCATTCATCGAGCACGAGAAGATCGGGCTTGCTCGTATTGATGACTTCTAGCAGTAGCGGCCAACGGTCGCTTCCATCGTCGTCGACCCCGCCGTCCAAGATGTTGTAGGTCATCACGCGCATGACGGTCATGCATCGCATGTCCGTTGGCGTGTCGCAAGCCCGGGCTCGGGCCAAGTGGATCAGCCTGCGGACTCGGTGGCACGCGAATCGATACGCAGTTCGCTCGCGGATTTGTGGTCGTCGGCCTTTCGCCAGGCGAGCCTGAGACGGAGCTTGGCCCGGCTGCGCTCCGACTTGGCTCGGAGTTCGAAGCCGCAAAGCGCTGGCGGGCGGAACTCCATTTGCTTGTCTCCGCTAGACAGGCGCAACATCCCTGACTCGATGCCGTCGGCGATTGCGCGCAGGTATCGTGCGACCTGTGCTCGCTCTTGGAGCGCCTCGTGGACCAATTCGTCCGAAGTGTCCCTGTCGTCGTCGTGGTCCTTCATTGATGTGTCCTCTCTTTCGCCTGTGCGGCGTTCTGCCTTCACTGGGCGAGGGTTACGAGTATTTCCGACAGCAACCGTGGTGTAACTCCAGGCCGACCACTGGTTGGATCGACGAGCCGCGTATCGATGACCTGAATACCCATCGCCTCGATGCGCGACTTGTCGATCGGGTGTTGGTAGCGTCCGTTTTCGGTGTCGAGAAGCACGGCGTCCATCAAGCGATGTGTCGGTTGCTCCGTGCCGCAGTCCTTGCGAAGAGTGTCGAGCAACGCCTGGATGGAACGCTCGACACTCGAACCCAACTGCTCGGGATCGTGCCCCATGTTGGGAATGTAGATTTTGGGGCAGCCTGCGCTGGCAACGCTACGCCCTACACCCTCAGGGAGCAGGTTCGCCAGGACGCTGGAATAGAAGCTGCCCATTGGAAAACAGATGAGATCAGCCCGCTGAATGTTCTTCAGCGCTTGGCCGCTTGCTTCGACGGATGTGGGGACACCGTCGTGTAGGCGGTTGACGAGGAAGCACTCCTTCACCGGTTTCGACAGTGGGGCAACCTCTTTTCCCGTGATCAGGTGCTGCCCGACAATCAAGGCACCGTCGTCGAGGCGGACGGCCAGGTGAGCCGTCGAGTCTGCTGTCGGAAGGACGGTACCGCGAACCTCCAGTAGTTTGGAGAAGGAGAACAGGGTCGAGCGAATGTCGCGTTCCTGCGACAAGTAACCCCCGGTGAGCAGGAGGTTGCCGATGTTCGCTCCCCGCAGATCAAACCCATCCCCCATTGCCTCGTGAAAGAATCGCAAGTGGGTTCGGATGATTCGGCGCATTGGTTCGGGGACGGCGCTGACCAGTCGATGCGTCCCGGCGAGCATGTCGTTCAGTTCGCTCCTCAACGTTTCGGGGGGAGCTTCCTTGGAGAGCCGGTGGCAAAACAATCGATAGATCTCGGGGTTTCCTCGGTTGCTCTCATCTGCCAACGCGACGAGTCGGTTTCGAAGGTCGCCGATGGACAGCATGTCGAAAGCGGCACGCAAGTGTGCGGAGCTGCCCCCGGAGTCGAATGGCGTTACCAGGTGAACGGAGTTGTGCGTGAACTCCTTCAGCGCACGGCTCAGTGACTTGAGAGCAGAGCCGCCACTGAAGAACAGAACACGAGGGCCGAGTTCCGGCGCTCGCAGGCATCGGGCCACGCGAGTACTATCCGGTACTGAAAGCGTTCGAGTGACGGTTACCCGGTGGTTCATGATCGAAGTTCCGAAAGGCGGCGCCACCATTCGACGCCGGCCTCGAAGTCTACACCTCCCGCGGCCTCGAAACATGGAATCTGCGCAAGGTGCGCCAGGTAGGCGGTCGCGTCGTGCTGCTCACGCCCGGTCGGAAAGCTTCCGTGATGGTCGCGGTGAAAGGGTCCGGGAGACTTCATGACCAGCTCGAGCAGTTCGGGCCGTTCTCGTAGATCGATCGACCGGAACGTCGCGCCCGTCGTTGCCTGGTGATTCCAGTTCAGAATCAGGAATGTATCCAAGGTGTGGGACAGCGCCCACCGACCGGGTCCGTAGACGCGCTCGATGTCGACGTCGTACTTCTCTTCGAGCTTCCACAGTTCGTCGTGCGGCAAGCTCCGCAGCGCTTCGACTCGCTCGTCCGAGAGAATACCTCGAAGTGACGAATTGTTCAGGAGGGTTCCGGGGTTGACCCGAGGTTGCTTCGGAACACCATGCATGATCGGTATCGGCTTTGCCGCTTCGACGATCATCCTGTCGTTGCTGACGAAGGTTGCACCCTGCTTCATCAGGTGCATCGCGAAGGTCGACTTGCCGGCCCCTGACGTTGCGGCGATCATCAAGCCGCGTCCCTTCTCGCAGACGCCTGCCGCGTGGCACAGTGCGCCGCCGTCGTTGAGGAGGTGGCTCAGCTGCTGAGCGATGACGAAGTTGATGATCTGGTTGTCGTTCCTTTCGCAGTCGCCAACTGCGACGCGGACCTCGTCACCGAGCAAGAACGTCATGCCCGTCTTGACCTTATGCACGACGCGCCCGCCCGGCACGTCGCAGATGGCTTCCTTCTGCCCGACCTTTCCCCCTTCACGGGGCCAGTGCCAATAGTCGAGACCGAAGTCTGTCGGAGCTGCCTGAATGGCGTCGATCTTCACGCTTTGGTGCGGTGTGGCGACCACTTGACCGCGAAAGTAGTCAGCCAGCCGCCGAGTCAATTCAGAAGAATTGCTGCGTACAGTCACCCGTATCGCACCGAAGGCGAAAGAGATCTCGCTGGTGAATTCCACGCCAGCGCGCGAGACTTCGATCAGAGACGAAAGCGATGGGGTCATGGCTGGTTCTGCAGCTCCTTCAGTACGTGGCGGGCATATAACGTCGGGGCATCGATTTGGCAGCCGTCCCGCAAGCCGCTGAACCCACCAAAAGCAGAGACTTCGAAAACCATGGGTCCGTCACTCGTTTCGACCACGTCGACACTGGTGAACGTCAGGTCGAATAGGGCTTGGGCCCTTCTGGCCAGCTCGATGATCTCCTCTGAGGGTTCGTGGGGGGCATATTTCCCACCGGAAGCGATCGTCGAGTTCCAGCTCTCTGCGCGTTTGACTCGAGCATAGGTGCCTTGATACTCCCCACCGAGGAACATTACGCCCAGATCTTTGCCAGGAAGCTCGAGCATGCGCTGGAGATATATGACTTGGTTCCCGGCCGTCTTGAACTCGTGGACCTTCTCAGCGAGCTTTGGGTCGTCACTCGCCAGCACGGTCATGCCGCGGGCTTTGGTCGAGTACAACGGTTTGCACACAGCCTTGCCAAACTGTTTGATGGCATCGATTGCATGTTGGACGTCTTCGGTTACCACTGTTGGTGGCATGGGGATCCCGGCGGCCGAAAGGGTGACCGTGCAGCTCAGACGGTCGAGCAAACCCAGAACTGACCGCGGGCTCGAGAAGCAACGAACGCCACGGGATTCCACGAACCGCAGTACCTCGAGGCGATCCAACATGTCAGTGTTGTACGAAGCTCCCAGCTTCTTGATGATGAGCGCGTCGAGCTGACACAGGTCATGACCATCGAACATCACTCGGCCAGCGTGCAGGTTGGCGTGGACTCGAGTCATCTCCACGACCAGCCGAAACCCGGTTTCGGCCTCCACTCGATCGGCGAGCGCTTCAGTCGACCACGCGCCAGGTAAGCCGACGATGCCGATACGCTTGGTTGGGTTAGTCAAACAGTACCTCCGTTGGGAACCGAAACGTTTGGCCCTCGTCCTGTTGCCTCACCACCGCTTCCAGCATGAAGCGGCTGCGCAGGAACATCTCCCGCGATAGCCCGTCGTCCAACACGAATCGGGTCGACGTTGCGAACGAACGAGCCAGGCCGAGGGCAAGCCGGAGCGGGAAAGTACTATCGCCTAGCTTCTCGGCATGGTTGATGGCGAATTCGTAGAATGTTCGAATCACCCAGGAGATCCGTCGGCGGATTTGGGTTTCAAAGGCTTGTAGGCGGAAGTTCGAAGCAAGGAACACCGATACGTCTTGGCAGTAGTCCATATCTGCCGATCGGTGCAGGTCGATGAAATGGACCGTATCGGATTGGGCGTCGTAGATCACGTTGTCGACGTTGAAGTCACCGTGAATGAAGACAGAGTGCGGAGCTGCGAGGGTTTCGTCCAACGCCAAGCACCGTTGAACGAGTTCGACGTACGGATGCACCTCGACGTCGCCGATCATGCCGCCGGGTGACAGAAACTCAGGATGCACTGCTCGGATGTCGTCGAGGCGGTTCATCAGCTGTCGCATGAACCTCGCTCGGACGGGTTCTTGGCGAGTGGTCACGTTCCAAACGTAGACCAGTGTTTCCGTGATCCGCGTGAGAGCCTTCTCCAATTCCGGAATTGGCGCTTCGAGTAGCAACTCCTCGAAGGTGCGACCGGGCAGGTATTCGAACAGGATTGCGCTGCGAGCTCCTTCCTGGTGGAACGAGTAGATGTTGGGAACGATCCCGGGTATCAGCTCTTGCCATCTCCGAACGCTGTCTCGCTCTTCGACGAGCTTGCTCGTCTTACCTTCCTTGAAGATCACCGAGTTCTGCCGGTCGGACGAAGTCAGGCGAGCGATTCTTGCACCAGACTTGGTTTCTCCGACCGGATGAAGGGCGACATCGTCGAGTTCCGATTCGATGTCCGAGAGCGAGTCTTCCAGGGTTCTCAGTTGCTCGATCTTGATTCGTTCGCCGAGTCGCGCCGAAAGCAGTGCCTCTCCGCCGTTGAGTAGTGAGTCTCCCATTCGTTCGAGGTAGTGAGAGATGAACAACAGCGTGAGTTGAGTCTGCGCGTGAGCCCCGCCTTCCAGAGAGCGGATGATTCGTTGCAACGTCTTGGCGTAGAGGACGTCGAGATTCTGTTCGGTTCGGCAGACCTGAAGTGCGGCTTGAATGTCGTCGCTGTCGAGGGCTCGTGCGAGATGGCGGAGGCCGTGCCGAACCTCCGCGAAGAAGGGTTCGTAGTCCAAACCTTCGAGCAGGTTCATGTCGTCGAGATGCTCTGCCTGGTCGATGACGCGCTCGCAGAAGTCACTGACGCGCTCCAGATTGATCGAAACGACTTCGAGAGCCTTCAACCGCGCAACCGCGGTCTTGTCCTGCGGCGCGGTTCGGCCCGCCAGCGTGAAGCACTTCGTTTGAATGAACGTCTTGAGGTTGTCGATGTAATCGTCGCTGCCTCGAACTGTCCCCAACAGTTTCTTGGAAGGCGCCTCGAGGTAGGTGCTCGTTCGATTGACCTGCTTCTCCACTTCGATGAGGAGAAACTTCATGTTTTGAGTCACCGACTCGTACAGGTCCATGCTCTTGCTCCGCCCCGTCGCCACCAGGTTGCGTCTGGCGTGGGATGCGTCTCTAGCCAACGTAGGGATTGGGTACACACGCCGCTTCGCGTGGGTGTACGCGGTGACCACCCGACTGTGGTCGTCGCCAGCGATGTGGATGCTCGCGATCTGCCGCGAGCATCCGGGAAGCGGAGTCAACAGGGCATCACGCCTCTTCTTGGTCGGCGGCTTCCTCGTCGGATTCGCCGTTCGAGATGATCCCAGCCGGCTTGGGAGACTTCCAGTTCACCTCGAAGCTCAACTTCTGTTTTCGATCTTTTCGAGAAGCCTTTATTTCGACTTTCAAGTCTCCGACAGGCTCGAGCAACAGCTTCTCTCCGGTGTGCTGAAGTTGCAGAGAGCCCCGACGCAGGCCATCGACGATGGCCTCGAAGTAGACTGCTGCTTCTGCGGGTTGCATGACGTTCTTGAACTTCAAGCGGCCTTCTTCCTGCTCTTTCATGGTGCTCCTCCGAGGACGGATCCCGAAGGCTTGGGGACCCCGGGGCGCAGTCTTGCGTTTCGGGACGTCGCTACTCAGCGCGTCATCGGCAAGCAGTCTGCCAACGTGTTCGCGATCGATGTGTGAAGGGGAAGCAACATCCAGGCAAAATCAGCACGAGGAGCGTGGGGGGCGCCCTCGTGCATCCTCGGAAATGACGTCCGAAAATGTCACTGATAACCGCAGATTGCGCTCTTCGGCGTCAGGCGTTCGGAGTCGTTGGTGGTCTGGACGCGTTGGGCTTCGGACCACGGCCACGAGGTTTCCGGCAGATTGTCCGGCTGAGAATGTCTCATGTCCGACGGTTCGAATCAGTGAGTCGCCCGATTCGTGGCCGAGGGGCGTGGAGTCGCGGTTCTCCTGTTGTGCGGTCACGGATCGATGCTTCGCAAGCTCTCACTCGTGGATTGCAACTGTCCGAGCTGAGTCGAGAACGGTAGGAGCTTGGCGCTGTCGAACACCCGGATGAACGGATAGTCGGAGCTCATCGCGCAGGCTTTCCCTTCGGGCTCGAAGACCAACGCAGCCGCTCCGGGCCCCTCCAGCCCTTCCAATGCGCGGGTGTTGGTGTCGACGGACGCGTCACACTCGAAATTCAGGATGCCCGCTCGCAGACTGATCCGCGCCCCGCGCAGCAGGTTCCGATGCCCATGCACGATCGCGTAGATCCCCGCTCTCGCCAGCGCGGCGCGCCCGCTATCACCCATTGCAAAGTCGATGTCTCGGTACTTCGTTCGAAACACGTTGCCCACGCTGCCGTGATACAGCGCGAACAGGTCGTGCTCTTTGAGCTCGGCAAACCAATGGTTGAGCCCAGCAACGCCTGATTCTGCCAGGCACGCTGCCGCCACTTCATCGACGCCCGCGTGGACGAACAGGAACGAACCGCGACGATAAGCCAGGGTCATCTCTTCGAAGAACCAGTGGAACTCACCGCCGGGGGAGAGGAACAGCTCTTCGCACTTCTTCAAGACGGCATGTAGCATTCCGAGGCGCATCCCTAGCTGCGTGGCCATCGCCTCGATCTCACCCGACTTCTGCCGGATTCGCAGGACCTCCTTGGCGATCTTGGGTTCGGGGATCGTTCCGCGAATCGCAAGCGGGAAGTCTTCGTACCAACTCTCCTGCGGGTAGTAGCGAGCTTTGAACTCCTCATCGGAGAGAAACTCCGCGTCGGGATCGTGGCGCACGTATTCGTCGTACACCTCCGCAAACAACTTCATCGTCTTCTTACCGAGGCGAACGAACAGATGATCGAGGGTCGGTTCGCGGCGCTCTGCGTAAGCGATCCCCAGCAACAGGCGTAGGTCGTGATTGCCCGCGAGGATCTTCAGGTTTGGTCCGAGCTGCCGGAAGTGCGACAAGGTTCGTAGCAGCCGTAGATTGCTGGGGCCTTTGTCGAAACAGTCCCCCCCCAGCACGAAGACGGACTTTCTCCCTTCGTCAGTGAGTTCGAAGTCATGGTCACCGGGTCCAGTGAGCCGCACCCCACCAGTTGCGACGAGACAACGCAGGAAGGCGTCGGCGTCGGCGTGAACGTCCGAAATGAAACACACTCGCTCGTCTGGCCATACCCACGGCTTGCCCTTTGCGTAGCGCTGCACCTCTTCGAGCGTCGGCTCTTCCGGGTCGCGGTGTGTGCCCACGCACAACCCGGACTTCGGCATCAACCACTGCTCTTCGCTGCGAGGCAGGCGAACCGGGCGCCAGTGAAGCCCCTGATACTGGGTGCCCGAACGGGGATCGATGGGTGGTGGCACCGTCACGGGGCCGGTCGAGCTTTGCGTGAGTTCAATCATACGCTTCCTCCCTTCGGCGTACTTTCCAATCTCCAGCGACATGGACCCAGTGGCCCTCTGGAGTCTCTTCGAAAACGATCGGTGCGGCGTAGTGCATCGATAGTTCGGCGATCTGTTCGAAGCGCAAGATTCCCATGAGATGAGCCGCGTGTCGCAACGAAGCACCGTGGCCGACGAACAGCTTGAGCGTGTTGTCGCGCATTCCCAGCGTGCGGCGTTGGATGTGAAAGGCCACTCGTTGGCCTGCCTCCATCAGCGATTCGGCACCTTGAACTGGAAGCTTGAAGTCGGACTTGCTTTTCCAGTTTGCTGGCAGTTCATCGTACCGGGGGTCGTCGGCCACGATGCGCCGAATGTCGTCGACAGTCAAATTGGCGAAAGCACCCAGTCCGCGCTCGGCCAAGTCCTCGAACTCCTCCACGTCGAATTTCATCTCGAGCAACCCACCCAGGCGTTGCCCGATGGTCCGCGCGGTGTCCCATGCCCGGCGCATCCGCGAACAATCGATGACTGGATCTACCACGAGCTGTCGCTCGGTGAGCAAACCAAGAAGCGTGTGGGCGGCCTGCTCCGACTGCCGGATACCAGCGTCCGTTAGTGGTTGGGGAAGCCAAGCGCTCGGCGTACGTGGCGGTTGATCGTATTCGCCGTGCCGAATCATCGCGATATGCATCGTAACTGCGTGTGGTTACCCGAAGCGGTTGTTTTGTGGTGGCGTTTACGTGAACTCTGCGCAACGAGGTCGCTGACGTTGCACTTGTCGTGTTCGTACGTCGATTGCCCGGTAACGACAACACCCGAGAGCTCGCAATCGTCGACTCACGGGGACCAACGATCGGGGCCGCGGAGGGACTTCCGCGCTCTACCTGCGCGAGGTCGACCGGCGCGGGCGTCGCGCAAATCGTGCGGTGGGGGCGTGGAGGGTCGCTGCCTCGAAGCGCTCTGTCAGCGCCTGGATCTGAGTGGGCGAGCACAGGCGAGCACGATTGTCGGGCAGTCTTTCAGGCTCCGTTTGGTGACGACCCGAAAACCCGCCCCCGTTGCAGTCGCTTTCTCGACTCCATTCTCTGTTGCATCGAATGAGCGTTCGCGAATCGCGCACGCTCATTTAGGTAGCGAGTTCGCTGTCCGATGCGCTGATCGTTGAGGGGCTCGGACAGGGAACTCCCATCGAGGTCGCTACCGTGGTAGCTACATGTCGGTGTGTTCGCCATCTCGACTTGCGTTTGCTGCCGCTCGGGCCGCGCCGGTGTCGCTGCTGATCGTTGCTTGTCTCGGCTGTACGAGCGTACACTCCCCGTCTGCGACCGACGGTCGAGCCTCGCCTGCGGCTGACGGCGTGCCCCAGCGTTCCGAACCCGCGGCGCCAGGTCCCCAGCGGTTGCGTTTGGCCACGTGGAATCTCGAGTGGCTCAACGCGGCCGAGGGTCGCGGTGTCGTGCCACGGATGGACTCCGACTTCGCACGATTGGCGGCGATGGCCGGGACACTGGGGGCAGACGTCATCGCTGTGCAGGAGGTGGAAGGAGTAGAGGCAGCGGCGCGAGTATTCGATCCCGCCGTCTACGCGTTTCACTTCACACAGCAAGGCGGAGTCCAGCGTGTCGGCTTCGCGTATCGCAAGGAGTTGCGGGTCCAACCCATGCCAGACTACACCGCGCTCGACGTGGGTGGGCTTCGCGCCGGGGCGGACCTGCGCGTCGAGTGGGCGGGCGGCTCACTGAGGCTGTTGTCGGTTCACCTCAAGAGCGGTTGCTTCGATGGCGCGCTCGGCAGGTCCGATGCGTGCTCGAAACTCGCGCGACAGCTGCCTCACCTCGAGGCGTGGGTGGATGCCCGAGCTGTCGCAGGTGAAGAATTTGCCGTGCTGGGAGACTTCAATCGCCGTCTGTTTGCGACGCCCGATGATCCGTTTTGGAGGGAGCTCGACGATTCCGTTCCAGCGGAATCCGACCTGTCATCTCCGACGGAGGTAGGGCACTCGCAGTGTTGGGGGGGCGCCTACCCGGAATACATCGATCACTTGGTGTTCAGCCGAAGCGCGGCGAAGCGCATCGTCGCTGGTTCTTTTTCCGAGGTCCTCTTTGCTGAAACGGATCTGCCGGACAAGGCAGGCCTGTCGGATCACTGTCCCCTGCGCGTAGAACTCGGCGACGCCGCGGCAGCAGCGGGTCTCAGTGTCGAGCGGCACCTCGAGTCGCGCAAGGTGAGCGTTCCCCAGTCGGTAGTGCTGCGCTTTGGCGTCGCTCCCTCCGCCACCTCGGCGGCATCGGATACCACCGAGAGTCGGCAAGTCAGGCAACGTCATGGGCTCATCAAAGGCAATCACGGCAAGCGAGGAGTCAAGCTCTATCACTTGCCGAACTGCCCGAACTACAACCGCGTCGACATCGATTTGTCCGCCGGTGAACGTTGGTTCGAGACCGAGACGGCAGCTCGCGCCGCGGGGTTTCGCAAAGCCGGCGACTGCCCATGAGGGAGCCGCCGGTCCCCCGACTGGGCGGAGCTGAGTCGCTCACCCGCAACTGGGGTTGTGAGCCCCTGGGCTACCGAGATCGCCGTTGTACGAGGCAGTTGCGCTGCACCAGTTTCCGGCATCGTCGTTCGATGCTGCGTTCGTCGCGCTCGCTGATAGAGTCGCTGCCACGCCCGCGCCACCCGGCCACGATCCAGGGTCGACGAGGACCGAGTCCAAGAGCTCAGAGCCACACGAGACGCTCAGAGTGAACGCCGCGCTGTTGGGAAGGGTCACGCCCGAGTAGACGTAACTAGGCGTGAATCCCGGGGCCTCTCCGTTGGCGAAGGTAGCTGTGTCGCCGGGAGCGATGACGAGCGGCTGGTTGATGGTAAACGTGGACGTGTCGCGCGACACGGTACAGCCCGCGAGGTCGAGCTGTACCGCACCCGTGTTGTGTACTTCGAACCACTCGCCATCTGCGTCGGGCAGTGCCGCTGGATTGACCATGAACTCGGTGATGACCAGAGCACGTTGCTGAGCCTGCGTGACTTCGATCTCGATTGCCAATGATCCGGTCTCATCGGGCTTGGGTGTGGGCGCCGTTTCGAACTGAAGGCCCACCGTGGTGGTCTGCGCAGGTGCAATTTCGAAGTCTTGTGGATTGGGTGTCAGAAGCCGTGCATCGAGCGTCTGTGGGGACGGGCCGTCGTAGGCCATCAACTCCCAGCCCGGCAACAGTTCGAGCGAGTAGGTACCCACGAGCAGTTCCTGATCGAGAGTCTCGGGAACTGAACCATCTCCCGAATCAGTCCCGGGTGCCTCGATGGTCATTTCGCTCGGTCCGGCGATGTGAAACGACGCCCCCTGCAATTCATAGGTGATTGTGCCGTCCGAGCTCCGCAAGCCCAACGACAGGTGCCCATACTCCGGCAGCTCGACGTCGGTGCCAGGGGCAGAGCAGCCGCCCAGCGACACTGCCAGGGCCACGGGCGGAAGGAGCCGGTTGAGTGAGTGAGTCGAACGAGCGCGCTCGACGCAAGCGGAGGCGGAGGTGACGGTGGACGTAGTGTTGAAACGCAAAGGCATACGAATCTCCTGTGTGGTGGGGCAAGTCGCCCACCGCCGCGCATCGCAATTCGCGTGCCGTCGCGGTCAAGCGTGATTTGCCGCCATCCCCGTCGGAAACGACGTGGCGGCGTCGGCGAGTGACTGGCGCTCCGCCACGTGAAGTTGCCCCACCGTTCCCCGCGCGCTCGGCAAATGGCGTCAGGGCACGATGACGATTCGGTACGTCTTGCCCGGGGGTAGGGCCAGCGTCAGCAATCCCGATGCGCTGTCGTAGCTGGAGCGAGAGGCTGCGGTATCATCACAGAGCAATCGTGTCGGGGCGCGCATCGCGTAGCAACCGAATCGGCCTCCGTCGCGCAGCTCCAGTTCCACGCGGCCGTCCGGGTAGCGTGCGAAACTGGTCAGAGTTCCGCCGGCATTCAGCTTGTCGAGCAAGCCGATGGGCGCCAAGCCTGAAACCACTGGGGCGATCGTTGCCAACTCGTGACCGAGCGGTCCGAGCTGAAGTTTCAACACTTGCTCCCACGTCGTTCGATGCAGCGTTGCGGCCCGCTGCAGGTAGATGGCAAACATGCCGCGACTGCAGGCGTTGGGGTTGATGCCGATCCCCTCGAGCGAGCGCCAGCACGAGCGCGGCACGTCGCCAGGGCCGATCTCGCATTCGATGGCGTCGTCCGAGCCGTCGCGGCGAGCGTCGAACAGGCCGACGACACAGCTGGCGAGGTTGCGATTGTACACTTGCAGCGCGTGTCGTTCTCGCGTTGGGTCGACGAAAAGGCTGCGTCGGGTGGGCCTGGCGACGTCCAAGCATCGGGGGATGGTGCCGTCGAAATGCACGAGTTGTCGCAGCAGAGCGCCGTCGTGCCACGTCGGCTCGTCGGAAACGTAGATGGGACCCCCGGAAATGGCACGCGCCGCAGCGTGGTAGGGGCCGGCAGGGTGGGCCGATTGGAACATATCCCAGTCGGGATGGTTGAATTCGCCGAACCAGAAGCTCACCAGCGCGTTCGTGTAGAGGTGCTGACCGTGGCTGGCAGGATCGTTGGGCCAGAAATCAGTCGACGTCCGCGTCAGCGTCGAGTCGCGCGCGAAGTAGTATCCCTCGCTTGCCGACGCCATGCAGTTGATGAGACGCCCATCGAAATGCTGGCGTGCACTTTGCTCCAACGCCCGCCGAAGGTCCGCCCAGGCAGCGACGCGGCCGCCACTCGCGTGGCCGAAGCCTTCGACCGATGACTGATTGTCGACCTTGACACCATCGACACCCGCTGACGCGAGCGCCTGGTGGTAGTCGTCGAAGAAGCGCCGGAGCGAGTCGCGCTGGGGCGGAAACCCCTCGGCGCCGCAAAAGATCGCGTTCATTTCGGGAGCGTGACCGAGCACCTCGGGTGCGTACCAGCGCAACACCGCTCGCGAGCCGTAGCGTGGCAGAGCCACGGGATCGATGCCACTCCAGTAGCCGTGAACCGCGTGCCAAGCCAGGAATGCTTCGACGCCGTATTCGGACTTTGCCCGCCGAACGGTTTCAGCAAGGTCGCCGAACTCCGGGTGGGCACGCAACGCTGTCAGCCGACCCTCGTGCGTCGATTCACTCACTGTTTGCCAGCCGTCGTCCAGGATCACGAAACGAGCAGTCACGCCCGCATCGCGAAGGCTCTGCAGGCCGTCGAGCACGCCCTGTCCGGTCACGTCTCGATAGAACGCATCCCAAGTGCACCAGCCGATTCCATCGACGAACGCGGGCACAGGCTTGTCGACGCGCAAGCGGCCAGCGGCAAGGTGCGTGCACACGTCGGCGGCCGCCAAGGGAAGCAGTTCGTGAGGGTCGTCAGCGATGGCGACGTACAATGCCTTCGACCGTGCCGCTGAGAGTTGTGGGTGTCCGGTATCCAGTACCAGCTCGAGCCCCGACCCGCTGCCGCGCAAGCAGCCGTGGTAGACGGCATCGACCAACGGTACGAGCAGCAAGTACCGACCGCCGTGCAGACCAGCCAACTCGTACTGCGTATCGGTGGGGATCTCTTCTGGGCTGGGGGCGGTGTGCGGCCGCATCCAGTACGGATCGCAGCGGTGGCAACCCGTCCACGCCTGCGCGGCGGGCGCGGTTCCCAACCTCAGCACGTGGCGTGGTTTGGAGCGTTCGAACGACGCCTCGAGGAAGACGCCCGTCGTCGTAGTGGCGTGGATCCCGAGGACACTGTCGACACCGCGCAGGACGTCTTCACCGCGGAGGGACAATATGCCGTCCATCAAGGTCCACGCGACGTCGGACACCGTTCGAGAATCCGTCCGAATGCGATCGTATGCAAGAGGGACGGGCAGATGGGTCCACGAAACATTCCCGCGGAGCCCCGGGCTCGCCCGAGTCCACCCCGGTGCGACGGTCCTCACAAGCGTGGGACGAGCAGATTGACAGCTTCTTCATTGCTTCGCTACATGTCGGGCATGATTGATCTATCAGTTGTTGGGGACAAGGGGTTGAAGGGGTTGATGACGCTTCTGGTCGCGTTGGCGGCCGGCGCATGTTCGCACACCGCCGTCGTGCCAGCGTACGAGCCGTCGGACGTTCGCTATGCGCCCAGCGGTCAGCGGCTCGATGTCGCGGTGAGTGACGCGAGGCCGACCGGATCCGAGTTCAGCCACGGTCGGGTGACCATTCATGTGCAGTTCGCTGGTGGCGACCCAAACGAGCTGTCGTTCTTCACTACCGCCCTCGCGAAGGAACTGAGCCAACGTGGCGTCGAGAGTAAGGTCAGTACCCAAGCTTCGGCTGGGGCGGGAGGGCTGAAAGTGACGCTGCGCAGATTCGAGATCCGCAACGCTCGCTCGACGGGTTTCTCTCCGCTCATTGCCTACGGACTGTTTGCAGCGGACGTCAATGACGGTCGGGAAACGGTGCGGGTCGTGGGTTATGCGAAGAACGGGAAGGTCCCAGCTTGGAGTATGTCGGAAGTGGATCGGCCATGTTACGCGGATACACTCCACGAGCTGGTCGGTGAGGTGGCTTCGAAGATCAACCGCCGGTTCATCGGCGCGGCGAGTTCAGATGCTCTCGTGGCGGAGCTTGAAAAGGCGGCCAACGGCGAGGATGGTGCGGAAGCCCTTCAAGCGACCTACGAGTTGGGGTTCACCAACAATCCGAAAGCTGTGCCGGCACTCGTGAAACTCGTCGAGCACGAATCGGAGCGGGTTCGCGCCGCGGCGCTTTCGGGACTTGGCGTGCTGGGGGCCAGCAGCGAGTTGGGCATGCTCGAGGACGTTCACGTCAACGGTAAGTCAGCCTCGGATCGCTACCTGGCGTTGAAAGCGATTGGTGACTTGGGCACCGCTGAGGCGCTCGCGTATCTCGAGCACGCCAAGAGTGGGGCGGAAGGCAGAGAGGCCAATGATACGGCTGAGCTCGTCTCTCTGTACCTCGATGAGCGGCCCTCGGGGTCAGTCGCTCCACCCCAATCGGAGCCAGC
>QJWJ01000474.1 GCA_003235365.1 Deltaproteobacteria bacterium
CGGCAGGGGGCGGAACAACACCGAGCTCACCATGCTGAAGATCGTGGCGTTTACGCCAATCCCCAGAGCGAGCGTGGCCACGGCCACCAGTGTGAATCCTGGAGATCGTCGCAGCGCACGAAGCGCGTAGCGAATGTCTCGAATGAGGTTTTCCACGGTCGAGTCCTCAATCTACGGGGATCGGTTCGGTTTGGGTGCCCTACGGTGGCGATGCCCCGAGTGTTTCTGGCTAGCTTGACATTCAAGTCATCCTCGTAAATGCTCATCACACTCCGCTTCCGACTTCACTACTGCTCGAGCCGAGGACGATGGCGCGACGACGGAAAGCCCGCCGTTCCCACAAGACGAGAAAACCGCGGTCTCAGAAGAGAGCGGAGGTCTCGTCCCCTGATGCCGAGAAGGCGGCACCATCCCGACCGAGTGCAATCAAGCTGGCGCTTACGCTCACGCTGGTTGCCGCTGCGGTGTTCGCCGCATGGTTTCTCGCCAAGGGGCACGAAGAGAGGATCGAGCTGCCACCACCACGTGAAGCAGCAGCACCCGCAGCGACCGTGTCCTTCACGGACTTCGCCGGTTCGGAATCGTGCGAAGAATGTCACGAGCAGGAGTTCAACGCGTGGCGCGAGTCGACGCACGGCAACGCCGGCGGCTTGCCGAGCTCCGACGTGATCCTTGCGCCGTTCGACGGGCAACCCATTTGGTTCAGCGACGCGGCCGTAACGCCGTCGTTGAACGCCAGCGGCGAGTACACCTTCACCGTGGCTCAGGCAGGGAGCGAGCCGGCGGTGTTCCGCGTGGACGGCGTGATCGGTGGCGCACACATGTTCGGCGGGGGCACACAAGGTTTCGTCTCGGACTTCGACGATGGAACGGTCAGGTTCCTTCCCTTCGATTTCCAGCCCTACGACTCAACGTGGTTCTGCAATACGGGGGACGAATTCACGCCCATCAGTTTGGACCTGCGGATCGGCGAGTGCATCGACTGGCCGCCGTTTCGAATCCTGGGAACCGACGGAGGTGGCGAGACCTGTCAGGAATGCCACGGCAGTCAGATCGTGCTGGAGCACACTCCCGAGGCCGAGCGGTACGAGACGAAGTTCATGACTCTCAACATCAACTGCGAGTCTTGCCATGGTCCGAGCAAGCGACACGTGGAGTTGGCCAAAGACTCGCTGCTCGAGACTCCGGAGGGTATCGCGGTAGAGGTTCTGGAGACGCGCGATAAGGACGCGTCGCTCGCGGTGTGTTTTCGTTGCCATGCTCTGAAGGGAGTACTACAGCCCGGGTACCTGCCGGGCAGGACCCTCGAACAGTATTACACGTTGCGGGCATGGCTGGTCGGCGAGAATCCGTATTTCCCCGACGGACGCATGCGCACCTTTGGCTACCAGCAAAACCACGTTTACAGCGACTGCTATTTGAACGGCTCGATGACGTGCGTCGACTGTCACGATCCGCACTCTCAGAAATACCGCGACATCTGGAGACGCCCGCTCGAGGACCGGTTCAGCGACGGGCAATGCACCGACTGTCACGCGAGCAAGGCTGAGCATCCGGAAGAGCACACCTTCCACGAGCCGGGAACGGAGGGAAGCAAGTGCGTCGACTGCCACATGCCGTACTTGCAGCAGCCCAAAGTCGGGCACCGGATCCGCTACGCTCGTTCGGATCACACGATACCGATTCCGCGACCGGGCGATGACGACCGCATGGGTGTCGTGAACGCCTGCTCGCAGGCCGAGTGCCATGCAGACAGCACCGTTCAGGCTCTCGCACGGATCACGGAGGAGTGGTACGGTGAACTCAAGCCACGCAAGGCAGTAATCGAGGGTTTCCTCGACGCTCCAGGCGTAGAGGATCGACTGACAGCCGCGAGACTCCTGCTCCATCCGGAAGCGCGACACCCGATAGCTCAGGTAGCGGCTCTGGGATATTTCGTCCGGCAACACCTGCAACCCGACATGCCGCGGATCGAGCCGGAAGTCGTCACGTTGCTGAAGCGGTTGGCGGAAGACGAGGACATCGACGTACGGACCGTCGCCTTGGCAGCGCTGCACCTTGTCCGCGGCGAACAGCGAGACACTCGACTGTACCTCGCAGCTCAGCTCCGTTCTCTCGGGGACGCGGACGCCTTGGTGCGGGAGCGCTGGGCGTTAGTGATGCAAATACTGGGCGGCGCATACTGGGACCGCGGCGCGAGTCAGGCTGCTATTTGGACGTATCAGAAAGGAATCGAGGTGGCGCCGCGCAACGCCAGTCTGTTGCTGAATCTGGCCTGGTCGTACAACGCGACGCAGGACTTCGCCCACGCCGTGGAGTACTACGAGCGCGCCCTGGAGGTCAACCCGGATCAGCCAATGGTTCGATTGGACCTTCGTATAGCTCGTGAGAACCTGGAGAATTTGCGGGAGTAGGGCCGCAGGGCCGCGGATGGACGCGGATAGAAGCGGATGAACGCGGACGTCGGCCGCGATTCGCGGAAACGGGCGGATGGACGCGGAAACGATAGGACCGCGCCGTGTGAGAGATTGGGCCCCGAGCGCCGCTGGACGCCCGGGGCCCAACACAGCGCCCGGCACGGGGCGGGCGCTGACAACTCGCAAGGCTACTTGGAGAAGGCCGTTCCAGTGTACGAGTACGGGCTCCAGCTTGGCCCCCATGTGTACTTGAACCTAACACCCTCGAG
>QJWJ01000516.1 GCA_003235365.1 Deltaproteobacteria bacterium
CAGCCCCGCGATGCGCGTCGGGATTCCGTCGAGCGTGGATGTGACCCCGACGACTTCCACCGGGATCGGCTCCCCCGAAGCGCTCATCACGGTCGTTTGGTACACGCCCATCTGACCTTCCGTGATGACTTCTTCGGTGTGCGGGATGGCAGCGGGTGCCACGAAGTCCAAAATCGGCCGGCCTTCGATGTCTTCCGTGCGATAACCGAACAGCTGCTGATGCTTGCCGGTGACCGCGATGATCACTCCCTCACGGCTCGACACGGTCACTTCGAACGCCGCCTGTGCCAAGTCCCTGAGCCGGGTTTCACTCTCCCGGAGCAACTCCAGCGTTCGCTCCCGTTCAGTCACATCCCGCACCGCCACCACGCGCACGGGGCGCTTTCCCAAGCGCCCCTGCTTCGACTGCAACTCCGCCCGAAAGCGCGAGCCATCCTTGCGAATGCCGGTGATGACGTAGGAGCCCTCGTACCCCGACGCGACGCGCTCCACGACCGACGGCAGATCTTCAGGCGCCACGCACTGGCGCATGGTTCGATCTCCGAGGACTTCGTCCGGCTCCATTTTCAGCAGCTCGGCGAGCCGCGCATTGGCATCGATGACGTTACCACCGACGTTCACCATGATGCCTTCGAATGACGCCTCGGAAAGCAACTGCATCCGCTCGACGACCTGCCGATGTTGCCGCGCCTCGACAACACGACGAAGCAGCGCGGCAGCCAGATCGCAAACACACAACCACGTCTCGTCGGCGATCGACCGCGCCGAGCTGAAGACCAGCCGCGACTCGCCCACCTCGACGACCCTGGCACCCTGGCGCGGCGAATCACCGGTATGAATGCCAAAACTCGACAGTCGCTCCACGAACCAACGCAAGGCCAGCTCCGCGTCCGGTTCAGCCAGAACCCGACATAACCGCGCGATGTCAGCCGCAGAGAATGCGAACTGTTCCACGAAACGAGTCTACACGGCGCCCTCGCCCAAAGCTACTGGGCGGCGTCAGGGACGAGTCAGTAGAGGTCGTAGACCAAGCTGATTGCAGTAACCGTATCGGTGTCCTCGAGCCCTGCCAGTGGGCTGTTGTCGTACTTCAAGGAGAAGCTCGTCGCGATCGCCAGTGACTCGCCGACTTTCGACGTCAATCCCATGTCGAAATTCAGACGCCAATTGACGTTGCCGGTCTGTGCGTCCTCGTACGGCGACAGACCCTGAAGGTACTCTGCCCCGAGATTGACCGAGACGGCCTTGTTGAGCTTGTTGTCGTAACCCAGGAACAGGCGAGCGCTGTGTCGGGTCTCGGTCTTGGGGGCGACGACACCCGTGTCGGGATCGGTTCGAGCCTCGTCCCGACGGGCGTCGTGCTGCAAGTCGTAGCCGATCTCACCCCAGAGCTGCAGCTGCTTGCGATCGATGAAGTAGTAGGCCAGACCCGGGTCGACGTTGAGCCGCATGATCAGACCTTGAAAGCGGTCCTTGCGACCCGAGACCTGTAGAAACGCCGCCAACTGCTTGGCAAAGAACAGGTCGTAGCGGACGCGACCTTGGTAGTTCTCCACCGTGGGCTCCATCGCTTCGTCTGGCGCTTGCGCAGACTTGCTGTAGTTGACTGCGCCCATTGCGCCCAGCTGATGAACGTCTCGGCGCAACCTGAAGGCAGACGCACCCGTCAACGACAGGGAACGGGAGTTACCCGTAGCCCACAGCCCACCTGCTGACACACCGAGCGTCGTGGCGTCGTTCGATTCTTCGGGTGGAGCGGCCACGGTCTGGAAACCCTCTTGCGCGACATCCGTACTCCCGCTCGTCGCAGGATCCGCAGATGCGATGCCCTCCGGAGTCTGGGCACCCGCGGCAGAAGCGACGAGCCATGCCCCCATGGCGGCGGGCAGCGCCGCCCAGCGTGTGTGATTGTGAGCGCCCCGCGACGCCGACCGTGGTTGTGATGTTCCTCTGTCGATGTTCTCGTTCACGACGCGTTCCTTTGCTGTGTCGAACGTCGATGTCAACCAACAACACCGCCAAAAGCGGCAATCAACTCGGTGGCGTACCTGGGGCACGGCGAGGCGATTGCCCAGGGGCGCGACAACGCGACCGAACGACGTTGGCTCACGGCCCGGTCCGTCCAACCGAGCCGTATCCGATGAACTCGATCCTCGCGCGATTGACTCGCCGCTTCATCCCTGAGTCGGACCAGGCCGCACGGGCTCCCGGCGGCGCGCCGGATGGCTGCAACATCCGATCCGCAGCTCGGCTCGTAGCTCAGGTGTGGTGGGTATCCTCTCCCTTCTCCCCGAAGCGACCTGCCTTGCACACAGCGAGGCCGTAGTCGGATGGCCGAGTTCGCGCCGTCGTGGACCGTCGTTGGCCGGAATGAAACAGCCGAGATCGACGCGTGGAAGCGCGGGATTCGCTGTGGGAGAGTGATCAGTCCCGCTCCAACGAGCGGCTACCGAACTTCGATGCGCTTGCCTACCACGGCCGAAAACTCAGGACGCCGAATTGCCATCATCGACGATGACCCCATCGTCATCGCGGCGGAGCAGGACTTGCTCGAAGCCGAAGGGCATGAGGTTCACAGTGCCGAGACGATCGTCGACGGCGTGGAGTTGGTTCGGCAGGTCCAGCCGGACCTGCTGCTCCTCGACTACATGATGCCAGGAGGGACGGGCGCGGATGTGGTGCGCGCCATTCGCCAATTCGACCGCCTCACTCAGGTGGTGCTCGTCAGCAGCGTCAAGGGAGAGCGCCCGGTGCGGCAGCTGCTGTCCGAGTTGGACATCCAGGGTTACCATTGCAAGGCAGACGGTAACTTCCGTTTGCTACTGCAGGTCGATGCGGTGCTTCGCCATTCTCAGGTGCTTCGGCGCATGGCCCGCCAACAAGCCTCGCTGCGCCACATCTTGCGCGTCACCCCAGAAGTGACCCGGCTTCAGCCCACTCCAGAGCTCCTGCAGACCGCGCTCGATCACTTGCACAGGCTGCTGGAAAGCTCCCATTCGACCAGCCTGCAGACCCCGAAACAGGTGCATGGCCTCGCGCTCTTCGGTGGCGGGCAGACGCCCCACGTGGCCGCGACACGTGGCCACTTCGAGACGTGTCGCCATTGGCGCGACGTGCCCGAGCACGTGCGAGCTCTGGCCAGCAAAGCTCAGGGGCGGGGCGTCGCGCGGCTGGGAGACCTCGTGGGATTGAGTCTGTCGACTCGTGACGGAGCCTCAGGCTGCTTGTTGCTGGAGGTGCCAGTGGTGGACGACCAAGCGCTCGTCCCGGCGCGGCTGTACATCAGTCAGCTCGAGCAAGCTCTGGAGAACTCC
Organism: Deltaproteobacteria bacterium; assembly: GCA_003235365.1. Lineage (GTDB taxonomy): Bacteria > Myxococcota_A > Polyangia > Polyangiales > Polyangiaceae > SZUA-265. The sequence continues at coordinate 3,315 of QJWJ01000516.1, forward strand.
GCGCTGTTCGCTCGGGCAACGACGGACGCACTGACGTGCGTGTTCAATCGTGATTACGGACAGCAACTGCTGCGTCGCGAATTGGAGGCGGCGACGATCACCAACACCCCGACCAGTCTCATCCTGCTGGACGTGGACCACTTCAAGGCGCTCAACGACACCTACGGGCATGCCGCGGGGGACGAAGCGCTGAGGCTCATTGCGCAGTGCCTGCGGCGAGGATGTCGCCAAACCGACATCGTCGCGCGCTACGGCGGTGAGGAGTTCTTCATCGTGTTGCCAGGCGCATCACCGACGGAGGCGGCGGTGATGGGTGAGCGCATCCTGCAGAAGATTCGTGAGCTGAGGATGAACCTCGGGGTCGGGCCCGTGCGGGTGACCGCCTCGGCAGGAATCGCCGTGGCACCTCCCGGATCGGTCGCCTGCGACGATCTGTTGGAGCGCGCAGACGTCGCGTTGTACCAGTCGAAGTCGGCGGGGCGAGACCGGGTGACCGTGCCTCGTGTGACGAGCTTCAGTCCCGGTACGCCAGCGACGTCACAGATGACCCCCGCCCAGCGCCGCACGGGGTCCTGACCGCGCAGCGCGGCGAGAAGCGGGTCGAATTGCGTCAGTGAGCTGGCGTTGGTGCCCAAGACCCGCTACCAACGAAGCATGCCGCGTCCGACGTCCGGCGACATTGGATTCATCAGCGATGCCAGCGCCTCTCACGCGTTTTCTCGCATCGCTTCGGAGCTGACATCGAAGTTCGGCGATCTGCCCCAAGCGCCGAAGCCGCAACAGTTTCGCAACCAATACGCCGAGTGGCTGCCGCGGTTCGAAGCGGCTCGGTTGAAGCACCCGGCGAGGGCGGCCATTGCGACATGCGGCGCCGAGCTGTTCGTCGATGCCTTGTCGCTGCGCGGCGTGAGTGTCCGCGAGGCGTGCGCCCAGACCGGCCACGGGGTCTCGCTGGACTGCCAACACGGAACCGGGGATCGGGACGGACTGCTCGGAGCGACCGTCGGCAATGCCCTGGGCAACGCGCAAGAGATGTGGGAACGGGGTCAGTGCTCGGGCGGCGTCCTCAACGCCGTGCGCTGGCTGAGCGACAACCTCCCATCGCTGGATCTTTCGGACCAACGCTTCGTGATCCTGGGGGCCGGCGCCGAACTGGCCCCGACGAAACTCTTGCTCGAGGCGGGCGCGCAGGTGTTGTGGCTCGATGTTCGCACCCCACGGCTCGACCCGAATGGCTACGCTGGGCGTCTCTGGTTTCCGCCGTCCGGCACCGATTTGCTCGCAGAACCCGGCAGGGTGCGCGCCATCATCGAAGGGTTCGCCCGGAGCCCCGTTCACCTGGGGCTGTTTGCCTACGCGCCGGGCCGCCTGCGCGAGTGGGGGTTGTGCGCGACGATGAACGCGTTGACTGCAACGCTTGCAGAGCGGCTGGCGAGCGTGACGGTTCTGCTTTCTCCGGCATCTCCGAGCTTGGTCGCGCCAATGAGAACACAGGCCCCCACGTGGACCCAGCGCTTGCTTCCCAAGGGCTCCGGTGGCCGAATCGAGAACGTCTCGCGCAGCGTCGTGCCGGCACAGGGCGTGAGTTATCAGGCTGCACAGTACCTCGGAAAGCGCCTGACGAGTGAGGCCTGGGCCCACGACCCACGGCTGACAGCACGGATCAGCTGCAACGTGGCGGGTATCAGCCGCACACGCTCGATCGACCACCCAGTGTTCGCCGCGGCGTTTGCCGGAGCCCATCATTTGGGCGTGCGCATCTTCGACTCGGATTTCACCGCGAGAAGCAACGGGTTGCTGATGCTCCACGATCTGTTCGGCCCCGAGCGAGGCGCGAACGACTTGTACACTCAACAGGTGCACGGCGGAACGTTCGGACTGCCCGTCCCGCTCGAACGCGCCATCACGGTCGCGGCGGCCCTCGGGCTGGGGCGCAATCCCCACCTGCTCGGTCGGCTGCTTCGGAAGCCCTGAGATGGCCGGCGGCAGACGATCGACGAGCAGCACGCCGAGCCGAGGGGCGACGGATCCGCACACGCGGGCGGCCCGTCTGCTCGTCGAGGACTGCCCGCAGCTGCACCGTGTCTGGCTGGCCGCCGGGGACCCTCGGATCGGCAAGCGGGCACGCACGAGTTTCGAAGCGCTCGCGCGGTCCATCGTGTATCAGCAACTCGCCGGAGCAGCCGCCTCGACGATTTGGAAGCGAGTCTGTCAACGGGCGGGAACGCCGGTGAGCGCCAACCGGCTCCGCGCACTTGCCGACCAACAGTTGCGCGACTGCGGCCTGTCGGCAAACAAGCTCGCGGCCCTGCGTGATCTCAGCGCCCGCGCCCCCACCCTCGGCCTGAGCCACCTCCATCACCTCGCCGACGACGCGATCGTGGAGCGCCTGGTGGCAGTCCGGGGCATCGGTCGCTGGACGGCTCAGATGTTCCTGATCTTCCACTTGGGTCGCCTCGACGTGTGGCCCACCGAAGACTTGGGGGTACGCGAAGGCTACAAGCGCGCCTTCGCCTTGTCGGAACGCCCCAGCAGTAAGGAACTCGAACAGCTGGGCGAGCGCTTTCGTCCGCACCGTTCGCTCGCAGCTTGGTACTGCTGGCGCGCGGTGGAAGTGATGTAGGCGCCGCCTTCCGTCGAATCTGAGCCATCGATTTCCGCGTCCCTGCAAACCAGGGGGCCGGACCCGACGACGCGTGGAACGTCTCGACGGAGCTCCGTGGTATGGCCAAGCGACGATGCGTCAGTACCTCCAACTGCTCGAACGTTTGCTTCGCGACGGAATCCCCAAGGCCGACCGGACCGGCACCGGTACCCTCAGCCTGTTCGGCCACCAAATGCGCTTCGACCTGGCCGAGGGTTTCCCGTGCGTAACGACGAAGAAGCTTCACCTGCGGTCGATCATCCACGAATTGTTGTGGTTCTTGCGGGGAGAAACGAACGTCGCCTACCTCAAGGAGAACGGCGTCAGCATCTGGGACGAGTGGGCCGACGAGAAGGGCGAACTCGGACCGGTTTACGGTCACCAATGGCGGAGCTGGCCTGCCCCCGACGGAGGCAGCATCGATCAGATCAGTAGTCTGGTGGAGCAAATCAAGTCCAACCCCGACTCGCGCCGGTTGATCGTCAGCGCGTGGAACGTCGCGGACGTTCCGCGCATGGCCCTGCCACCCTGCCACTGTCTGTTTCAGTTCTACGTCGCGCAGAACAAGCTCTCCTGCCAACTGTACCAGCGCAGCGCCGACGTGTTTCTCGGCGTGCCCTTCAACATCGCGTCCTACGCCCTGCTGACCATGATGCTCGCCCAGGTGTGCGGACTCGAACTGGGCGACTTCGTCCACACCTTCGGTGACGTGCACCTGTACAGCAATCACGTCGAACAGGCCAAAACACAACTCCTGCGTCCGCCCCGCCCGCTGCCGAGGATGCGGCTGAACGTCGCGGTCGAGAGCCTGTTCGACTTCCGCTACGAGGACTTCGAGCTACTCGACTACGACCCCCATCCGGCGATCAAGGCCCCCGTCGCGGTTTGAAAAAGGAGAACGAGCATGCAAGTCAGCCTGATCGCTGCGGTCGCGAACAACGGGACGATCGGCAAACACAACGACCTGCCTTGGCGCATCAAAGACGACATGCGCTTCTTTCGGCAAACCACCCGAGGACACACGGTCATCACCGGTCGCAAGAACTACGAAGCCATGGGACGGGCATTGCCTCATCGCGTCAACCTGGTCGTGACTCGCCAGACGGACTTCGCCGTACCCGACGCGACCCGTTGTTCGAGCCTCGAAGAAGCGCTACGCATTGCGAGAAACAACGGAGAAACGGAAGCCTTCGTAATAGGTGGTGCAGAACTGTACTCCCTCGCGCTGCCCTACGCGCACACGTTTTATCGGACGCGAGTTCTCGCCGACGTGGACGGGGACGTGCATTTTCCGTCGTGGAACGCGGCAGAATGGAAGTCCGTCGAGCTCGCGCGCTACCCCAAGAACGCGGACAACGAACATCCGTGTGTGATCGAGAAGCTTTCTCGAGAAGGTCACCCCGCACGGTTCTGATTCGGCAGGGGGCAGCGGGCGGAAACGTGACGACGGCCCAGCGACTATGTTAGGGGCGAAGAATGGCTCCGACCGCAGCGCAACGGGCTCCCAAGGTTCCCCTGTTCACGGACTACACGCCACTCCCCGACACCTTCGACAGTCTCTTTTCCGGTCCCAGCAAGCCGCACTCGGGTTTGGGAGGGTTGATTCGAGCGCTCGACAAGATCGGACAACGCGAATTTCAGCGGCGCCAAGCGCTGGCGAGCAGTGCTTTCCTCAATGCGGGCGTTACGTTCTCCGTCTACTCCGACAACCGCGGCTCCGAGCGCATCTTCCCTTTCGACTTGATCCCAAGAGTTATCAACGCCGATCGCTGGGACGTCATCGAGAAAGGGCTCACGCAGCGTGTGCGAGCTCTCAATGCATTCCTCAACGACGTATACGGGGAGCAGCGCATCCTCAAAGAAAAGGTGATCCCCAAACGACTGGTGCTCGGCTCGACCGGATACGTCAAGAAGATGCACGGGGTACGCCCGCCCAAGGGCGTATACATTCACATTGCGGGCATCGACCTGATCCAAGCGCCGAACGGGGACTTCCTCGTACTCGAGGACAACGCACGCACGCCGTCGGGTGTCTCTTACGTGCTGGAGAATCGCGGGGTGATGAAGAGAGCCCTGCCCCGCATCTTTCGCAAGATGTCGGTGCGTTCGGTCGACGAGTATCCCACGCGGTTGCGCAGTGCCTTGACGGAGACGGCACCTGTGAAGGCGAGTGCAGCCAACGCAGTCGTACTCACGCCCGGTCCGTTCAATTCAGCCTACTTCGAACACAGTTTCCTGGCGCGCCGAATGGGAGTGCCTCTGGTGCATGCCTCGGACATGTTCGTGCATGCCAATCACGTTTACCTCAAGACCACCGCCGGCAAACAACCCGTCCACGTCATCTATCGGCGTGTGGACGACTTGTTTCTCGACCCCAAAGTGTTCAACAAGGACAGTCTGCTGGGCATCCCGGGTCTCGTCCGGGCCTACGCGGCAGGAAACGTCACCTTGGCCAACGCGATCGGCAACGGCGTCGCCGACGACAAGGCCGTGTACCCGCACGTCCCGGAGATGATCCGGTTCTACCTTTCAGAGGAGCCTCTGCTCGGGCAGGTTCCCACCTACGACTGTTCGAAGAAGTCCGATCTCGCCTACGTGCTCGACCACCTCAACGAGCTCGTAGTCAAGGCCGTCGACGGGAGCGGCGGCTACGGCATGCTCATGGGTCCTACGGCAACGCGCAAGGAGATCAGTGAGTTTCGCACGAAACTGATCGAAAATCCGCGTGGCTACATCGCCCAGCCACGCATCGAGCTATCGAGTGCGCCGACCTGGTGCGACAACGTCGCTGCCCCACGCCGTGTCGACCTCCGCCCGTTCATTCTCACCGGCAAGGACACTTGGGTGTTGCCGGGCGGACTCACCCGAGTCGCCCTCAAAGAGGGTTCCTACGTGGTCAATTCGAGCCAGGGCGGTGGGTCCAAAGACACTTGGGTGCTCAGCTCGTCCGACAACGGAGAAGAAGAGTCATGATTTCTCGGGTGGCGGAGAACTGTTTCTGGATGATGCGCTACATCGAGCGCGCCGAAACGACCGCGCGCCTGGCGTCGGTCAACCGCATGGTCATCTTGGACGCGGAGATTCACGACGCCCAGCGTTGGAAACCGATCATCATCGTCCTGGGAGAGCAAGAGCGCTTCGAGCAACACGTCGGTGTCAAGGGCTACGACAGCGACAAGGACTCCGAAGAGTACATCACTTGGAGTGAAGACAACCCAGCCTCAATCCGGTCGAGCCTCGCCGGGGCCCGCGAAAACGCCCGAATGACTCGTGAAGTGATCAGTCGCGAGATGTGGGAGACCATCAATACCGCCTGGCAATGGTTCAACGGACCCCAGGCGCGCAAACTCTATCGGGCGGACAAGGAGGAGTTTCACCTGCGGGTGCGCGCGGTGTGCGCTGAGTTCCAAGGCGACTGCCACAACACGATGCTCCACGACGAGCCCTTCGACTTCATGCAGTTGGGGTTGTTCCTCGAACGCGCGGGGCAGACGGCGCGCGTCACGGACGTCAAGCGACATTGGCTGACCCCGGGGCCCCGCTCCAGCTCGGAATCGCCGACGGAGTCCGCACAGTGGGCTGGCATCTTGCGCTTGTGCGCAGCCGTGGAGCCCTTCTTCAAGCGCCATACGTCTGCAGCCACAGGTCCCCTCGTCGCAAGCTTCCTGCTTCAGGATCCAGGCTTCCCGCGCTCGGTAGTGTACTCGATCGACCAAGTCGCCGCTTACGTCGAGCGGATCGGACGCATCATCCGACGAAAGACGTCAACTCCCTCGTTGAAGCTCGCGCGCTCGGTGAGCACACAGCTCAGGGCGCTCGATTTGACGTCACTGAGCACCAACGACTTGCATCGCGAACTGACCCAGATCGTCAACGACACCGCCGGCATCTCCAGCCAGCTGTACGCCGACTTCTTCCACCTGTGAGCAGGGCGTGAAGCATTGGGGCTGGGACCGGCACCTTCCGATCAGGATTCCTCCGCGCCTTCGGCTCACCGCTCCTCTTCGAGTCGGTTCTCAGGGCTCGGGAGCCTCGTCACTGACGGGATCGAACGGAGCAGCGTGCTCGAGCAGTTCCTGCTTCTGGGTGAACTTCGCCCGAAACTCGAACAGGTCGTTGCGTCTGTCGAAGCGCGGGCGCACGCTCCCGGCCGAACGCGATCGGTACAGATCGTTGATGTCCAGATCGCTCACTAGAAGCATCTCGACGTTGCTGTCCGCTTCGGCCTGAATCCCGTCACGAGCAAACTCGAAATCACTCGGCGTGAAGAACGCCGCCCGGCCGTAGTGAATGTCCATGGCCGCGACGCTCGGTAGATTGCCGACGATACCGGCCGTCGCAACGTAGACCTGGTTCTCTATCGCACGCGCTTGGCAGCAATAGCGCACGCGCGAATAGCCCTGTCGGTCGTCGGTGCAATAGGGCACGAAGATGATCTCGACGCCCTCGTCGGCCAAGTGACGCGCAGCTTCGGGGAACTCCGAGTCGTAGCACACCAAGATGCCCACCTTGGCCTTCGTGGTCTGAAAGACGCGCAGTGAGTCACCGCCGCGGATACCCCAGTAACGCCGCTCCGATGGTGTGATGTGGAGTTTGGGCTGAAACTCGATGCGACCGTCGGGCATCACCAGCGGACAGACGTTGAACAACGAGCCGTCGGGCTGGGGCATGGGGTGGGTACCGGCGACGATGTGCAGGCCGTACGATTTGGCCAGATTGCTGAACAGCTCGAGCACTTGATCGGTCATTTTGCTCAGACGTTCGATCCCCTCGACCGACGACAGATTGCGAAGCGATGCTTGCGAAAGCAACTGCACCGTGACGAACTCCGGAAACAGCACGAAGTCTGCGCGGTAGTCACAAGCCGTCTGCACGAAGTACTCGATCTGTTCGGCGAACTCCTCGAAACTGGAAATGCCACGAACCCGGTACTGAACTGCGGCGACACGCACCTTGCTCGTGCTGGTGTCCGCGTGCGGCCGAAAATCGGGATTGAGCCACTCAATCAGCGTTGCGCAGTTGCGACTGCGCGGATCGCGAATGTAATTGCGCAGAACCCCCCTTACGACAAATCCTTCGTGCAGTTGGAAGCCCAGAACGCTGTCGCGGAGTTCACCGGTTTCGACCTTCTCGACGTACTCTTCGGGTGTCAACTGCGCGGCGTGGTCCGAATAGCCGTCGATGCGTCCACCCGCCAGGATCCGCCGCAGGTTCAATCGACGGCACAACGACCGCCGGGCCTCGTACAATTGGTGTGCAATCCCCGCACGTCGAAGCTCGGGATGGACGTAGACGTCCGCGCCGTAGAGGGTGTCCCCCTGTGGGTCGTGATTGTGAAAGAAGCCGCCATCCGTGATGCCCGCATAGGTGTGCACCCGATAGTGGTCTACGCCCAAGTCGACGATCAAGCTGGCAACCGCACCCACGAGCTTCCCCGCGATCTCGACCACGATTTGCCCTTCCGGGAACAAGCGTTGGTGGTTGAGCAACTGCCCTCGGTTCCAGACGACGTTCTCCTCGTTCATCAAAGGGAAACACGTGCGGTTGAGCTCGATGAGCGTTTCGATGTCTTGCCGAGTCGCCAGGCGAAGTGTCGCTTCGCCGTGCACCGTCTGGAACGTTTGAGGCAGCATGCGGCCCATCATGACATAGCGACAGCACGCTTCAATCGCCGAAGCTGCCATCTTCGAGGAGACTGCTACCGACGATGAACGAGGCGTTCATCCAACCAAAGCCCTCCCGAGCGATGTACGAAAATTCGGTGTTGACGTTGCCGTATTCAGCAAAAACGCGATGGCTCCGGCGCTGAACGTCGTACTTCTCTGGAACCGTACCGTGGTAATCGGCGGCGTTGGCCGCGATCATCCCAATCCACTTGCGGATCAACCGCTTCGCGTCGTCACCAAAACCGTACTGCTGCAACCCCGCCCAGGCGAGCATCTGATGGGGTGCCCAACCGTTGGGGCTTTCCCACTGACGGCCGGGCGCCCCGCGTTCGACGACGCCGCCTTTGAGCTCTACCACTGTCGGGGCAACGACCTTGGCGACCGACTCGGGCGACGTCGCCTGTAACCCGCCAGCGCCTTCGAGTAGCGGCAATGCAGCGGCGACGAGCCGGCGTGCCTGCGCATCCGTGACGAGTTGGACCCCACAAACCGAGGGGATGCTCGCCCACAACGGGTAAAGCGTCGTGGCAGAGACGTACGACGAGCGACGCTGGCGCACGAAGTCGTAGTCGGCGAACAACGCGCGCTCGTCGTCCCACAGGTAGCGCTGCATTAGCCGCTGCCGCGCCTCGGCTCGCTGGCAGTAGCTTCGGGAGAGCGTTTTCGACTCGTCATCTCCCAGCTCGAAGTAGCTCTGCGCGAGCTCCAGTTCGTACCGAAACAACAGAGCGTTCAGATCGACCGTGACGTGATCCGCACAGCGCTCCTCGCCGTCCACGAACCAGCGAAATGTCGTGTCGTGGCCCGATTCGCGAACGCAGCGATCCTGCACGAAAAATGCGTCGAGGGCCGGCGCGTTCAGACTCCCCGACGTGTAGGCCTGCTCCAACCGTTCGGCACAGTGCACCAATGCTTCGCCGCTGGAAGCGGTCCCGTCATCGGCAACGCAATCACCGCGCTGGACCGCGAAGCGCTGGTACGTTGCGGAAAAGTGTCCGGGCTCGACTTCCGGTGGCTGTCCTCGGCCTTCGCCGTAGTAGCGGGCCAAACACACGTCCCCGTCGCAAAGTGAGGTGCGCCGCGGAGCGGCCGACCACACGCGCTGGTACTCGTGCTCGGCAGCCGGTAGCCACTTGGCAAGCCACTTCAGTGCAGACGAGCCGTCAGACGCACCCGCATCGACCTCGGACAGAGCACCGGCCACTTGCCGCAGCATGCTGACGAAGAACGGCGGCTGAGATCGCGTCAGGTAGTACGTGCGATTGGCGTTCAGCACCTTGCCATAGTGCTCGATCTGGTAGGCGTGGTGCTCGACCATGGATCGAGCGAGCCGCAACCGGTTCAGTCGCCGCGCCACGTACTCGACGGAACGCTCCTGCACTCCCGCGTCGCCAGCCAACAAGCCCCAGACGATGAAGAAGCTATCCCAACCGTACATCTCGTTGAAGCGTCCACCGGGAACCACGAATGGCAACGGGTGACCCGCGCCGTCGTAAGCCATGGTGAGCGCGCCATGCGACCCAGAGCGAGTCAGCTCTCGTACCCACTGTGGTGTGACGGGGTTGGGCACCGGCGCAAGGCGCAGTCGACCAGCCTCCTCCAACTGCGCATAAGGGGTGCGCGCGCCGGGATCCGCCAACGGGTAGTACAGCGAGGGAACGGCCGGTGCAGAGGTTTCGAGTGAGGAAACACGCGCGGCTGGGTCGGGACAGCGCGGCGTTGCAGAGCAAAGAGCCCGGCGTTCCGTCTGTTGCCCTCCCACCTTCTCGTCGCCGAGGGCTGCCCAGAAACCAGCACCGCCCGGATCCAGACTGCGGGTGAGCCCCGACCAGAAGCGCCGCTCGATCCGTTGTGCGAGGTAGGCGGCGGGTGGCAGCATGATCCGCCCCAGATCGAGTGATAGCTCACCGTCTTGCGCGACGGTCGACAGCGCGTCAGCAATCTCGGTCGCCGCTTGTGAAGCGTGTTGGAGGGTGTGCGCCGGCACCCGGCAGGTTCCAATGTCGAACGGGCGCACTCCCGCCCCGTTGGTGTCGGCCCAGCTACGCTCATCCAAGACTGTCAGCCGCCGGTCGCAATCCGCATCGAGGCGTTCGAACAGCGCGCATAGCGCCGATCGAGCTTCGGGGACCCCAACCCGGCAGGCCAGTCCCTCGCCGCGTGAGGTACCCGACTCGCCTTGCTGGCCGTCGCTCCGTAGCGACGATGCACTACTGAACGGGGTCGCCGGCGACGCAACACAGCCCACGGACAGCGCCGCTGCAACGAGGCCGCGTGCGTGACGAGCCCCAACCCCACCAACACCCCATGTCCCTCGCACGAGGCGTGGCTCAGCACGATTCGAACCGACCCGCATGTGCAAACGCTATCGACCCGTCCCCGACTTGTAAACCCGCAATGGGCCGCGCCGTCACCGAGCATCGAGCGTCGCCACCTGCCGACGCACGTTCGATGCAATCGTTGCGGCACCAGCCAAACGAGGACCCCCTCGAGCTGGAACGACTCGTTGCTCGAACGGAACGCAGCGCAGAACATCACGCGATGCGTTCGCGTCATGCGCGAGTGACTCACCCATCAGCTCGCGCACCAAGCGGTCCGCCTCGACGAGAGTTGGTCAACCGGCGCCGAGTTGTGACAGCTCCCACTGCAGATTCGAGCGAGCCCGGTCCGTCAATGCCAGGCGAAAGTCAGCGCGATGAAACAACTGGGGAAGGCGCAACAGCTGTCGCAGAAACGCACTCCGGCCCGTGTTGTAGTGCGCAGCAGGCAAGTGTCCGTATTCGGCACGCACCGCAGCGGAGTACTGCGCATAGCGCTGGCGCGAGGCCCCCAGGATCGCGCCGTCACAGTCGAGCAATGCCTCTGCCTCGCGATCGTCGAATCTGACATCGGATGCGTGATGTGCGGTCGTGCGGACCAGGGTAGCTGCTCGCCGCAGATCACAAGCTCGTGAGCCAGAGCCCACATCGAAAAGCAAGCCACCCAGACCGCCCAACTCGTCGACGAGCAACCTGGCGCTACGCTCCTCGTTGTCGTCGCGCCGCGGATCGTAGATGACGTCGTGGTAGAGCACGGCGAAGTAGAACTCGGGCGAGCCCTCGATGTCGAAACGACGCGCCGTCTCCAGAACTTCAGCCAGATGCACCAAGTCGTGATAGCGACGATGCGGTTCGCCATAGCGCTTCAACAAGCCTTGCCAAATCAGATCGGGCAAAGGGTCGACGAGCCATGGGGGCAAAGCCGCCGCGATCCTGTCAGTCGGTGACGACTTGGGTTCTTTTGCGTCGTCAGTCATTCTCTCCTCGTGAGCTCGTTTTGCGAACGCCGCAACGTCGTTGCTTCGATGATGACACGCGCTCGAACGGTAGGACAGACGCACCCTGAACCACCGGGACACCCGTGCCTGCCAAGAGACGAGTTGGCCGCATCGACCGCGTCACCGCAGCAACCCCAACGTCATGCGGCGCATCGTGCGCACAGCGTGACCACGAGCGGCAAACGTCGGATCGACGGCTGCCACCTGAAAGATCCCTTCAATCGCCGCGGCGACCGCACCGGCGCTCTCCAAGACCCGCGCGCGCGATGTTCGCGGCGCCGATGCCGCTGCAAACAACTCGCGCAGCTCGTCCCGGCGCCGTCGAAGTGCCTGGACGTAGATACGGCGCACGGCAGGTTCGGCGACAGCCTCGGCCCCGACACACACCCAGGCCGTCACCGACGCTCGATCGGCGTCGGCCCCCAGGGCAACGTGGGCGTCGACGAATGCCAGCAACCGTCGCACCGGATCGGTACCTGTGCGACGCAAACGCGTTTCGTAGCGCTCGACCAAGCGCCGTTCGAGCCGTCCTACCGAGTGCATCAGCAAGTCCAACTTGCCGTCGAAGTGGTGATGGATGAGCCCTTGCGGGATCCCTGCACGTTCGGCCACCGCGGCCATGGTCGCCCCCGCATACCCGGTCGCAGCCATCACCTCGATGAACGAGGCGGCAATCTCGTCTCTGCGCTGTGCGGTGTTACTAGGACGGGCCATGGCTCGAACGGCTGCAAGTGCAACATACACCCCTCAGTCGACTTGGCAATCGGCAGGTTCCTGATAAACTGGTCACGTGACCAATTTACCGGTCGAGGCTTCGAGCCTGCGCAAGTTCGGACTGCTGGCTTCCCTATATGCCGCGCAAGGCCTGCCATTTGGCTTCTTCACTCAGGCGCTCCCCGTTTTCATGCGTCAACAGAACTACTCGTTGCGCTGGATTGGTCTGACGAGCCTGCTCGCGCTTCCCTGGGCTTTGAAATGGACCTGGGCTCCGCTCGTGGATCGGTATCATTCGGCGCGGTGGGGGCGGAGGCGTTCCTGGTTGTTGCCGTTGCAAGCGTTGAGCGTGGCGACGCTGGTCTTGCTCGCCGTCACCGGTGAACATGGTGGCCTGCCGCTGCTGCTGCTCGGATGTTTCGTGACCAACGCCATGGCTGCCACCCAAGACGTGGCCACCGACGGATTGGCCGTCGAGGTCTTGACCGATCGTGAACGGGGAATCGGCAACGGGATCCAGGTTGCAGGCTACCGACTCGGAATGATTGTGGGCGGTGGCGTATTACTCATCGTGTTCGAGCAGCGGGGCTGGACACCAACCCTGGGGCTGATGGCTGGACTACTCGCCCTGTGCTCAGTGCCGATATGGCTCCATCGCGAAAAGACGAATGCCACTTCGAGCGCTTCCGGGTCCCGCGGGCTGTCGTCCTGGCTGCGCCGCTCGGGTTCGGCGCGTTGGCTGCTGGTGTTGGGCGTGTTCAAGACCGGTGACGCCCTCGCCACGGCCATGATGAAGCCGTACCTGGTGGACAGTGGTTTGAGCATGGCCGACGTCGGTTGGCTCATCGGCAGCATCGGATCGATCACCGGGTTGCTCGGCGCGCTTGCCGGCGGTGTCGGCAGCAGCCGGTGGGGTACTCGCCGAGCGCTGCTCGTGTTCGGTCTACTGAGCGCCGCCAGTGTTGGTGGCTACGCGCTGGCCGCGTTCGGCACGCCGACCTTCACCCAGCTCGCGTTGCTATCGGGTTTCGAACACTTCGCGGGCGGCATGGCGACCGTCGCGTTGTTCACGGAAATGATGAGCCATTGCCGGCGCGGCAGTGAGGGCAACGACTACACGGTTCAGGCGAGCATCGTCGTACTCGCGACGGGCGCCGCGCATTCGCTGAGCGGTTTCGTCGCGGAGCCGTTGGGGTACGCCTCGCATTTTGGCCTGTGCGCCGTGATCGCTGCCGGGGGCGCGCTGACGAGTTGGTGGTTGTTGCCGTCGATTCACGCGCTGCGCCGCGGGACGGCGGAAGCATGAGACAGAACGTCGTGGAGAGCCGGCAAGGGCCGAGAACCGGTGGATGCAGTAGCAAGCTTCGCGACCACGACGTGCGTCATACTTCGTTGGCGACCGACGTCAGGACACTGGCAGCATCCGTTTCAACCGTCGCTCCGTGACCGACGATCACGCGACGTACGCCCGCATCGGCAATGGTTCGCAGGTGTTCGACGAATGCCTGCTTGTCTTTGACCATCATCCAGCGCGTGAAGCGCGGGACCGAAGGGCGCCCCGTAGGCGCGAGGAAGAGTTCCTTCAGACCTCCGGTGCGCTCCATGTTGAGGATCGCGTCGTTGAAAACGGCGGTCGTCCCGTCGCTGGAGCGAACCAGAATGACGCCTTCGCGCTTGCCCATACCGGCGACGTGCTCGGCCCTTACCGTGTCGTCGGTTTCGAGGTCGTCGTAGTCGCCGTGAACCTCGACGACCGAACGCACTTTGCCGACCGCACTGTTGGGGGCGTACACCTTCGCTTCAGGATAGCGCTGCGACCAGATGTACGCGTCCTGACGATGGAACGCGTTGGGAACCACGATCGCCGACACGTTGCCCCAAGCGTCGAGCTGTTCCATCTCCTGTGCTCCCAACGCGATCGCGTTGTGAACGATGAGTCGCCCATCGCCGAGACGCGCCACCGTCATGCGACGTTGGTTGCCCTTGGGCATCGTCCCTGAGACCGACCACAAGTTGTTCGCGAGGCGTTCGATGGGGTCGTGCGGCAGCACAGTCCATTCTCGGAAGGTCATGCCCGCTAGGTTCACTCAGCCCGGGCAATTCCGGCAAGCACGCTGGACGCACATCGCGGCCCGACGGACGGAACTCCAGTGCTCTAAATTCATCTGTCTTATCGAGAATTTGTGCTCCGCGCTGCGGACCCACCGTGACCCCATCAGCCGCAGCTGGCTCGCGTGGAGCTCAGCCCGAGCGCCCGCGCCCAGCCGCTTGACCGTCGAGATCGCAGTTGTGCAAAAAACCCCAGCCCGCCCCCTCCGCACCGACCGGCGGAAGCACCCGGTGGGCACACGTCCGCTCAGCAGCGTTTTTTTCCGCTTGGTGTGTCCGAGGCATCGAGCGAGCTTCCGTAGTGCGCAAGATTGTACTTGGCAACGCACGGCGATGATGAACACTGCCCACGTGCCGAGCGAGATAGCGTCCGTTCGATAGCGAGGTTTCGATGTTCCGTGTTAGCGCGTTGAGAATTGTTGGATTGACGGCGTTGGGCGTGTGTATACCCGTCGGCGCAAGCGCCCATATCGAGCTGCTCGAACCGCTCGCTCGCTATGAGATCGAAGGACTGGACACCGGCATCAAGAGCTGTCCCTGTGGCATGGGCGGCAGCAACCGCACGTGCAACGTCGCCCAAGACGGCACCGACGACAATCGCTCGACGGACAGGGTCACCACCGCGATGGCGGGGTCGACGCTCACGTTGCGCTTCGAAGAGTACATCGCCCACGGGGGTCGCTACCGCGTCGCGTTCGATCCCGACGGAGCAGACTTCGATGACTTCAACTCCAACATTTTGCTCGACGTTTCCGATCCGTCTGGCAACGACGGCAACATCGGTGAAGGCTCGGTTTGGGAGCTCGAGGTTCAGCTGCCCCAGGAGCCTTGCGACAACTGCACGCTGCAGCTCATCCAAGTGATGGAGGTCGACACGGAGACCGCTGTCGACGACCCGGCCGACATGTCCACCTACTATACGTGTGTCGATCTCGAGTTGACCGCACCAGAGGCCCCCGAGCCCGAGCCGGAACCCGAACCCGAGCCCGAGCCCGAACCGACGCCGACCCAACCGGATCCAAGCGACACGGCGATGAGGCCTGCCCCGGCGTCCACCGACACGACACCGGTCGGGAGCTCTCCCAGCGGCGACGTCGCGCCCGCACAAACCGGACCGATGCCCACGACTGAGCCCACCGTAGGTGCCGGCGGCCAGACGGGATTGCCCCCCGCCACGAACCCCACGAATACACCCGTGGAACCAACGGGCGTCGGCGCAATGGGTGGCGCCAGCGGCATCCCTCCAACGCCTTCATCGACCACGCCGATGGTCGTCGCCCCCGCGGGCACCGACGGCACGGCGCCCGCGAGCGACGGCGGCAGTGAAGACGACGGCGGCTGCAGTCTCGGCACAGTGCAGCCCGGTCGGCATTGGGCGCCTCTATTGCTCCTCGCCGCGCTGGCAGGCACGTTCGCACGGCGTCGCAAGCCGCGGGCGCGAAACTGACAGCCGCGCACATCCATTTCGCCGAAGTTTTCGCAAACGTCTCGGCAACCGCGACGGATCGAATCCCCACCGCGAGCAGCGACTCTCCAGCCGACTGAGACGACGTCCCACAGGGCCAGGGCTTGCGTATTGGGATGAGTTCTTCGACTCTCGTCCATCCCCGACGAGCTTTCCTCCGATCGAAGACCATGAACGCCGCCGCCCCCCAACCCGCAGACGAGCTGCCGGAAAACTCAGACGTCGGTCTGTTCCCGTTGCCCGACGTCGTCTTGCTACCCGGGATGTTGTTGCCGCTGCTGGTTTTCGAAGCGCGCTATCGCGCCTTGATCGCCGATGCAATCTCCGACGAGCTGCCGATTGGCGTCCCACGACTCAAGCCGGGCTACGAATCGGAGTACGACGGCACGCCTCCGGTTTTCGATACGTTCGGCGTCGGGCGGCTGCTGGAGCATCGCCAACTGGCAGACGGCCGGTACCGCATCCTCGTACGCGGCATGGCGCGTGTGAAGCTCGTAGAGGAAATTCGGACTACTCCCTACCGCGTGGCTCGCGTCCGCCGCATCCACGACGTCCACCCCGATGCCGCAACGGGGCTGGCATTGGCATCCTTGCGACCCGAACTGGAGAGGCTTTCGGGGACGCTCGCCCGCCGCGTCGCTCACCCGGCGGACGTCTTGCTCGACGCCATCAAAGCGGCTGAATCGACGGGCGAATGCGCTGACTTGGTTGCGTCGACCCTGGTCGCCAACGTCGACCTGCGCCAGGCGCTGTTGGAAGAGCTCGAACCCCTCAATCGGATGACGGCACTCATCGCGTACCTCGGAGAGACTCTCGAGCGACTGGCGCCCAACAGCACCAAAGCACCCAATTGGAATTGAATCCGACCGCCAGCGTCGCCACGGTTCACAAGCGACGCCCCCGTCGCGAACGGTAGTCGAACACCATCAGCCATTGGCGTCCTCCGACCAACACCAGCGGTCGGCCATGGACGAAGCACAGGTCGACCTGGGCGGCGAAGCCGTCAGTCGTGAACGTGGGGACGTCCGTGAGCGGCCAACGAGTCACCAGTCTGTCCCGCTCGAATACCTCCAGCGTCAGCTCGAGCCCCTGCCCCCGCTCGGCGGCGCTCAGCACCGCCATCGCACGTCCGGACGCGGCGTGCTGCAACGGGACCCCGGCCAGCTCGAGGGTCGCGACCACCGGGCGCCCCCTCGAGACTTCGATCTTCGACGCCAACCCCTTCTGGTCCACGACCCAATACCGGAGCTGTTCGTGGTCGGGCCAAAGCGCAACGATTGGACCACTCGGAGCGGGTAGTTGCAATGCTTCGCGTCGGCCACTCGCAAGCTGCATCAAGTGATCACCGGCAGTGTACAGCGCGCTGCCGTCAGCCATCAGCGTGAAGTGCCGGCGGTCGAACTCAGGCAAGGCACGCGACTCGCCAACGAGTGTCACGGGGAGCACGGCAACCGGAGCCCCGCCGCTGCCGTCAGCTACTCGAACCGAATCGCGAAGCTCGAAGTAGTGCAGATCCGGGTCGCGCAGGTATCGAACCCAAAACGCATCTACGTCCTGGGGATCGGGCCAGACCTCGTACGGCCCGAGGCGCGGAATGCGTGTGAAAGCTCGTACTCCATCGTACCCGAAGTAATGGCGCTGAACTTGATTGACGCCGAACGCGACGACGTTGTCTTCTGCGACAGCAACCAAGTTCGACGGTTCGCTCAAAGGTAGTGAGGCGACTCGGGCGAATTGGGGAACCGCGTAAACCTCGTACCCTTGCTCCGTCAAACGCGCGACGCTGCGCCGACCACAGGCCAGCAACTGTGAACGCAGCTCGGGGGGGTTCGCGACAGGAGGTCGGCGCGGCAATTGATCCAGCGGGGCCGACGGCATGACTTCACGCCCGGGGACACCGCTTGCGTACTCGCCACGAGTGCTCTGAACGACGTCGGGGTCGGCCTCGACGGCAGCCACCTCATGGCGTTCGGACTTGGTACGACAACCGAAAGCCAGCGACACCGCCCATACTCCCACCCACACCCGACGGGCGCACTTGGGGCTGGGGCTTCGATTCACGAGGGACGACACGGCGGAAACTTTCCGCAGCTGGTGAGAACGAGTCGCGGTTTTGCGGCTGGCGAAGGTTTCGACGGCCGGCGACGAAGCCCGCACCATCCGAGGCAGTATACTGAAGCCATGCCCAACGCAATCCCTCTGGTCACGTTTGCCGGCTGCTGCGCGTTGCTGTCAGTCAGCGGTTGCGAGGTCGACGTGGGTACGACCGATACCCAGTCGGGCGTCGAACGGGGGGACGGAGGCGACTCGCTCGCCCCGCGCGAACCAGCCCCTGCACCGAACTCGGACCCCACGGCGTCGGGACCCCCACCTAATAACCCACAACCGACACAGACGTCAGCGTTCCCCTCACCTCGAACGCCCCGCCCGCCGTCCACCCCGATGCAGAACAACCCGGCGCCGGACTCCACGCCCGCTCCCTCGAACTCGCCGCTGCCGGCGCCGGAGCCGACTTCTGTGGGCGGCGGCGGCGGCCCGACCTCTCCTTCCGACGAGTGCGTGCCGGACTACGACTGTGATCCTGAACCGCCAGATACAGGCGACCCCTACGCGGACTGCGTGACTCGGATAAATCAGTTTCGCTCCTGTGTTTGCCTACCACCGCTGCAGCGCAACGACTCGGCCGAAGGGTGCCTGAACGAACAGGCCGAGTACGATTCGAGCAACGGCGCCCACGCGGGCTTCTCCGACCGAATCTGCGACCCCAACGGAAACGCACAGAATGAATGTCCTGGTTGGGGTTCGCGACGCCAAGTCATCGACGGCTGCATCCGTATGATGTTCTACGAGGGGCCGCCAGCCGAAGAGCCGTGCGAAGGCAAGTGCTACAGCGACCACGGGCACTTCATCAACATGACATCGACCCGCTCCACGTCGGTGGCCTGCGGGTTCTACGACGACGGCGATGAGGTGTGGGCGGTTCAGAACTTCTTCCGTTGACACCAACCCCAACCGCACGGGACCGGGAGTCGGCACACACTCACTCGAGCAACGGTTCGAGTTGCGTGTAGTCCAAGAAGTTGCCGGTCATCATGAGCAATGACATGACAGTCCACGACTCGTCGTAGTAGGCACCACCGACCAGCAAATCGAGGCCGCGAACCTCCGCGTACGCGTCGTCCAGGAACTGCTGGTAGGCGGGGTTGCTCATCGCCCCTACCGCAGCTGTGCCGACGAATGCGGCAGAGAGACCCGAGTATTGGGCCCGCGGCGTCCCGTTCAAGTCGTAGCCGTCCGTCATGTTGGCAACACCGATGCCAGAGAAGAATGCCGACGTCTTCTGAACGTAATCGTAGGCTTGCATCTCTCCACGTAGGCAGTAGTCGACCCCGATTCGAAATGGAGTTCGGCACGAATCGTACTGGTAGTGCGTCGGCGCATCCCCCCCGCCCCAGACCCCACCGTTGGGCTGGCCCTCACTGGTGGCCCAAGCTGGAACCAGGCCGTTGTCGGCGTTGCCGTTCTCCGCGTTGAGGCTGTTGTTCATCGTGTCGTAGCTCGTTTGCACGACGTCGAGCCACCCCTGATTGCCACTGACCTCCGCGAACACGCGATAGTAGTTCGGCATGAAGTAGGAGACGTTCACCGACTCCCAGCCGCCCCAGGAGTCTCCGGGCAAGAGCAGCTTGCCGTCCGCGATTTCGTGATCCCAAACACGCTGAATCATCGTGTTGGCGAGATTGAGGTAAGTGTCGTCGAGGCTTCCATTGCCCCCCCATTGGCGGTCTGCCATGACGAGCGCCCACGCGATGTCTTCATCGGCATCCGAAGCCGCACCCGAACCGAGCACGCCTCCCCCGTCTGAACTGATCAGCCAGTGCATCAACCCGGTATCGTTGAGCCACTGTTGCGAGTACCTCCACAACCCATCGAACAGTTCCTGATCGCCCATGTACACGGCGATCAACATGCCGTAGGCGATGCCCTCCGATACGGTGGAGTGGACGTCGTCCTGAATCACGGGGTCCGATTCCAGACGACGAATACGCAGCGCACCGTTGGCACCGTCGGCGGTGACGACGTCCGCCTTCCATTTCTCGAATGCCGCTACGACGTCGGCATTGTCGTAGTTCGTCGGGTAGTTGCAGAACTCGGAGTGCCGGTTCTGGGGAAACGGGAAGTTCACGCCGTTCGCGGCGGGAGTCGGTCCTCGCATCGCCATCGCCTGCGCGGGCTCCGGCGCTGGGCCATTTGGCTCGCCGGAAGCCGTACCGACAGGTTGAGGGGACTCCACTGGCTCACCGACGAACGGCAGCTCGGGCGCCAGCGGCGTGCTCGGCTGAACGCCGGGCCCCACCCCCGTGGAGGATCCCGCCGAGCTTCCAACGTCCGGATCAGTGCTGCTTGCATTGGCAGCAGGCTGGTCCACGCCAGGCAGCGGTGGCCCCTGGACGTAGACGATTTCGGGCTCGGTGTCGGGCGAAGCGCACCCAAACGTTGCTGCGACCATCCCCAACCCGCCCAAGGCGCTGCGGGAACTGCGGGAGAGACCACGGGGACGGGGACGACGCCAAGTGCTCACTGCTCACGTATAACCCACCTCCCCGGGCGTCTTGGCGCAACCGTCGCCCCCCACGGTCGGCTCGAAACTTTTGCGATGCTCGCGGAACCCAATGCCAAGTTTGGGGCACTCCTGGAAACGCGCGCGATCCGGCTCCTCGCGACGCCCAACGCCAGCTCGGTATTCGAGGCGCTTGCCAGGCAAACACCGCCGAACCAACGGCGCTAAATGGGCGAGCACGATTGTCGGTCAGCTTTTCAGGCCCCGTTGGGTGAGGGCCCGAAGAACCGCCCCAGTTGCAGTCGCTTTCTCGACTCCTTTCTCTGTTGCTTCGGATGAGCGTTCGCGAATCGCGAACGCTCATCTGGCGAAGGCGATTCTGAAAGTCGGCACGGCGTTTGAACCGACGGCGGACAAATCGGCTCTGTCGACTGATACTGCTGCGTTCGTCCGGGCCCGGGGTGGGTTCCCTCTTTACAGGCGTCCGACGAAGACCGATGACCGACGAGTGCGCACCTGGCTCGTCAAGACAGAACCGGAGACGTACAGTTGGGACGACCTAGTGCGTGACGGCGTGGGGTGTTGGGACGGCGTACGCAACGTCGAAGCGCGCAACAATCTGCGTGCCATGGAAGTTGGGGATACCGTCTTCGTCTACCACTCCGGCAAAGCGCGTTGCATCGTCGGAGTGGCCCGAGTCACGCGCACGGCGTATCGCGACCCGAGCTCCAGCCGAGCGATCTGGTCGGCGGTCGATCTAGCCGCGGAGATGGCCCTCGACCAGCCTGTAACCTTGGCGACGATCAAAGGGGACGGGTCGTTGGCCACTTGTCCCCTCGCGAGGCGAGCCAGACTGAGCGTGATGCCGGTAGAGGCTGCTCACGCCGCGCGGATTCTGGAGCTCGCCAAAACGCCCGTGCCGGACGGCGATGCAGGCGAGCGAGCCCCCTGACCTTCTTTCAACGCAACGTGATCGGATAAGCGACAGTCAACGATCCGGACTCGAAACGCGGAATGACCACACTCTTGCCAAACAGGATCAGGCAGTCCGCAACTGGCGCGCTGGCAATGGGTTCACCGCGCACCGACACGTTCGCCACGCGCCCATCGGTCCCAAAGGTCATCACGACGGTGGCGTCGCCAGTGGCGCGACCACCGAGGTGGCACTTTTCAGCCCGCTTCATCCGAAGTCGGGTGCGATATTGAACTCCCGCCATGTTGACGCCCGCAGGGACCTCACCCATCGCCTGGGCTACCCCGGGTTGGGGCTCGGGCAAAGGCGCGTCGGCCGCAGCAGCGGCAGGCTCTGCAGCGAGTGCTGCTTCTTCAGCCCTGTCTGGCTCGGGTGCGATGTCCGCCGCAGCTTCAGGTGGGGTCGGTGCGTCGTCCTCGGGGGCGTCGGCGACCTCGGCACCTTCGACCGTCTCGGTGTCGACCTGCGCTTGCGCCTGCTCCTGGGAGTCTTCAGCTGGAGCATCCTTCGCCTCGGCGATCGCCGCGATGTCATCAGCAGCCGGAGCTGGGTCATCAGCCGGGGCTGGGTCCGGGTTCACTGCGGCCGGTGCTTGCGCGACGGCTGGGGGAGCAGGGGGCGCAGCAACGACGTCTGCAGCAGCGGCGCTCGGAGCGTCGGGACCTGTCGACGTCTGGACGGGCATGATCGACGCGAGATACGGCTGAACGGCAGGCGGCAGTTTGAGATCCCCGCGATACACGAGGTAACCCACGCCGCTGATGCCACCCAACACGGTGACCAGCGACGCCAGCAGCCAGAGCCCTCGGCGGCGACGCGGTGGTGCCACCGCTTCAGCGGGAAGCGACTGAGCGATCTGCGGTGAGACGTCTGACGTTGGGCCCTCCCACTCACCAGCGTCGGTAGGAGGCGAAGCGTCGGCAGGTGGTGAGGCGTCGGCAGGTGGTGAGGCGTCGGCAGGTGGTGAGGCGTCGGCAGGTGGCGAGACGTCGGCAGGAAGCGAAGGCTCGACAGGGGGAGAAACGGCCGGAGTCGCCGCTGGAATGCCCAGACCCGCCGATCCCGTCCCCATCAAGCCCAAAGCGCTCACAGCGGCTTGGGCTGCTTCGGACGCCAACTCGGGTGGCGTTCCCACTACGGTTGGCTCGTTGTGAACGGACGTATCGTCCAACGAGTTGGAGGTGGCGGAGTTCGCCGTCGCGGCGGCGTCGGTCGCAGCGGCGTCGTCATCGACGACGGTCGGGCGCCCGTGCTCCTCTTCGGCGCCTGGAGTCGATTGTGACTCTGCTGGGTCGAAGGTGAACTGGTCCCCCGACGCGTCTGTCGGTTGGGCGTGCGACGCGTCCGCTGGCGCTACTGCAGCGACCGGCGACGACTCCCCCTCGGCGCGCAACGTTTGGAGCGCACTCGGTCCAGGCGGAGGAGCCAACCCCAGCATCGTCCCGCCCCCGAGCTTGTGGCGCCCACCGAGGGGCATCCCGCCACCGAGAGAGGTCTTGGCGAGAGGCGACACGGATTCCACCTTGACGGTGGCACTTGGTGGCGCGGCATTCGCCGCTGCTCCCATCGACGCGGTTCCCTCGGAGATCGCCGGAGCCGTGTCTTGCCGTGGGCGAAAGTTGGCGGGCGGAGCAACGCCCATCATCGTTGCCTTCATCCCGGGATTCCGACGGGGCGGCGGACGTCCAGGTCCCCGCGGTGGAGCCGGAGGGGCTTGCCGCTGGTGAACACGAGTCTCCGGCTCGAGTTCCTCGACGAGATCAATCTCCGGCGGTTCCGACTCCGTCGCTGCCACCGCCGCCATCGCCGGCTGCGAGGCGGAACTCCGAGAACTTCGCGACAACGCGTTGGACATCGGCGACGGCCCCCGATCTGCGCTGCCCGCAGAGGACGACATCTCAGCAGCCGGACTCTGCTGAGCCGCTGCCGTCACCAGCTTGGTGCGACCGATCGGGATGGCTGCGTCCATCGCCACCGCTGGCATCGGACGAGAGATCGAAGAGGGTTGTCCAACTTTGGGCAGCGGAACCCGGATGTTCGACTTCTTGATCTCGGAACTCGCGCGTGATGAACCCGCGAGGGCGGCTCGCGTCGGTGCTCGCGGCGACGCGGCCTTGGGTTTGGCGCTCGGCAGTTCGGCTTTGACAGCTGGGGCATGTGCGTTCGATACGCTGGGCAAGTCGGCAGCGGCGTCGTCATTCGCCCTGGGCTTCACACTGGGCAAGTCCGGAGACGACTTCGCCGACGCGACCACCGCGGCGCGGTTCGCGCTCGAACTGCGCGAGCTCGCCGCTTTCCCTGCGGGCTTGACGCTGGGCAGGCTGACCTCTGGCTTGTCCTCATTCTGATCACGGGCCTGCGCTGCATCCACTCTCCGCGACTGCATCACTGCCACGCCCCCTTTGCTTTTGGGCTTCGCAGCAGCCGGCTGCTCCGAGCGCGGTCTCGTGCCATCGACGCGAATCGACTTCTTGCAATGCTTGCAAGTCAATTCGACGACGCGGCCGGCAATACGTTCATCATATACGGTATCCGAAAGTGCAAATCGCGAGCTACAGGCAGCGCACTGAACTGTGAAGGGCATGACGGTTCAAACGTATCCCGCACCAACGCGGTACGCCATCAGCTCGTCATTGGAACATCAATCGGGTATGTGTCAGCCACAGGTGTACGTCACGCTCCGCGCAGTACGACGGCTCGACGTGAGTATCAGAAAACCTCGCACACCCGGCGTTGTGCGCGCCGCGAATTAATTGGTGGTTTTCCCCGTTTTCAGGGTGTCTCTCCCACACTACTCACATTTGATCAGCGACGCTTGGCATCGTCCATGGCGACGAGATGCCGTTTGGGTTGCGGTCACAGCGAAAGCAGTGCGTGATCGGGACAAACAGTGGGACTGTAGCGAGGTCCTCGGAGACCCAGCATGCGCTACGGAAGCCCGAGTCCTCGCCCAAACGCACAACGAGCAGGGGCAATCCGATGTGGGGTTTCTCGCGCAATGACAGGAACAATCCAGCGGTGGCCAATGGATGTGCGGAGTGTGCTCCGGGCTTTTCAGAGCGCCCCTGAACGGGTAAGACCAGCGCCGTGTTTGCATCGGGAACGAGTCGAGCGGCGCAACTGCCCGCGCAGGCAGCCGGGCGGGGTTTGCCCCAAACGCTAGAGGGCCCAGCCCGCAAGGTGGTTGGAATGATCGTGGCCCTTCTTTTCGGCATGCCACTGCTGGCGCTGCCCGCGTGCAACATGTTCGAGCGAACGAAGCTGTGCTCGCAGTTGTCCGAAGCCAGTGAGGAGACGTTACTCCGAGTTGCGGAGCTGGACTCGACCACCAATTCGGCCGCGCCCGCGGACGCCTACGCCGAGATCGCCCGACAGTACGAGCAGTTGGATGAACGACTGGCCCCCCTTTCCGAAGTGTCGGACAAGGAGCTCGCCGGTGCGGTTTCGGCCTATAGAACCGTGTTGCGAAGCAGCGCCCGCGAGTGCGAGCGGTACGCGATGCGACTTGCCGAGTTGAAGCGGGCAACCGAGCAAGACGAGAAGTCGAAAGTCGCGGCGACGACGCGACAGCTGACTTCGCTCAGAAACCGCATGGAGAAGAATCAGAGCGCCTACGCCGCGGCATCGGAACGAATCGCTCGGCTGTGCGCGCCCAAGTGAGTTCTGTCGGCGTGGGCCACACCCGCGGGGGTCATCCCCCCTTCACGTTGCGCATCGGCGGTTCGACGACGACCCGTCCCCAGTCGAACACGACGCCCTTTCGGTAGTGGGACGTCCTGTCTCCACCGTAGATCCACACCTTGCGTGGCTCGTGCTCCAACTTGACCGTCGGAATGAAGTGCCCGCTGCCGACCCAATCCAGCACGTCCAACTTGCCCAGAGTTCGCCGAACCACCAAGACACCGCACTCGCGGCGTGGTGGAGCCCCTGCGCATCCACCGACCACGAGCAGATCCTCGTTGGCGATTGGGCGCCATTCCCACAGCCGGACCATGCGAAACACACCGCGCTGCTTCATGTCCGATGCAACCGATTCGGGCAGCTTACCCTCCATCGCCCGCATGAGCTTCTTGTCAGGCATGTTGATCAGTCGCAACGGGGGGCCATCCACGACCGAAAGGTTCACCTCTTGGGTGTTTCTCGCGCCGGAGCAGCAACGAAACCCGAGATTCGGTTCTGCCGTCGAAGGGGGCACCGACCGCGCATTGGCGCATCGGCCTACGACGTCTCCGTCCGGTCCATTGCCGCCTCGTACCGAAGCGAGCACCTGCTTGCTACCCCGCCCCCAATCACTCGCGGTCCACTCCCAAATGGCGCCATGCATGTCGTGAACGTCGAACTCGCTGCGACACGAAAACTGATAGCCGCTGGGTAGCGCTCGCGACGGCGCCCCCGTCTTGCAGATCGACGGCTGGTAGCGATTGCCGTACTCGTACGTCGAGTTCGTCGGGCCTTTGCAGGCGCGTTCCCACTCGAGCTCCGTACACAGCCGTTTGCCACGCTTCTCACACGCCTTCTGCGCCTCTGCTCGCGTCAGTGTCGTGCGCGGAATCGCTCCTTCTTCGTTGGGGAAGGCGAATTGATCGATGAAGAAGCCGTCGAGCACCACTTGTTCACCCGCCATCTCCTGATCGGCTTTCCTCGGTACGGATGCTGGCGGGGTGCCGGCTATCAGGGCGCCCGGTTCGATCCACACCATGCCGCGAGGTACCGGCGGATGCGACGACGGCAAGACTGCAGTCTTGGTGTCGAGACCTGCATCGAGTTCGCTGGCCTCGCTGTCTTCCTCCTGTTTGCGGGTGCAGGCCAGCGCCGACAGGAACGACACGACTAGCACCCAGTGTAGCAGCCCCGTTGCTCGACGCCCCTCAATCATCGCGCTCTCTCAGCCCCAACTCCTTCATCTTCAACTGCAATCCTTTGCGCGATATCTTCAACAGACGGGCTGCATGCGTGACGTTTCCTTGGGTCTGCTGCAAGGCCTTCTGGATCAGCTGTCGCTCGACGCGGGTGGTGATTGCCTTGACTTGCGCACGCAACCCGCGTTCTCCGCTTGCCGCCGCAGGGAACTCCTCCACGCCACTGGTCCGCTCGAGCTGGAGGTCGCCGACTTCCAAAGCGTTTCCTTCACAGAGCAAGACAGCCTGTTCCAGGACGTTCTCGAGCTCGCGAATGTTGCCCGTCCACGTCTGATCACGCAGACACTCCAGGGCCGGCTCGGACAGCGTGGTAACTTGCTTTCCAAAACGCGCGTTGAGACGCGCGATGATGTCCTCGCAAATGGGGAGCAAATCGTCGGGGCGCTGTCGAAGCGGCGGCAGTTGCACACTGGTCCTACCCAGAACTTCGGCTAGGGCAGGAATGAACTTGCCGTCGTCGACCAACTCCTCGAGCGGTTGGCGCGACGCAGCGACGACTCGGGCGTCGAGAGACAGCCGACCGACACCGCCAAAACGTTCGAACTCTCCCGTCTGGAGCACCGCGCACAATACGTGCTGAATGGTCGCCGGAATCGCCCCAATCTCATCCAAGAATACAACCCCGCCCGATGCCAGTTCGAGACGTCCCGGCTTCGTCGACGACCCTCGGACGTCTCCGAACAGCTCCGCACTGAGCGCATCGCCGGCGATGGCTGCGCAATTGACCTTGACGAACGGCTTGTCGCTCCGTGCGGAGCGCTCGTGGACCGCGCGGGCCACCAGTTCTTTACCGGTACCGCTTTCGCCGATGATCAGTAATGGCCCTGCATCGTCCACCACGCGCGTCAGGGTCTCGACGACGGAACGAACCTCGGCGCTATGCCCAACCAGCCCGAACTCTCCGCTCGCCGCCGCTCCCACCGACGTAGGCAACGCGTCCCCAGCAGCCAGTCGTCGCGTCTCCAAAGCCTTGCGTACGATGGCACGCACCTCGGCTTGATCGAACGGCTTGGTGACGTAATCGAACGCGCCTGTCTTCAGCGCCTCGACGGCATTGTCCACGGTGCCGTGGGCCGTGATCATGACGACTGGTAGATGCGGGTCCATCTGTTGGGCGTACCGAAGCAGGTCCATGCCGTCGACGTTGGGCATCTTCAGGTCGGTGATCACGACATCGATGTGATTGTCGCGCAACGTCGCCAGTGCTTCGGCACCATCGGCGGCGATCAGGACGTCGTACCCGTCTCGAGCCAGTTGAGCTGCAAGCACACGCCGCAAGTTGGGCTCGTCGTCGACGACCAGTAGCTGTTCTTTACGCTCCGGGAGCATCACGCACCTGCAACAGTTGAGAGACTCTGACTCGGTGACCTGTTGTCGAGCTCACTGACAACGCCCAGTTCGATCTCGATCGCGCATCAAGTCCGAGCAGTAGAAAAGTGCTGCCTTGCTGCCGCCCGGTGCACCCGCTGCAACGAGATCGTGATCGTTCTGATGAATCGCCACTACGCTCGTGCCCAGGCGGTCACCATCTTCGGCGGACGACAAATAAAGCAGATCGGAAAGCGCGTGAGGTGAATCGCCCTCGGCGTCGTAGACCAACACCGCGCCCGCACGCTCGACACCGTGCACCGTCAAGCCAGGGGATCCTACCAAGACCTCCCCGTCGCCATCACCGTCGAGATCGCCTACGGCCACGCTGGCCGCAAATCCGTCGGCACAACCTTCGACGGTCTCGCGCGTGCCACAACCGAATGAAACGACGATCGAGTCCGCTGGCAGTGCTCCGAGCGAGCAGGCGGAGGTGAACGCCTCGGGTAGAGTCGCCAAGGCCGCACCGGAGAACACCGTGACCAAAGCGTCGTCCGCGATCACCAGGTCGTCGACGCCGTCACCGTCGACGTCGCCAGCGGCAAGAGTGCGAGCAAACCCCTCGTAGCCACCGAGACACCCGACGGCCTTCGCCGTCGTGCCGTCGTCACTCGTGAACAGGTAGACCTGCCCGAGTTCCGGCGCGGCGACCGCCAACAACCGCGCCTCGTCCGCCAGCGCGGCGACCGCCACGGCACCCCCGAACGACTCCGGTACCGAAGCGCCGCCAGGCAAGCTCAAACTGACCGGCGTTCGCTCGCCCGGTGGATAAAACCACGCTGCGCGTTGTTTGGGCACGCCAGCGAGCAGCAGGGGCACTTCCCTTCGGTCGGAGGCGAGCCACAGTGGCTGATGATCAGACGTGCGCTCGAAGTCGTCGTCGTAGTCGTCACGCGCCCGCCTCGGCGCGCCCAAGCTTTCGTCCGTGCCATCGGCACAGCGCACCATGATCCCTCGAGACCGGTCGATGACCTCGCCCCAACCGTATGCGAAGCACATGTCAGGGTCGCCGTCCGCGTTGGGGATCCGTGCGTACGCAGTCGAGTCCGCCAACGTGCAGGTCGAGATTCGGGTACTGCTCGTATCGCAAAATCCGCCCTGCAACGCATCGCCACCTGGCGACTGACCATGCCCAATCGAAAACGTCGCTGCCTGGGAAACACCAGCGGTACCACCAACCAACAGCGTCACGACCTTGCCGTGCGTCCCACTGGACAGCGACTGCCCGAAACCGGACTTGACGCCCTTGGATGCTTCGAGAACGACCACCGGCGCTTGCTCCTCGAACTCGTCGAATTGGCCCCAGGTGCACGCCGAGGTGTGTCCCCAGAGCAACGCCGCGGCCACCTTGAACCACGGCCCCCCGGCGCGCCTGGTCGAACCCGAGCGGGGAACGTTGCAGCGCCGCGCGCGGGGTCGATGACCGGTCGGCGCCATCAAAACGTCCCTCCAAAGCCAACGCCACCGAAACCATCGCCAAAGATGGGTGACACCTCGATGCGGCGACGGGCGGACTCTCGACGTGGCTCGAGCAACCGCGTCGGAGGGCGCAGGGTGACCGGTGCAACGGGGCGCCTCGCCGACGGATCGTCGAACTCACGCAGTTCATCCGCGGTCAACGACGAGTCGGGCAGCGGATCTTTGATGAAGTTCCACGTCGACAATGCGGCAAGCAACCCTCCGGCGGCGAAAGCACCGTTCGCGCCGATGGCAAACCACTTGCCTTTGACGATGTCCGGGTCGTCTGCGGCGAGGGTTCCCAGTCGTCGTTGTTCGTCCAGGTCCTTCTCGATGGTCTGGCTTTCGCTGCCCAGGTAGATTCCGCCACCGATCAAGACTGCGCTGAGGCCGGCCTGAATCCACGCGGCGCCGCGTGGGTACTTCGGGATGAGCCGCACATGCAGCGGCAGCAACTGACCACGTGGCACCTCGACCGAACCATCGAAGTCCTTGCGACCGTCACTTTCTACAACCAGGTGATGCTTGCCGGCGCTGGCCTTCACTTCAAGGCCTGGGCCGCCCTTGACCCAGCGGCCCACGGACTTGCCGTCGAGGCTGACCCATGCCTCTGGCGCGTCCATAGCGTCGACGAGCAGCAGGCCATGGTCGACGCGGGTCAACTCGACCTGCACCTCCCGACGTTCCCCACCGTCGAGTGTCACTTCGGTCGAAGCCGGATTGAACCCCGGCGCCTCGACGAAGATCTTGTGTTTACCCACTGGGACGAGTTCGCCATAGGGCGTCGTCCCCCATTCAGGCCGGCTCTTGTCGACTTTGTCGAGCCACAGGTGCGCGCCCCGAACGTTGCTGCTCACGCGCAGGAACGCCATGAACACCCCTTGAGACAAGTTGGCCTTGAAGTGATGGACGTGACCGGCCGAAACGCGAAGTTGAGTGTCGCTGGCGTTGAAGTCCTGAAACTCGTCGATCACGATGTGATACAGCCCGACGCCGAGCGACAGTGAGGTCGGCGCGGTCGTGGTGACGATCTCGGCCCAGCTCGGGTTGGAAGCGCCCAGCTGAAACGGAGGCGGATGGGCCCCGAGCGGGCGGAAGACCCGGACAGGCGCACCGCTGGGTTCGGTTTCGATCACGACCAGCGAGCGCATGCTGTCGCTGCCCGTGTCGGGCGGCGCGGCGCGGCGTGGGGGTGGCGCGCCGTCGACCTCGGGCTCTGGCGGCCCCAGCGCCTGCTTCAGGCGCGCGATCCGAGCCCGAACGTCGGCAATGTCGGGGGCCTCGGGATCGACTTCGACGTACTTTTCGTAGCGGGCCAGCGCCTCGGACGACTTTCCCAACTTCTCGTAGCAAACCCCGGCGTTGAACAAGAACGCTGAGTAGGGTTGCTCCGCGTAGCCGGCGTCGAACTGCGCCGCCGCTTGCTGCGCCTTGCCTGCCACGAACAGGGCCAACCCGTCCTCCATGCGCTTGCGGATGGCGTCGATGCGTTGATCCCCTGCGGCCGAGCCCGGTAAAACGGCAAAGACCGCCATCAGCAAGACGAGCAGGAACACCCCAGCTCGAGAGTTGTGAATCACGCTCACGGTCCGCTAGCTGACTCTGAATCGCCGCGAGAGACAAGCCCCAAGTGGGCGCAACACCAGTGGGGACGTATCGCACAGCAGCACCAAATCGCCTCGACGACACTTCAGGAAGTCGGACCTGCCCCGGGGTCGGGCAGCTCGAACTCGGGGAACGCCGACGACAAACGTGCTTCTCTTGTCGTCGGCGGCTTTGTGCGGCTATGGTTAGCCCCAGCCTGCGGGAGCCGTGCTCCCCGACCCGAGTCAGTGATGCAAAAAGAGAGAATACTCAGAGTTCTTGTAGCCGTCGCGTTAGGGGGAACTTGCATCACCGAACCCGCGGCGGCCGAGCCGTCTGCGACGCCGCCTGCATCGGTGAACACTCCCGACGACAGCACGCCGCCCCAATACCCGCCCTGCGATGCAGAACCTGACGAAGCGTCCATGCAAGGCGCGCAAGGTGCGTTCCAAGCGGGCAACGCTTCGTTCAACGAAGCCGACTATCCACGTGCGATCTTCTTCTGGGAAGACGCCTACCGCCGCGATTGCACCGCCCACGCGATGCTGAAGAACCTCGCGCGCGCGTACGAGCTGAACGACCAGTACAATCACGCGATCAACGCGCTTCAGACCTACTTGGAACGCAACCCCGAATCGGGCGAGAGCGAGGCCATCTCTCGGCGCATCGATAATCTGCGCCGACGACAAGACGAACGCGAGGCCGCCGCCCAGCGCGTCGAACCGACGCCAGCACCGAAGGTTCACAGCGAGCCGGAGCCGAAGCCCAAGGCGACGAACCCGTTGGACCAGGAGGAGCAGTTCCCCGAGTACTACGACGACGGCGCGAGTTCGAACCGTTCGGTCGTGCCGTTGGTCGTCGCGGGGGTCGGAGCCGCGACGGGAATTCTGGGCGGCGTCATGTGGGGCGTCGCCAAGAAGGACGAGTCGGATGCCGCCGACGCTTGCCCGGTTCGCGACATGTGTGAGGATTCCGAAATCGTCAACGCCGGCAACGACGCCCAGGATCGGCAACTGGTCTGGGGCATCGTCGCTGGAGCCGGCGCGGCCATCACGCTTGGCGGGATCATTTGGTACTTCGCCCAACCCGAGCCCGGGGCTGACGAAACCGCGGTGATCCTTCCGAACGTTGCGCCGGGGTTTGCCGGTCTCAGCGTCAGCGGCGCATTCTGAGCGCAGCCCTCACCGATCGCGTTTTCGCGAGCGGCGTTGACGCGGCGTCACCCCGCCGGATGGAGCGCTCACCGTTCAACGAGAAGTCGCTGCCGGAGCGCTCGACTGGGGTTTGGTGCTCGACTGGGGTTTGGCGCTCGACTGAGGATTGACACTGGTGCCGGTTGGCGCGGTGCTGGGCTTCGAGCCGTCGTCCTCGGACAGTTCGACCGGCTCCGGCGGCACCCCTTCGTCCAACGAGCGATCGCCTTTGTCGGCGGGATGCGGCTTGTCGCCCCGCGGCTCGGCGCTGACCAGCGGCTTCGATGACGGGGTGCTGGCCGAGTCCGTGGGTGCGGTCGAACCGGGCGGTTCGGTCTCGGCGCGCTTGGTGACGTAGTCGGGCAAGGGTTCTTCAGGAAACGGCGTCTCACTCGCCGACCCTCCACAGGCGAGCGGGAGCAGAGCCATCAAGACCAACGAAGTCGTCCGGAACATCGCGCTGCTTCTACACGACTCGGCTCGGAACCCAAATCCGAAGAAGGCGTCCGGCCGGCAGCTCTCCGGCCGCGGCGACCGCAAGACGACGTTCCGCGAGGGGTGACGACCGCCGGACCGGAAGGCCCACGCGAAGTTCCTCTCGGCCCTCCGTCGCGACGCTGCGGGCTGGCAAGTCCCCCAGGCGAACGGCACACTCCGCGCCGCGATGATTGGACGATTGGTGGGCAAGTTGGTCACCGACGACGTGGATGGCACGATCGTCTTGGACGTGTCCGGGGTTGGCTACGAACTGACCGTTCCGTTGGGTGCCGTCGGCAGAGCCCGAGGGGGCAAAGCCGGTCCGGAACTCTCGCTGTTCGTTCACACCCACATGCGCGAAGATCGGCTCGAGTTGTTCGGGTTCGCGTCCGACCTCGAACGCCGGGTTTTCAGGCTGCTGCTCGGGTTACCGAGCGTCGGCCCAAAACTCGCCCTGGCAGTCCTGAGCGCCCTGCCCCCGAGTGAACTGGCCGATGCCGTATCGAGGAACGACGTGCGGCGCCTCAACAAGATCAGCGGGGTCGGTAAGAAAACGGCCGAGCGACTGGTGCTCGAGCTCAAGGAGAAACTCCCACGCCTCGGGGCCGGCCTGGCCGAAGGTCCCCGCGTGGTCGTGGACGCGACAGACGACGAGGGCCGTCTCCGGGGGGCTTTGGTCAACATGGGCTACAAGCCCGCCGAGGCCGAAACCGCAGTTACTCGCCTGAAAGACCGAATTGGAAGCGAGCCGATCAGCGATCTGCTCCGCGCGGCCTTGGCGGAACTTTCGAGTTGAGTTCCGGTGAGGCGTGGGAGCAGCCCCTCATCCCCTACATCGTACTCCTCGCCGAGCACGCGACCGGGTCGCAACTGTGCGGAATTCTGCGTTGCAGATTCGCCGCTGTCTTTCCCGAAAAGCCAATCCGTCGTAGAACGCCGAGGCACAAAGTTCCGAACCGACCGAACGGAAACGCCGGGTCCAGAGGAGGCATTGAGTGATTAACTGCGCAAAGTGCGGCAAGGACAACCAAGACCACTACAAGTTCTGCCTGGGTTGCGGTGCGGAACTCGCCAAGGGTTCGGGTCCAAAGCCCTTCTCGCCCAACACGCCGTCTCAAGGCGTGAAACGGGCTGATGTTGCCGCGACGGCGAGTCCAAACATGGCTCCCGTGTCCGCCACCCGCGCGCCTGCCGCGCCCGCGCAGGCCGCAGGAGTCGAGTGCCCTCAGTGTGGACACGCCAACGGCGTCGGGAGCCGTTTCTGCGCCGCTTGTGGCTACAACCTCAGCGCCGCGAAGCCCGTGGTCGCGCCGCCGCCCGGCGTGGACGCGGCGGCCGTTGGCAACATTTCGCTGGTCGCGCTGCGAGCGGATGGCAGCGAAGCCGGCATGTACGGCGTCCCCAACGAGCCCAAGGTATCTTTGGGCCGGGACGTGGGCGGCATCTTTTCCGGCGACAGTTACCTCTCACCCAGGCACGCGAGCCTGATCCGACAAGGGGGACAGGTGATTGTGCGCGACGAGGGCTCGCTCAACGGCGTGTATCTCAAACTGCGTCCCCAAGTGCCTTGGGTACTGGAGTACGGCGACGTTTTCCGCATCGGTCAGGAGATCATTCGGCTCGAACCGCTCGAACCACTCCCGGCCACTCCTGACGGCGTGGAGCGACTGGGAAGCCCTCGCGAAGGTTACGTGGGGCGTCTCGCATTGGTCATCGGTCGTGACACGACGGGCAACGCGTTCCTCATCCCATCGACCGGCGTCCACTGCGGGCGTGAGCGTGGCGACATCCTGTTCTCCGAAGACGGATACGTAAGCGGACTACATTGCCGAATCGCCCCCAACGCGAGTGGTCAGCTCGAGTTGACCGACGTCGGCAGCTCCAACGGCACCTTCGTGCGACTGAGTCAGGAGCACGTCCTGGCAAACGGCGACATCCTGCTGATGGGGCAACAGCTGTTCCGCGTCGATCTGTCGTAACACCGACGCAACGTAGGTTCGGCACGATGATCGGTAGGACCCGTTGATGTCATCTTCCGGCCCGACCAAGCCGCACATCCGCGTCGTCGCAGCGGTGATTGAGCGCGAAGGGCGCTATCTCATCACTCAGCGACGCCCCATTGCGGTCCTGCCGCTGATGTGGGAGTTCCCTGGCGGGCGTGTCGAGCCCGGAGAAACCGACGCTGCGGCGCTCACGCGAGAGGTTCGCCACCGGCTCGGCGTCGGTATCACCGTCGGCAAGCTGATCAGCTTCGTGAGCCATCAATACGAGCGCTATTGCGTGGACCTACATCTCTACTCCTGCACGATCACCGAGGGCTCCCCGACCCCCGCCAACGTCAACGCGTTCGACTGGGTGAGCAGCTCCGAGTTCGACCACTACCCTTTCACGCCCGCCGACGAAGCCAGCGTCGCAGCGCTGTTGGGCATCCAGTAGTCTCGACGAGCCCTTCGACACACTGCATCAACCGCTTCGCGAGGGGCGAAGCCTCCGTTTCCCGCTCCCCGGCGAAACGACACGCAACCGGCGTGTGCCTGGGTCGAACCGTGTGCATGTCTCGCATCGCTCGTATGTGGCAGCAACTGTTGTGGCAGTTGGCGCCCGAAGCCTGCGCCAGCTGCGCGGCCTGGCTCGCCCGTGATCAACTGCTTTGCCCCGATTGCCTGTCCGTCGGAACCGTCGAAACGCTCGAGCGCAGCATCGGAGGTATCCCGGCGTGGGCGTGCTCCCCTTACGACGGCCCCATCGCTGTGGCACTGCGACGTTTCAAGTTCGAGGACCGCCCCGAACTCGCCCGCAGGCTGGCAACCACTTTACACGGTCATCTACCTTGGAACGAACTGGACGGGCGCGTTCACTTCGTTCCCGTACCGCTTCACCCACTGAAGTTGGCCGCGCGCGGCTACAATCAGGCAGCTCTGCTCGGCGCGTATTTGGCGCGACACGCGCGCGCTCGATGCTCCCCTACCGGACTGCGTCGCATTGTCGAAACAGCACAACAGAGCTCCCTCGGGCGACGTGAACGGCGCGCGAATCTGGTCGATGCGTTTGTCGCCTCACCTCGACTGCGCGGCCAGCACGTGGTGCTCGTCGACGACATCGTCACGACCGGGACGACAGCCATTGCCTGCACGCGGGCACTGACAGCGGCGGGAGCGCAAGTGATGGCCATCGTCAGCGTTGCTCACACCGGCTCGGACGAGCCGAACACAGTCGAAACCGGGACCCGAGAAGAAACTGCCCAGCAATCGCGCTCGGCCGACTAGTTCACCGCCTGCATCGCCGCCGCCAGCTCGTCGGGCTCGACGAAGTCGCTGAAGCGCCGCACCTCGGCGCCGGACGAATCGAACAGGATCAACGTCGGCAAGCCGCGAATCGCAAACTCCTTGAAGGTCTTCTCGACGGCGGGATCGCTGTCGTCCGTCATATCCATCTTGAGTGAGATGAAACGGCCCGCCGCCACTTGAACACGCTCGTCGGGGAACGTGACGTTCTCGATTTCCTTGCAGGCTGCGCACCAAGCCGCCGTGAAATCCATGAACACCGGTTTGCCTTCCGCCTTGGCGCGCGCCCGGGTGTCGACGACCAACGTCCACAGGTCCTGTTCGTCACTGGCGTGCTCCCACGTCAAGGTGCGCTCGGGCGTCGTGGCACTGCTGATCATCGCAAAACCGCCAAGGCACACCAGCACGACGCCCGCACCTTTGAACAATCGCTCGCCAAGCTCGGTCCCTTCGAAGGACCGATGCACCGCTCCCAACGCGATGCCGACCAGCACGACGGCCCCGCTGGCGCCGAAGAACAACGCTCCGGGACGGGTCCACGCGCGCAACACGGGAAACGCGTTACCCAAGAAGTACAGCGCGACGACCACGAGAATGATGCCCATCAAACTCTTGATGTGAACCATCCAACGACCACTCTTCGGCAGCTGCATCGCGAAAGCGCCAACCAAGAAGAACGGCATTCCCAAACCGAGGGCGAAAAACACCATCGTGGCCGTGCCGAGACCAACGCTCTGAGTCTGCGCGATCCACGTGAGCAGACCGCCGAGGAACGGCCCCGTGCAGGGCGCGGAAATCGGACCGCAAACCAAACCCAATACGAAAGCGCCGAGATATCCGCTGCCGCCCGCACCCGCAAGTCGGTTCTTCAACCCGTTCGGCAAGTCCAGCTCGAAGGCGCCAAACATACTCAGCGCCAGCAGCAAGAACACTCCACTGAGCGCAGCCACTACCCAGGGGTTCGACAGCGCCGCGCCGAAGGTTTTACCGGTCAGAGCTGCGCTGACGCCGAGTGGAGTGAACATCGCGACCAATCCGAGAACGAACGCCCCGGACAACGCAAAGGACTGAAGTCTGCTTTGGGACTCCTTGGCGCCAAACACGCTGACGGTAATCGCAACCATCGGGTAGACGCATGGTGTGAGGCTGACGAGAACTCCGAAGCCGAAAGCGGCCAGAGCCACGAACACGGGTCCTCGCGCCAACGCATCGGTGAAAACGCCGTCATCGGACGCCCATGCCGTCGAGGGCCAGCCCAGCGCGGTCGAAGCGACGAAAGCCCAGACGACGAGCCGCATCGCCGCTGCGACGTTCGGGCGTACCATTGATTCGAAAGGTCGGAGGGTCATTTTCGGGGCGAAACCAAGCACGCTTGGGGTGAACTCGACAAGCCGAGGCGGGCCTTGCGCAGGGAAAGAGGTGCGGTACGGCGCGTGTCAGCACGCCTCGGGGGAGCGTCAATCTGCCATACGAGGGACATCGGCATCCAACCACGAGCGGGCCAGGCGAACTTCGGCTAGAAGGCCAACCGACACCTCGAGCGGCGCGTCCGCGACTTGCTTGAGAAACTGGCGCAACAGCGTGATCGCAAGCCGCGGCTCGCCGAGAAACCGAAGCAGTTGGGCGCCCAGAAACTCGGCATAAAGCGGCAGTGGCGACGACGCTCCGAGAGCTTCGTAGGCGAGGCGTAAATCCACGTCTTCACCTCGGTGTCGCCGCGCCAGAGCGACGTGAGCCCGGTAGAGCGCCTGATTCTCGGTGGCCCAACGCAGCGCTCGAGTGAATGCGGCGAGCGCCTCCGAGTAGCGCCCCTCGAAAAACAACACCCTGCCCAACGTCCACAGGTGAAGTGACCGGCGATGAGCGGGGGCGCGCCGTGAGGCCATCCGCAAGTGGCCGACCGCTCCACGCAGATCGCCCACTGCGATGCAAGCCCGCGCGGCGTCGTGGTAGGCCGGCTCCACCAGAACCCCGAGTGCGATGGCTTGCTCGGCGACGGCGCGGGCCTCGTCGAAGCGCTCACTCTCCAGGTGAGCCAAATATAGCTGACGCAACAGCATCGCCTGCGTGTCGACTTCCAACGAGGGATGGCTCAGACCCCGAGTTGCGTATTTCGCGCGCGCCCTCGCGGAGTCGGCCATCAAAGCCTTCTCCAACAACACCTCGGGGCTGGTCGACGCTCGCACCATGAACCAATCTAGCAGTAGCTGTACAGCCGTCCAGGACAGGCCCAAAGCCATGCTAGCCAATTGCGACTTGCGGCAGTAGACACCAAACGACAAGCTGCGCCGAATGGTTGAGCCGTCTGGACCGCGTCGACGACGTTCCAATACGGCTGACGGACGGCGATCCGCATCCGCCCACCTTCCTCAACTGGCCTATCTACCCGAAATGCAAGACTCCACCAACGCTACAACCCTCCCGCGATGGAGGCGATCTGTCCTCGCCGTAGCGCTGGCGTGCGGACTCGTCAGCTGCGGCCGTCCCGCAACCGAACAGGACTGCGAACGTATCCTGACGCGCATCACCGAGTTGGAGCTCGCTGCGGCGCACGTCTCGGCTCCCGAGGAAGTCGAAGCGCAGGTTCAGCGAACCAAGCGCGCCTTCGACGAGGCAACTCGCAAAGAGTGCGTGGGCCGCCGCATTTCCGACGAGACGCTGCGGTGCGTGGAGAAAGCTACCACGGGCCGGCAGGTGGTCGACGAATGTTTCAACTGAGTACAGCGCGGTTGATCTCCACGCTGTTGGTCGCCACGCCATCCGCGGCCCCCTCTGGTTTCTCCTGGAACTGCGTGCTCGGGGTTGTCGTCTTCATCACCGCTTGCGCGGCACCGCTGACCGACGACGAATGTGTGCAGTTGCTCGATCACTACACGGCGAAGCTCGTTCTCGACGAACACCCAGATGCGTCCCGCATATTCATCGCTGAAAAGCAGGCTGCAGCGCGAGAAGTTGCTCGACGGGATCCTCGTTACGAGTTCGACGCGTGCGCGAGCCGGGTCCGCCGTTCCCAGTTCGAATGCGCGATGCGCGCCCCCAACGTCGATGCCATCGAGCAGTGCTTGACGCTGTAACCCGGGACACCGCGCTGCGCCCAAGCGAGCCCGAATGCAGCTCTGGAAGGTGGGCTTGCGCCGAACCGGCGATTCCGTTGCGCGGGCTCCGCGTCAGCGGGCGGGTCTGGAGTTCGGAGCTCAACTCGTCCAGTTACAGCTCCGCCCTCCCCGAGACCGCCAGGATCGGCTCTCCCAACGCTACGCACGCACTTCGAGCAATTCGATCTCGAAGACCAGCGTTGCGTTCGGTGGGATTACACCGCCCGCTCCACGCGAACCGTATGCAAGCTCCGGTTCAATCGTGAGCTTTCGTTTACCTCCAACCTTCATCCCCGCAACACCCTGGTCCCACCCCTTGATGACGCGCCCCGCGCCCAGCGGGAACTCGAACGGTCGACCGCGGTCCAACGAACTGTCGAACTTCTGACCGTCAGTGAGCGTCCCCGTGTAGTGAACAGCGACGACCTTACCCGCAACGGCTTCGTCACCGCTGCCAACCTCGATGTCTACGATTTCCATGTCGGAGGCCGTAGCACGCACGAGCACACACCTCCAGACGGTGAGCACGCCTCGCCAGCTTTGCCGGGGCCGATTCAACTGACACCCGATCTGAGGAACGTCATTTCGCCCGGAAGTCGCGAAGTGAGTCGCACCCTGAAGGACCTGATGGGACCTTGTGGGAGGCGCGCAGTGCGATCTCAGTCAATCCGCGCATCTCGCGAATGGCGTCGCGCGATTCTC
Organism: Deltaproteobacteria bacterium; assembly: GCA_003235365.1. Lineage (GTDB taxonomy): Bacteria > Myxococcota_A > Polyangia > Polyangiales > Polyangiaceae > SZUA-265. Next base: position 42,843 of record QJWJ01000516.1, read on the forward strand.
AGAATCGGTGTCACGCGCACCCGAAGGCGGCATGCGGAACGTCTGCGATGCCCACCGCGAACGGACAAATCGGCGTAGAAGGATCTGCCTCATTCCGGCTCGCCGCGCCGCTGGATTCCGCTACGCTTGGCAAGACCGTCATTGGACGGCAACGCTTAACGGATCACATGCAACGTCATCTTTGGCCCTGCTTGGCCATCATCGCGACCCTCGCGAACCTCTGCACGACCGCCTGCAAGTCCGGCCTGGACTACCCGTCCCCCACCGACGAAACGCCACCGGCTGTCGACGCGGGCGGCACGGAGAGTCCGGTGGAAGTCGACAGCGGCACGGGTACTGTTCCCACGACACCCAGCAACGAACCCAAGCCGCCTCCAAACACCCAGCCCACAGATGCCGGCCCCGGCCCTTCCGACCCCCCGGACACTGGGGGCGACCCGCCTTCAGGCGACATCCCCGACGCCTCGACGACCGCCCGCATGGACGCCGCTCCGGCGACGACCCAACCACAACCGTCCATCCCTGACAGCGGCCCTCAGCCGACAACCACGCCCGACGGGCAGGCGCCAAGCGCCCCAGACGGATCGAGCAACATCCCCCCTCCGAGCCCGTTGAAAATCACGGCCATCTCCCCAGCGCCCAGCGCGCCGGACGTGAGCACCGCAACGCACTTCTCGCTGACCTTCGATGCCGCGATCGCGTTGGGAAGTGGCGCGTTCGAAATCGTCGATGCGAACACCAGCGCCGTGTTCGAGACGGTTTCGGCGGGCGATTCACGGGTGCAGGTGTCCGGTAAACGCATGACGGTGGACATCGATGGCGTTCTGGCCGGCGATACGAGCTACTCGGTGATGGTCGAGGCCGGAATGGTCGTCGGCACGGCGGGCGAACCTTTTGCCGGCATTTCGCTCGGTGAATGGGAATTCCAAACGACGTCAGTCGAGCTTCCCGTGGCGACGGACGACCTGCTCGTGTGGCTGGACGCAAGCTTCACCGAAGCCATCAAGGAGCAGTCTGGCGCAGTGTCACTCCTGCCCGATCGTTCCGCCCACCACAACGACTTCGTCCAAACCACCTCCGCGGCCCGCCCACAGCTGGTGACCAACCAGGTGGGAGGCAACGCCGTGGTCCGCTTCGACGGGAGCAACGACGTGCTACTGGGACCAAATCTGAGTGACCCCGCCGAGTATGACCTCTGGGTCGTCTGGCAAAGCTCAGTCGCACCTGGTAGCGAACTGACGACGATCTTCAACAACGGCGTCCTCGAAGGTGTCCACGCACAGTTCACGTATGGCCACTCAGTTGCAGAATACAAGACGGCGATCGTGAGCAGCTTCGCCAACGACTACCAAGCAGTCAGCTTTGGCACACCCGTCGTCGACACACCGTATATCTGGAACGCAAGCTACGCCGACGCAGTCATGGACGCCTACCTCGACGGCGCACCAGTCGGCGCAAACTCAGCCATGGTGGACCCGCTCGACTCCACACCCGAACGGGCGGCGCTCGGCGCCAGCGATGCCGGAGAATATGCTTTCGCGGGCGACGTCGGCGAGGTCTTGTTCTTCGCCCGAGCACTGGACACGGCCGAGCGCGACCTGGTCGAAGCCTATTTGGGGGCCAAGTGGGGCATTGCGATCGACCCGTGAGCGGCGCGCGCCCACCGCGACTCCGGTGGGCGTCGTTGCTCGGCGTTGTCTGCGCCGTGTCGAGTGCCTGCTCGGACGCGGATGAGGGGCCCGGCACCGCCGCCCCGGACACGGGCCCCGAACGCGTCGCGGACACGGCGAGGGTCGCGTGTGACGGGCAGACCGTGACGCCCGAACAGGCGGAGGCCGAACGTGCCGTGCTGGATCTCGTGAACCAAGAGCGGGCCCGCGGAGCGCGTTGCGGCGGTCAACAGCTCGCGGCCACGACGCCACTGACGTTTCACACATCGCTACTGTGCGCTGCCCGGTCTCACTCGCTCGACATGGCCACTCGGGACTACTTCGATCACGACTCGCCGGAAGGACAGAGCCCGTTCGAACGGATGAACGAGGCTGGGTACGACTTCTCCAACGCGGGCGAAAACATCGCATTGGGCAGCTCGACCCCGGAATCCGTGATGGACCAATGGATGAACAGTGAGGGGCACTGCAAGAACATCATGAACCCGCAGTTCGAAGACTTCGGCGTGGGACTCGCCTCGGGCAACAACCGCACGTACTGGACGCAGACGTTCGGTCGACCGCCGCGGTGAGTCACGACGAGCGACGCAGCTGGCAAGGATGCAACGGCGTCCGAATGTCGACTCTGTCGACCGGGCGCCTCAGGGACTGCGCATGTGGTACAGCGCTGGGTCGTTGCCACTGCCCGGGCCGTGGCAGGTCGCGCAGCTCTCGACTCCTGCTGCCGTGGTGTTGACCTCCGCGTGTGCGCCGGTAGCAGGCGCGCTGTGACAACTCGTGCACGCCGCGGCTTGAGCCGGGACTTCAATGACCTCGGTGATCTGCAGTTCCTCCGGCAGGCAATCCTCGTCCTCGTCCACGCCGGCATCCTCCGTACAGGTCTGAACTTCTGCGCGGCTCGGCAACAGGTCGTTTGCCAGCGGAAGCTCGGTGGAGCCCTCCACGTGACAATGACCACAGTTGCTGAGGCTATCAGGGTAGCCAGCATTGGCGTGGACACGGTGGATCAGGTCCTTGAAATGAGCGGGATGCGCGACGAAGTCGACGTCTCCCTCTTCCGCTTCGCCTTCCACCAGATTCGCGTTGTGGCACATGGTGCAGTACTGCACCGACCGCCGCGTGCCGCCATGGAACGCCAGATCCTGATGGCACGTGTTGCACTGTTCTTCTGTCACGACCTGACGGCGTTCAGTCACAGCTCCGGTCACGGCAAATGCGAGCTGCGGGTTCTTCGCCGCAATACGCTCTTCTCCCATCAAGATGCGGCCCTCGGCACCCACCGTGTAGGCTCCCGTGGCCTCGGCAGGAATCACCGTCGCCGCATGAAAGACGAAGCTCGTGCCGCTCGTCGATACACAAGGTCGCGTCACGGCTGCATCGCACTCCGGCGCGGTGTGAATGTCTTCGCGGAAGAACGTCGCGTAGTCGCTGTTGGGCCCCGCAATGAGCATGCGCAACCGATCCATCGGCTCGGCGATGATGTCCAACGGGTCCCCGTCGAGCGCGACGGAGAACGTCAAGTCGGGTTGCTGCCCGGGAGACGTATTGGAGATCGACGTTAGTTCGATGACCAGTTCGGGCGCAGCCGGATCCGACACCGGCGTCAGATGTCGCTCCCAGACCGGGGAGATGGAAGTATCGGTATGGCAGACGACGCACTCGTCCTCGTTGTGCGGCCCGCCTGGGTGTGGCGTGAAGTCTTCCGGCAGCGTGGCAGGGTCGTCGTAGTAGATCCGATCGTGACACGAGCTACACGTTGCAATGCTGAAGCGCGACTCCCAACGAGCCCCTTGCGAGCCTTGGTGACATGCGCCGCAGTTGGCAATCTCTCCTGGGTACTCGACGTGACTGTAGTCATGCACCGACTGCCGGTAACCGACGATCTGATAGGGCGCTCCCATCTGTACGCTGGGAAGGTTGGCCCCCATGTGAATCTTGTGGATCATCACCTGCAGGTCGAAGCTGTTGCCAGTGTCGGGATCAATCGAGTTCTGAGGGGTATGACAGAGACTGCACGTTTCGATTCCACGGCGAGAACCACCGTGCGCCTCGAGTCGCCCGTGGCAATTGTTGCACGCCTGGGTGGTGACGACGTCCAACGTGCTCGTCACATCATCGCCATTCGGCACGAACGAGTACGCCTCGTTCGCGACGTAGCGTAGCCCACGGAAATCGCGTGTCGCGTAAATGCCGACCGTGTGCGTCTTGTCTTCTCGACCGCTGGTGTCAATCTCCGTCCCAAACGAGTAGCGGTACTGCCCCGGTGCGATGGACACGGTCATCCCATCGGCGTCGGTGCTCGACTGCAACTCGGTCGAGTTGGTGTCCGGACTGGTCTGCTCACGAAGCGTGTACGCGGTGTAGTGCGTCGACTCGCCGTTCTCGTCCTGTCCCAACCACGACAGGATGAAGTTCACCGTGACAGCTCCCTCGGTCAAACGTCCCTCGCGATCGAGCGGTCGGCCGTCGCTGTCAGTGATCGTGTAGTCGACTTCCGCCAGTCCATCGGAATCGATCGTGACCTCGTCGATGCTCAGGTTCAGGCCGATGCCCACGAAGGTTGCCTCGCTACCTGGAACCCCGGGATCTCCTGGTTGCCCGGGCTGCCCTGGTTGGCCTGGCTGGCCCGGTTGCCCTGGTGCTCCCGCTTCCCCTGCCGGTCCCACCGGGCCGGGCGCGCCACCGTCGCGGATCGTCGCCGCACCGGGAGCCCCTCTTTCTCCCTTGTCGCCCTTTTCTCCCCGCTCCCCCTGTTCCCCTTGCGGGCCCGCGTCACCGCGGGGACCGGGCGGCCCCTGTTCACCATCCGCACCGTCCTCGCCCGAACAGGCGCCGAGAGGAATTGCCAGCACGAACGCCAACGTGAGGATTCCACGCTGCAAAACACGACCCCAGCTGGGGATCGCAGCAGCGTCGTTTCGCATCACGGATCGAAGAGAGTCGAGAGCAAACATGCTCGCGCTTCTATCATTTCAACGTGGAGATCTCTAGCAAGCGGTCGCGGCACAACACCAAAAACGCAGCAACGGACAAGGACACTGTGACGTAGCGCTCGTGACACGATGCGGACACGACTCGACGATGGCGTGCGCAGGATTAGCGCATCGACAATTTTCGATGCGATAAATTTTCGCTAGCTGACCGACCCTCGCTTACGTTACTGAATGACTGCGCTGTTCCGTCGGCGCGCGAGACGGACCCATGGTGAGCGCGCTCTTCAAACGATTGTTCGAGCGGCAAGCGCAAAGCTTGCACCCAAATCGCTCGGAATCAATCCGCTCGAGCTCAGCGAAACGGGCGCTCGTGGGCCTGGGACTCGCATCTTTTCTCATCACGCCAGCGCGCGCCGAGTGGGGGCTCAACCACGACTCGCCCCCCACGCCGCGAGTCAACGCGCGTTCCGAAACCACGCTGCGACTTTTTCAGCGCGCACTGTTACCGGGCCCAGGCGGAGCCCTCGTCGCAACCGACACGTTGATACCAATCACGGAATACTGGTCGGTCTCGGCTCACGATCTCCCGAGTGCCATCGACGGCGAAAGCCTGAGCGCAGAGCTTTCTGGCTGGGCCAATGGGCAGTTCCTGGATCGTGGATACGAAACGCGACTCAACTTCGACATCACGTCCGCATGGGTACGCCAGACGTGGGGCCCTGCGTTCGTTATCCTGGGTCGACAAACAGCGACGGGGGGCGCCGCCCGCTACGCACGATTCGACGGTGCACGTGGTGGTTTTCGAACGATGCTCACAGGCGCGTGGCGCTTGGGCGCAGAAGCATATGCCGGATACACCGTGCTGCCCCGCTGGGACGATCGCCCAGGGTACTACTACCTCGGCGCGACCGCCGACTCCCTCACCATCGATCGCGAAACGTTGGGCGATCCCTCCAGGGCGGGGAGTTTCCTGTTCGGCGCACGTTCGGAATTGTCGCGCGGCTCCACGTTCTTTGCTGCGCTTTCCTTCCACCAACAGCACGCCGAACGAGCGCTCGAACGTCGAGATCTGGGCGGATCAGCGTCGCTGGCATTCAGTGAGCAGCTCGACTGGACGGCAGACGTCGTCGTGGACACCGACAGCTGGTGGATCGCAACAGCGAGAACGTGGCTCGACTTCGTCCCAGCTGAACGGTGGTCGACCAGTGTCGAGTACTTGCATACGGAGCCACGCCTTCTCCTGGCGCGGCAGTCGGTGTTGAGCGTGTTCGACACGTCAGGCTTCGACGAAGTGGGGCTGAGCGCCACCTACCAACCCTGGTCGCACCTCGACCTCAGCGGGCACGGCTACGTCGAATGGTATGCGGGCGGGGAGCTCGGCGCCCGAGCTCGCGGGCGTGTGGGCGCGTTCGTCGATCGAGGACGAACGACCCGAATCACTCTCGGGTACTCGCGGGTTCACCTGGCGAGCGGCGGTTATCACGCACTACGAACGACGCTGAGCAAACGCGTCTTGGTGCCGCTCAGAGTCGTCGGCGAAGTCTACGCCTACTGGTACGACCGTCCCATCAACGAACGGCACAGCTCCAACGTCTACGCGGCCAACCTCGTCTGGTCGCGCAGCAGCGTCTGGCAGGCAAGCTGGGGCGGTTCACTCGCGCAGACACCTTACGCACGCAGTGACCTCCAAACGTTGCTGCGGTTCTCCATCCGAGGCGACTTGTGGCGGGGAACGCGATGAAGCCTGTCGACCGGGCCGGCGATTCCGCGCTTGGGCGCGCAGATCGGTGCGCTACCTGGGCGCTGCTGGTGGCCGTCATCTTGTCAGCGCTGCTCGCGTGCCACGAACGGCCCAACACGCGCTTTCCCCACGAATTGCATCTGGCCAAGCTCGACTGCGGCGCCCCGGGAAAACCTGAATGCCTGACTTGCAGCAGTTGCCATCGGGAGTATTCGCTCCGAACCGCGCCGGAGCCACAGGGCACGCTTCTCGCCGAGTCGACACACGTCGTCGAGTTGAAAGGACGGCCACCCCGCAGACCTGCGGTCGAGCGCTGCGAAGGGTGTCACCGCGATCAATCGGCGGCGCTGCTCGCACGCTCCGCGCGCCGTGAACTCGAGCCCACGCCAATTGCCCATGGCATTCGCTTCGATCATCAGCGACATCTGAAGATGGACGCGATCTTGGGGCAATGCGTGCCCTGCCACAGCGGTGCGGTCCGCGACTCCAGCGAGTTGTTCCCTCCAATGGCTCGTTGCTTCGAATGCCACGAGCACGAACGACAGTTCGCAGAGGCCAAGTGTGAACCTTGTCATGCGCCCGGTGAGGTCGAGCAGCTGATTCCGCGCACGTTTCTGGCCCACGACCAAACGTTCGCGCGACACCACGGAAACGACGCCCTGCGCGACGCCCAACTGTGCAACTCCTGCCACACCCAACAGCAGTGTGACGACTGTCACGCGATGAACCAGCGCAGCCTCGTCGAGTTGCGACGCCCCGATGCCATCGAACGACAGTTCACCCATCCCGGTGACTTTCTGACCCGGCACGCGCTCGAAGCGCGCTCTCAGCCAGGCAAATGCCTCACGTGCCACGATGCTCCGAGCTGTGACAGCTGCCACCTCGAGCGCGGAGTCAGCGCCAATGCGCTGGGCGCCATCAACCCTCATCCACCGGGCTGGGCTACGGGCAACCCCGCCTCACTGAACTTTCACGGTCGGGCCGCGCGACGAGACTTGCTGTCTTGTGTGGGTTGTCACGACCAAGGTCCTGCCACCAACTGCATCACCTGTCATCAAGTCGGAGGTCGCGGCGGCAACCCCCATCCGCGCGGTACGTGGACGGCGCGCCCCGACGACAGACGCATGTGCCGGTACTGCCATGTCCGCTGAACGCCCTCACTCCGCTCGCGCCAGTTCGAAAGCGCTCACGCCAAGGGGCAGGTCGTGTCGGAGTGCGCTGGCATGGGCGTTTCGCCCCGCGGCTGCCGCAGTTTTGCTCGTGACGTTCAGCAGCTGCCTACAGCGCCGAGACGATGACACCAGTGCTCGCCAGAATCAGTGCACACAGTGCCACGGCAGTGCTGATCCCGACACCGACGCCTTGACCGCATCGGCGCCGGGCGCCGATCTGAAGGGGAACACGGGTGTTCGTTACCCTGGAGTCGGCTCCCACGCCCTTCACTTGATTGCTACCGAGACGCATGCCGCGGTCTCTTGTGAACAGTGCCACGTCGTTCCTGAAGAAAACGACGCGCCAGACCACTACGACACGCCGCCACCCGCCGAGCTGGTGTTCGGCAAGCTCGCGCAGGCAGGAGATGGCCCCGCCCCCCGCTACGACTTTCAGTCTCAGCGCTGTTCGAACACCTACTGTCACGGCCGTGCATCGGGAGTGTGGACACTACCCAAGCCGGCGGAAGAAACTTGCGGCAGTTGCCACGATTTGCCGCCACCGTCACCTCACCCACGAGCAGACGACTGCTCGACCTGTCACGGCGAGGTCATCGACGAAAAGCGCCGCTTCATCAACCCGGCGCTGCACGTCGATGGCACGATCCAACAGGAGGAGCCAAAGTGCGGCGCCTGTCACGGTCACGATGACGATCCCGCCCCTCCGCCAGATCTCTCTGGGCAACTCGATCCCTCCGCGTCGGGTGTCGGCGCGCACACGGCTCACCTGACGGGCGGTGCCAACAGCCGCGCCCTGGCGTGTGAAGAATGCCACCCAGTGCCAAACGAGGTCCGCGCCGACGGTCACCTCGACGGCAACGGGGTCCAAGTTCGTTTCGCAGGCGGAGCTCAAGCGACTGCCGACGCTCTCACCCGAGCGACCTGGCATCGCCAAAGCGCGACGTGTAGCGGCACCTGGTGCCACGGACCAAACAACGACGACTCCGCCAGCCCCGCTTGGACCAGAGCGGGAACGTTGGCCTGTGATGGTTGCCACGGGATGCCACCAGCCGCGCCCCACCCCGTCGTAGAGAACTGCAGCCTCTGCCACAGCCCCGTTGTCGCCACGGACGACGAAGGACAGCTGCGGATCGCCGAACGCTCCCTGCACGTCGACGGAGTCGTTCAGGTGAACGACAAGACCGAGGGCGATTGCGCATCGTGCCACGGGACCAGCGAGATGCAGGGGGCTCCTCCTCGCGATACGTTGGGCAACGAACGAACGACGGCGCGTGGTGTTGGAGCCCATGAGGCTCATCTCGTCACGAGCGGCCGGGCGCGCTCGCTTCAGTGCGAGGAATGCCACGCCGTGCCGACTTCGACCACATCACCGGGCCACATCGATACGCTCCTCCCCGCCGAAGTGACGTTTGCAGGCGTGGCCCGAGCGTTTCGAGCCGCCCCCCGCTACGACTCGGGTAAGTGCTCGGGTACGTTCTGCCACGGCGGCAGTTTCGTGGGCGGGCGCCCCTCTGGTGGCACGCACACCTCGCCGGACTGGACCATCGTCGACGGAAGCCAAGTCACTTGCGACAGCTGCCACGGCATGCCGCCACCTGCGCCACACCCCGACGATGCTTCATGCGGCGACTGCCACAAGAACATCGATGGGTCCGACGAATTCACACATCCCGAACGCCACGTCGATGGCGAGGTTACGTTCTTCCTCAGTCGCGAGGACGCGGCCAACGCCGCGCAATGAACACGACAATTAGTCAAACCTCGCTAGTTGGTTTTGATTGTCTGAAGTGGCACTCATCGTTCCGTTCGCCACACGCCCTCAACGCGTTTCCCCGCAACGTTGACTAGTTTCCACCCCGCAACTTTGCTGCCCGTCCTGAGCCACTGCAACTGAACGACAAATGTTCGGCAATTGGTCGACGATTTTACCTGTGGCAGCCATGCGCCTCGGGGGGCGTCCGTAATGGGAAGAAGCGCTCCAACCGATCGGGATGCGACGCGAAGGACTCTCATGAACGACAGCTCGAGATTCGACGGCCCCACCTCACTCGCCGAAGACACGTTCGGCGCGACAGCGACTGGCGGGAACGCGCTACCAGTGACGCCACTGCAGCGCTTGTGCATCGGCTTCTGTGGGGACACCACGGATTGTCGGGCTGTGGCCCTGGTCGATCTGGTCGACCAGCACCTGATCGCGGCCCATCAGCGCCCGGGCCTGAACGACGCACTCCGCTGGAGTAGTGTCGTCCGCGTTGCTGTCGGGATGTTTGCTTCGGAGGCGACGCGACTGAGCCTCGCGGCTAGGAACGGCACGAAGCATGACACGGGCGTCGCACAGCGACTGATGCTCGCGTCGGGAACGATGACGCACTTCTTTCAACTCTTCGAAACGGAACGCGTGGTCTTGGTCAGCACCTCCGGCGCGCAAGTCGACGGTGACGCGATGTGGACCCAGATACAAGCCGTCACCCCGCACTTCAGAATCGCCCTGGCCAATCGCCGTCATCCAGAAACGGGCAAGGTCCCCCTACCGCCAGAGCGGCAATCATGTTGATTGCCGCGACAAATCAACAACCTAGAGCTGCGAGCAAGAGTGCCCGAACATGGCCCCGAAAAACGCCCCCACCCCCGCTGGGGCGATTCTTCTGGGCATTTCCGTGCACTGGCAAGCTGATCGGTGCTCTGGGCGTCTGAGCTGATCGAGCCAACGGGTCCGCCTCAGCACGCGATTCACAATCCCGCGAATGGGTGACAGCTCGAACAACTAACCGCGTCAGGGTAATGATTTACCTGCTGAGTGTGACAACTCAAACAGGTACCTCGCTGGTCTGGCAAGCTCTTCTGGTGACCGGAGTGGCATTGGTTGCACTGGGCGTGATGTGGAGCCTTGTGCAGAGCTGGCAGTTCTTTTCGCTGATGGCAGGAGGTGCAGGGAGGCGGCATGGCAGGCCCCGACGACGGCCCATGCGCTCGATGACACTGGCCACAGCCGCCCTGCAACTGGCCGTGCAATCCCGCACTCTGAACCTGGTGGCACGAGTCACAGGATGTTGCCGGGAGCTGTCTACCCGAATGCCCCTCGTGACACCGACCGCACTGTTGGTGGCCAGCGGGGGCGGTGCTGAACTCGAGGGCGTGGCAGTCAGCGCACGCTTTGACACCGGTACCGGAATGTGGCTCGTGACAGTCGGCGCAAGACGCATGGCCCGGACGAACACCAACCGACACTCTGTCGTGACACTCGGAACAGCTCCGTGCCGGCATCCCCAACTGGTGAACATCTCCAGCATGACACCCCTTGCACTGGGCGTGTCCCGATACGCCCCCGACCAACTCACGTTCCCGCGAGTGGCAAGACTCGCAGACCTCGCCTCCGAACACGTCGTGACGAAAGTGATGGGGGCGGTGACAACTGACGCACTGCAGGCCCGCTGCGTGACTCACGCCGTCGTGGACGGACTGCTCGTGGCAATTGCTGCACGGCACGGCAACGTCACCGTGTGCATCGGCTCCGTGTGAGGAGCCGAGCGCCGCGCTCGTTGCGTGAATGCGATGGCAAGTGCCGCACTCGGTGGCTCGAGGTGCGGGTGGGTGATCGTTGCCCAGGTCGCGATGACAGTTGGCACACGACGTGCTGGCACCACCGACAGCGTGGGGCGCGTGGCAGTTGCCGCATGCGGCATGGGCCGGACCTTTCGACGCACCGAGGGTATGAACCTGTTGATGGCACGAAGTGCACGCCAGCGCGCTTTGCCTGTCGAAGCGGTGAGCCTGATGGCACGTCGTGCAAGCGTCGTGTCCCGGTTCGAAGACAGCCGTAGCGGGGATCGCCGGCTGCGTTCTCCCATGACATTCGGCGCATTCGAGGGCGGCAAGCGCCTTGGACGCATGCATTTTCGAGTGGCAGGTCGTGCACTCACTGACGGCCAGCGTCGAGTCACCATGGTTGCGTTCGATACCAGCGTGGCAGGTTTCGCACGCTGCCGGCCGCGCCAGCGATTCTCCGTGCGGTGTGTGGCATTGGCTACAATCCGCAAAGCGATGGGTCTTGAGGGCGGCGGGATCGTCAGCATCGACCCCGTGACAGCGCGTGCAGTGTTGCCAAGCTTCGGTACGGGGCCGCGGCCCCGCGTCAGGTGACGCCAGTGGCTCGCGCTTGGCATGCATCTGCGACGGCGGCGCCATTTTCGCCAGAGCGGCTGCACTCGGGGCGAATTGGTGACAGTCCATGCAGTCCGACGGAGAGCCGGGCCCGCGAGTGGCCGCGGCTTCGTCGAGCGCGTGCCGGATGGCCCCTTGTTCCGCGTGACACGACACGCAACGGTCGGGATGCGGCTTGTCGAAGGTCGTCGCGGCAACTCCGGGCGAATTCCCGAGCGAATGGCACGCAGAACACTGGATCTGCTTGGTCGTGACGTGGGCGCGATGACCGGGTGTATCGCGTGCCACGAGCCACGCCGCTTGTACGGAGACGCGCTTGTCCGAAGGCGGCGCTTGCTGATGTTGCTCGGAATCTGAGCCATCGCGACCGCAGGACGCGACCGCGCCGACGAGGATCCCCACTGCAAGAAGCCAGTTTGGTAAGCGAGGCGCAGCCGTCGTCACGCCGTGCAGCCTACCCCGCCTCGCGTTTCGATGGCGTCACTTCAACGTCGCGCCGAGCATCCAGCACCGCTTTTCGAAGCCCCCCGAACCAGCAACCGCGCAAAGTTGGCGCAACCCGCGCAACACTCGCGCAGACAGGACAACCCGCGCCGCGACGCTCGCGTCGACAGCAGTTTGCGGATAGGTTCTGGTCCGTCGCACGAACGGATCGACCGCCATGGCCATCGACAGTATCGACACCGCCCCAATCACGCTGCTCGGCTTCGCCTGCGTCGTTTGCGCGCTGATCGCCGCGGGTATCCTCATGCATTTCCTGATCCGTCGACCCGCGCTGACACTCCCGACGAAACTGCGCCTCGCGCTGGGGTTCGGCGTTTTCCCGCTGCTCGCAGCTGCGGCGAATACCGCAGACGGCATGCACGCAACGACTGAGCGAAAGTTCTGCGGGTCTTGTCACGTGATGGAGATGCACGTTGCCGACGCAGAGGATCCGGACAGCTCATCCCTCGCCTCCCGTCACGCCCGCAACCCGTTCTTCGGCGACCGCAACTGCTACGTGTGTCACGCGGACTACGGCATGCTTGGCTACCCCTTGACGAAACTCAACGGGATGAAACACGTGCTCGCCTACTACACGGAAGGGTTTCTCGACGAGACCGTCGAACAAGCGATATCTCGCATTCACCTGTACAAACCCTACGACAACGACAACTGCATGCAGTGCCACTCGGGCACGCTCCCGCGCTGGCGGAAGGTCCCCGAGCACGTATCCTTGGAGCCACAGCTTCAGGACAACTCCGTCAGCTGTGCGAGCACCGGTTGCCACGGCGTGGCCCACCCGTTCAGCAAGCCAGCAAACGCCGACACCGCGCGAAGCGACCTCGGTCGACTTCTCGATGAAGCGCCGGGTCGTATCGCGAAGGCGCGCAGGCAGGGTATCTCGACGATCGACCTCGAGATCGAAGGTGGTCGGCGATGATCGCGCGCGTGCAGAGCCTGAGGGTCGCCGCCGTGTTGGCGCTCGCTGCACTGGGACTGATGATCGCGGCAACGCTCGTGCCGCGCCCCTTGCCGGTGATCCTCGCCATGAGCGTGGGACAGGGGCTCGGTGTCGTCGCGTTCCTGCTCTACCTCGACGCCGTCCTTGCGGAAATGCGCCGTCTGAGAACCTTGGATTCACGGCCCCCAAACACAGACGACCCCAGCCGCGCGGCGAACCGAGATCAGTAGACCCCGAAGCACGAGCTTCGATGAAGAGGGTCACGCCGCGGGCAAACGGGGTCGACCGCGACCGGAAATCCGTCAGGAGCGCTCTGATGTCTGATCCTGAGGAGGCCTGTCGTCTTTTTCCAACATTGCGAAGCTGACCGCAGCTCCCAACACGGGTACCAGCCAGATGAAACGCAGCTGCGCGCGCTTCTCGGAAGCCTCGTACAGGGACGAGCGGCGCACCTGCAGGGTCACCCACACCTGGAACGCGAACGCTCCAATCAACGCGAACACCGCCAGGAAGTCACCTTTGCTCATGGCGCCCAGCATGGTGCGGCGCGCCGAGGACTGCAAGGCCCACTCCTAGCCGACCGAACCGCTCGCAGCGACCGGGCTCCCGCCGCTGCCACGGCGTAGACGGAGCGTCTGGCAAATGACCGAAGCTGAACGGATCGAACCGCAATGGATCGGTCCCGCCGCAGGGGCGCAGCTGGGACGGCGCGGCCCCGAGCAACCGCCACAGCGAAGCATTCTTCCCCAGCCCCAGCACACCGGGTCGGCGCACCGGGGACGATTTGCCCTCCGCGACGTGCCAAGGTAAATGGATGCGCGGAGGACCTGCGCGTCGCTGCCTACCGAGTCCGAGTCGCTCGATGCAACACGAACGTCGGTGGCACACTCGCGCGAGTCCGAAACGAGTCGCCCCGCACGCCCAACACTTACTTGGAGGACCCCATGGCCGCGAAACTGATCAACCGACGAACGAGATTCTTGCTGCCCGCACTCGTGGGTGCCCTGGGCAGCTCGCTTGGTGTCATCGACGACGCGGCGGCCTGTGGCGGCCTGTTCTGCAATGCCGCGCAACCCGTCAACCAGGCCGCAGAACGCATCATCTTCGCCAAAAACTCGGACGGCACCGTCAGCGCCGTGATTGAGATCATGTACGAAGGGCCTTCCGAACAGTTCGCCTGGGTGCTCCCCGTTCCCCCAGGGATGACCGACGTGAAGGTCGCCTCGAGCATCTCCCTCGATCGGATCGAGGCGCAGAGCAACCCACTGTATCGGCTCAACGTCACGACCGATCCCGCCTGCTTCGACGACGTTGCTCAAGACAGTCTCGGCGGCATTCCGGGCAGCGTTTCCGCGCCAGAACCGGCTCCGGAGGACAGCGGAGTGTCGGTCGTTGCATCCGGAGCCGTGGGGCCGTACGTCTACGAGCAAATCGAAGTCGACGAGGGCCTCGACGACGAGGCCGAAGTGGCCGTCAACTGGCTGCAAATGAACGGCTACGACGTCGGCGAGCTAGGCCCCGATCGACTGCGCCCCTACCTGCAGCAGAAGATGAACCTGCTCGCTTTCAAGCTGAACAAGAACAGCAACACGGGCTCGATCCGCCCGATTCACCTTCGCTACGAGAGCTCGCAACCATTCATCCCGATCCGCCCGACTGCAGTGGCCGCCAACCCCAACATGGGCATCAAAGTGTGGGTACTGGGTGACTCTCGCGCGATCCCCCAAAACTACCGGCACTTGGAGCTCAACGAAGCGCGGATCGATTGGTTCAATCCGGGAACGACGTACAACGACGTCGTGATCGCCGCAGCCGACGAGGCAGGTGGGCAAGGGTTCGTCACCGAGCAATCGGCGCCGGCAGGTGGCTTTGGCGAAAGCGCCTACGCCACTTGGGAGCAAAACCAGTGGGAAAACCTGCGCGTCGGTGTGTTTCAAACGCTCCAACAGTTCTTCGAGACGGCAGTGGATACCTTTGGCTCGTACGACGGCTTCATCGACGTCATCAGCGACCCGATGACGACGCCCCTGCGCGACGGGGCCACGGCGACGCAGTTCGTCGCATGCGTGGATTGCTATTTTCAACAGGACGTGGCGGTCGCCAACGAGGCCTTCCCGACGACTCCGTTCGATCCGCAGACGGACCCCTTGCTGGAAATCGACGTCAAAAAGTTCCTGGACGAGATGGATCGATTGGTGATTTCGCCCCTGGCCGACGTGCGCCAGCTCTTCGACGACAACGCGACGGTCACCCGCTTCTACACGACCATGTCGGCGGACGAGATGACCGAAGACCCAGCGTTCGACTTCAACCCAGAACTGCCTGACGTCTCGAACGTCCACGTGGCGACGCAGGTATTTCAGTGCGACGCCGACACCGAGTGGCGCGTCGAACTCGAGCAGGGGTTGATCATCAACGGCAACGGTCGTACCTGGCCAGTTACCGAAGAGAGCGACATGCCGTTCAACTTGCGCATTCTACAACTGTCGACGAAAGGCGACGGCGATGTCGTGTCGAACAACGCAACGACGGTCGGAAGCATGTTGATCGACTTGGGTATCGGTAGCACGACCGACGCGCTGAACACGGATCCGCCCAGCCCCCCGCACACGGACGGTGGCGTC
Source organism: Deltaproteobacteria bacterium (assembly GCA_003235365.1). Classification (GTDB taxonomy): domain Bacteria; phylum Myxococcota_A; class Polyangia; order Polyangiales; family Polyangiaceae; genus SZUA-265. The sequence goes on from QJWJ01000516.1 coordinate 58,588, forward strand.
ACGACCGAACCTGGCGGAGATGCAGGCACGAGCAGCGCGACCGACGACACAACTGACGAAGCAACCGACGACGCAACCGACGGCCCGCCAAGTTCTGAAGACGACGTCTCGAGCGACGACACGTCGAGCGACGACGGCTCGCTCGGTGACGCTGGCGCGGAGCCGATCAACCCGTCGAGCCGCAGCAGCTCCGACGGTGGCACGGACGTGACGAAGGCCGACGACGACGGCTGCGGCTGTGCCATACCGGGTCGCGAGCGCCCCTTCAACGGGTGGCTCTCGTTGCCACTTCTTGGGCTGCTATTGGTCGCACGTCGACGACGTTGACGGGGCGCGGCCAAGCGCGACGCGACCCGCGCGCAGCGTTTCACCCCGGGTGCGGCCTGAGCGTCGAGGCGTGGGTCTGGGCGCCGGCACGACGGCGAGACGATGTCGCATCGGCCTGTGCGCGAATCCCAGCTGGGAGGATTCCACCCGCACTGGGGACGGCGCGGTGATCGCCGATGATGGCCTTCGTCGATTTCTGCTCGTTGTGCCCTTGCCAAACCCGAATCGCGACACAGGGTGCGGCGATGTTCGACGTTCACACCGCAATCGAAGGAGCCCTGGCTCTCGTCGTGCTCTTTCAGATGTGGGTGACCTGGCGCGTCCTGCGCTCTCGCCTGTACAAGCCGTCGGAAAAGTGCGCGCAATTTCGCCTGATATGGTTGGTTCCGCTGCTGGGCGCTTCGCTGTCCCTCGCGATGCTGGCCAGCGACGGCGACCACCCGCCACGGGACGGCTCGTCGACGTCCTCGTGAACGTCGAATCGCACCTACGCTGAGCTGTCCCAGCACCGCACAGCGTCCAGCGATCCATGAGGCCGGATCCTACCGAGCACCGCGCCATGGCAGAGGGTGGCAAAGCGCTGGGCCTCCGCTCGCGCACGTTACCGCTTCGAGTGCTGAGCGATGCCTGGCCACCAACGCTACCCACCTGCGAACGCGTCTCGCTCGACAGCTGCGGGAACTCGGGTCAGCCGAGCCAAGCGTGGCTCGCGACGCTGGTCGCGATCGACGAGATTGCCCACTGCCGCGACGAGAACACACTGCTGCGTCGTTCCGTCGAGCTCCTGCGCTCGAACGTGGGCCTGGAGCGCGCAGCACTCTTTCTACTCGACGAGGCCGAGCAGCGCCTATTCGGGACTTGGGGTACGAGCGCAAACGGTGAAACCACCGATGAACGGCACATCGCGTTCGACTTGGGCACTTCGCACCGACAGGCGTTTGCAGAAGCTCGCCTCGGCGGCGCGTACTGGTCACGTTTTCGCGACGTCCCCCTGTTCGCTCAAACCGATGCGGGAACGATCGTAGTCGGTACGGGCGAAAACGTGATCATTCCCATCCCCGGGGCGACTCGACAGCTGGGCTTGCTCGCCTGCGACTGGGCGCTGAGTGCAGCGGCAGCGACCACCGACGCGCTGTTGCGAGCCACGGTGTTCACCCGAGTCCTGGCCCCACACCTCGAGAAGTTCGGGAGCCCCGCATCGGGCACGAATTGCCTGCCTCCACCCAGGCTGACGCGCGAGCAGACTCAGCTGACTGCCCGGACCGCGCAGCACCTCTACGCGGATCCGAATCTTGGCAGGGGCGAGTTGGCAAAACGCCTGGGGACCACGCCCGGCAAGCTGGGACGCTGTTTCAAAGCAGTATTCGGCGAGTCGATTCGGGACTACCGAAACCGGCTACGCTTGGAGCGCTATCTGGCGCTCGTCGACCCGCAGGGTGGCAATCTACTGCAGGCAGCGTTGGACGCGGGATTCGGAAGCTACGCACAGTTTCATCGAGTGTTTCGGCAACGCTTCACATGTTCACCCATCGAGTACCTCCGCGAACGAACCGAGGACGGCGCACCTTGTTGACACGCGACCTATCCGCCTGAAGTGGGCGAGCACGTTCTCTGTTACGTCGAATGAGCGTTCGCGAATCGCGAACGCTCATTTGGCACGACTGCGGGAGATTCCAGCTGTCGTCAGGGGGGCCTCGGTCGTTGGGGGGCCCACAGCCGAACACCGGCGAAGCCGGGATCCAAGCGCGGGGCATGTAAACTTTCTGGCAGCAGCACTAGCCGGAACGCGGTGAGTCATCAACGCGCCAGGGCGCGCACTTCTCGGGGCGAGCAAGACCGCCCCACAGCCACGTCGAGCCAAGCTGGGTCAGTTCTTCGACCCTGCCGTGCAAACACGGAACGCTGGCAGACGGTCGAGTCGAAGTCAGAACCAAACTGGAGCAGGTGAACACCGACGGGTACTGGTTAGCACCCAACGAAGCGGACTTGTTGCGCGTCTGTTTCAGCATCGAAAGCTCACCATCGCGAGCCACCGGCAACCCACCGGGATGTCACGGGCATGCCTTGGCATGTTCCTCGCACCGTTTGGCCTCGTCGAGGGGCCGCCCTGGGGACTTCGGACAGAAGACTTACTGCGCGGCGGTGCAACGCCCTCCCACCTCCCCTCGTTGCACCGCTAGCGCACCTATTGCGAACACCCGACGCGCACAGCGGGCGATTCGCCCACTAGCGAACGCTCATTTAGAGCGTCGCGCCTCGATGGCGGACGACCCGAGCGGCGTACTCGTTGCAGCGACGCGCCAGAACGTCCAGGGGCTCGCCCTGCAGCAAGCCGTACACCAGGCTGGCGCAGAATGCATCGCCGGCTCCGATGGCGGTTGCATCGGGCTGCTGCGCGATGCTGCGCAGCGCGCCGTCCAGGACCATCGCTGGGCAGACGACCTTCGAGCGCTGATCGTACAGTTCGCAACCGCGCCCACCCAACGTGTACGCCACGACGGAGACGTCCATGTCTCGCAACATCCACTCAATCGGATCGTCTATCTGTAGGGTGGTTGCCAAACGCTGGTACTCGATTTCGTTGAGCTTGACGACGTCAGCTTGAGAAATGCAGATGCGAACGAGTTCGGGTTCAGCCCCAGCTCCGCGCAGATTCAAGTCACAAACACGAAGGCAGCCATGGGACAGCAAATCCCATACGCGCCCCAACGTGCTCAAGGCGAGTGGATCGCGCTGGGCGAGCGTACCGTATACCAGAGCCCCACAACTCGGCAGCCGCTTCGCCAGCTCGTTGGTCAGCTCGACCTTCGCCCAGTCCATTCGAGCGAGCATCTCGTAGCTCGCTTCACCGTTCTTGAGTCGAACTCGAACTCGGGCGGTCGGGAGCTCGCGATCCATCTGGATGAACCCGCAGTCCACTCCCGCATGCTCGAGAAACTCGATCGCGCGGTATCCGTCCCGGTCGCTACCAACGCGGCTCACGAGTGCACTCCGTTGACCGAGGCGCGCCAGGTGAAAGGCGACGTTACTCGCACAGCCCCCAAGGCTGCGATCCTGCCCGGAGTCGTCGAACACGTCCCACACCAACTCACCCCAGCTGATGACCAGGTGCTGTTCGCTCGAACTCGGTGGCTCGGTGTTCATGAGTTGCCCCTTCCGATTCCGCCGTTCGGCAAGGATGTCCGATCGGTAGCCTGAGTCAACCCGCGATCCTCGCCTTTGTGAACCAGCGAACCTCGTTGCGGGGCCTGACTCGACCCAAATCGTTCGTACGCGAGGGGCAACGAGAGGACGGTGGGCGGTGTTCCGTGGCGCATCGAGCAACTCATTCACGACGTGAGTACCTGCCGTTCCGGTTACCGAGCACCACACACGGACTGGCTGTTCCCTACATGAGGCCCAGTTTGGGGTCCGCGCGATTTCGACACGCCACGACCGCGCCCACTGCTGTGCCCGCAAGAGCACGACCAGCCTGCCAGAGCGCGGAATTGCCGCGAAAAATCGCCCCAGCGGGGGTGAGGGCGTTTTTCGGGGCCACCGTCGGCTCCCTTTGCGCGCAGCTCGGCGCTCGAGGTGTTTGATTTGTCGCAGCAACCAATCTGATTGCTGCGCTAGGCGGATGCCCGAGACGGCTGTATCGTCCATGACGATCATGGGCAGGCGGACACGCGACTTCTTCGAGGAGGCGGATCGGTTGGGCGGACTCGTAGCTCGAATGCGACTCGCGTCGCTCGCGCAAGTCACGTCGACGGAGGCAGCTGCAGCCGACGACAACTCTCCAGTCGTGGAGCGCCTGCTCAAGGCGATGCCGACGCTACTCAAAGAGTTCGCCGGGTCCGGCAAGCCGTCATCACCATCGGGCCCGGCACCAGCGTCGGCGCGAACCTCACCAGGGGTCGTGGCGGCGGGTCCCCGAGGCGACGAAACCACGCGCACCCTCCGCGCCTACCTCACGACTATGGTCGACCTGATTTCACAGCGCGATCTCGTCATCGACGACCTGACGTCGACTCTTCGACGCATCACCGAAGCGGCCAGCTCGGTGCTCGAGGTGCAGCGGGCTAGCGTGTGGTTCCTCAACCACCCCGGAGATCGCATCGAATGCGGTGACCTGTACGAGGCATCGAGCGGCGCGCACAGCTCAGGCGTGGAACTGCTCGAAAGAGACTTCGCCCCCTACTTCGTCGCATTGCGCCGCGAGCGAACAATCGCCGCAAATGACGCACACAAAGACCCGCGAACCAGCTGCTTCTCGGAGTCCTACCTCGCGCCGTTGGGGATCAAGTCGATGCTCGACGTTCCGATCTGGGTGGGCGGAAAGATGGTGGGTGTGATTTGCTGTGAACACGTCGGGAGCAGCCGCACGTGGAACGCGGACGAAGAAACGTTTGCCTACCTGTTGTCGAATTTCGTCGCGCTGGCATTGGAACGAAAGAAGCTCGAGAACGGCTGAGCGGGGTCACTCACACGCGAAGTACAACTGCCCGGTTTCTGGCCCCTGCTCGCCCACGGAGCCGTCGGCCAAGATGACTCGATCGAAGCCTGCCGTGCCGAGCAACGCTGACAGGGCCCGCCGTTCGAGGTAGTGATGGGTGATCACTTGGGTCAACGCCTCGGCAGGCAATGCCTCGGCGTGTTCAGTTGCCCGGTATTCGAAAGTCGCCTCGACCGTGCGACGAGAAAACCAGTAGCTGTTCCGTTCGAACACGTGATACCGAACCCCGCGGACCTCGACGGTTGCCACTTCTTCGTAGTCATCTCGCAGGGGTTCGTCTTGCGCCGTCACTTCAGCGTCTTCGTCCATGTCGTCTGCATCGTAGACATCGAAGAGCAGCTTGCCTCCCGGCGTCAGATGACGCCGCACGGCGCGCAGACAAGACAGCTTTTCGTCGTCGCGCAGGCACCACAAGCCGGAATAGGGCAAGATGATTCGATCGAAGCGCCCAGGCACCTCGAAGTCACTCATATCTGCTCGCACGAAGGCCACCACGTCCGTATGCTCCGTGCGCTCATCGACGCTCTCCGCGCGCAATCCGAGTTCCTGGGCGCGCTGCGCAGCCAACGCGAGCATGCCGGGATCCGAGTCGATCCCGACCAATGCGGGCATCCCCTCGATCGAAGACGACACGTTGCCCAGGGCCAACAGCACGCGACCGTCGCCGCAGCCGAGCTCCAGCACACGGCCCGTTCCGGCACAGGCTTCTCGGTAGAACTCGACGTCGTTGGGAGTCCCGGTGTGCAGCGCCACGTACAGTTCGGCGCGGAAGCGTTCAGTCGATGTGCAGGATGGCATGGTTGACACGCAGCCATTTCACACCTGCCGGCGCGGAGCAAGCTCGTTGCCGTGGTCAGTCCTCTTCGGCACGCCCGCAGTCCCCGACCCCGAGCCGAGCTCCCGTCAGGAACGAACCCAGCGCTCCAACTTGTCGAGCGCCGCCAGCAGATCGGGCCGCGCGTCCAACATCGGTCGCATCGCATCGCCCACGCTCGCAACTCGGTGGGGCACCGTGAACATCGTGTGTGCCTCGGGCTTGAGTGCCAGGTGCATCTCCTCCCACAGTAGCGGCGTAGACACCCGCCCGCCCGGATGGGCTCGAACCGAATACGGGGCGACGATGGTGCGTGAACGCCCGGTCTGGCCAGTGTCGATGTAGATGCGTCCGCCGCGCTCACGCACGCGACGCTCCATGGTCGATACGTCCGGAAACTTGCTCTGAAGCACGCGCGCGAGCAACTCGAGCAATCCCTTCGCAAAGGGAAATGGCACGTTCGGCCCCATCGGGATGAAGACGTGCAAACCGGACTGCCCCGACGTCTTGGGGAAGCCGCTCAAGCCCAACTCCTCGAGCAGCTCACGCAACGCCAGCGCCATCTTGATGGCTTCCGTGAGCGGTTGCTCGCCGAGATCGAAGTCGATGGTGAGAAAGTCGCAGTAGTCCAGCGAATCCTTGCGACTGGCCAAGACGTGAATCGGGATGCAACCGAGATTCGCAATGTGAAGGAGTACGTCGACGTGATCGACCAGGAAAGTCGTCACGTCTTTGCCATCGCGCTCCTCGGAGCGCAATGGCAGCGTGCTGATCCAGTTCGGCGTGCCCTTGGGCGTATTCCACTGATAGAAGTTCTTGCCCTCGATCCCGTCGGGGTAGCGCACGAGCATTACTGGCCGATCCTCGAGGTACGGCATCAACGTCGGCGCGATCGCTGCATAGTAGGCGATCAAATCACCCTTGGTGTAGCGCTCCTCGGGCCAAAACACTTTGTCCAGATTGGTCAACGCGGCCCGCGTCGAATCCAGTACCAGCCGCGCTCGCGCGGCCGGATCTGCTGCGCTACTGGGCAAAGCGTCCGACACGCAGCCATCGACCTGGCCGTCGGTAGTGGACGCAGTGGCTGCCCCCTCGTCACCGTGCTCCTGCAGCCACACGTACTCGGCAGGGGGCGCGGCAACGCAATCCTGAGTGTTGCCGTCGGTCAGAACCTCGATGAAGATCGGCATGCGCAAGTTGCCTTGCTCGGTCCACTCCAAGTATTCGACACGCACGACCAGCTGCGGCGCAACCCAGTGCCGTCCCCGACTGACGGCTGGCAGCCCCAGAACGTCTGGTTTCTCCTCGCGTGCGATGGCGGCGAGGACTTTGGGGAGCTCACGCAAGACAGCGTCACTCATCCCGCCACCAACGCGACCGCGGTACACGAGCTGTTGCTCGCGGTAAGTCGCCAGCTCCAATGCACCAAGTCCGCGACTACCCTTGCCTTCAATCCACCCCACGACCACGAATTGCGCCTGTCGCCGACACTTGTGTTTGACCCAGTCGCCGTTGCGGCTGGCAACGGCGTAGCGCGAACTCGCCAGCTTCGACACGACCCCTTCGAGGTATCGCGACTCGGCCAACTCGAACAGCGCTCGACCGTGCTGCACGATGTGATCGAGCAAACGAATCACCCCCTTGCCCGGCACGAGCTCGGACAGCAGGCGTTTGCGGTCGAGCAATGGCAGCCCGGTCAGATCGTGCCCAGAAAAGCGCAACAGGTCGAACACCATGTACACCACGGGCACTTCGACTACGGCACGACGAATGTCTGCGGGACGTTTGGCGGCGATTCGCGGCGCGAGACGACCGAAGACGGGTTTGCCCTGTTCGTCGAAGCTGACGATCTCACCATCGATGACGAAATCGGTCCCGAACAAGGTCGCGAGCGCTCGCCCTACGTCCGGGTAGCTCTGGGTCAGTGCGTTGGGCTTACGGTACTTCAGGCGCACCCGGCCCGCATGGCGCTCGGCCAAGATCCGAACTCCATCGAGCTTCAGTTCATACAGGCGCTTCGGGTCGTCGAGTGTCGCGCCTTCGTTGGCGCACAACATCGGCTGCAGGCGAGCAAAGTCTGGCTGCGGCCCCGGCTGGGCCCCGAGCTGCCGAGCGCGTTCGAGCAACGCTTCCTCGAAACGCTCGCGGTGCTGCAGGTCTTCGACGCGCAATCCCGAGAAGACGCTCTGATCGTTGTTGGCAACCCACTGATCGCCGTTGGGTTCACAGTGTGCATCCTGCTTCTTGAGCAGTAGCCACTGGCGTTGCTTGGGCGTCGGTTTGACGCGAGCGGTCGTTTCGACGAGAGCGAAACGACCGCGGAGCTTGCGGCCGTGCAGCTCGAAGTCGAGCTTACCCTTCGGCAAGCCGAACTCGGGCGTGTTCTCCAACCAACGGATGCGACCGATGTCCCACACGATCATCGGCCCTGCGCCATAAGAACCGTCGGGGATCACATCCTCGAAATCGAGATACTCGATGGGATGGTCTTCGGTCTGCACGGCGAGTCGCTTGTCCGCCGGGTCGAGGCTCGGGCCGCGAGGTACTGCGAAGCTCTTGAGCACCCCTCCCACCTGCAACCGCAAATCATAGTGCCGGCGGGTCGCCGCATGTAGGTGCACCACGAAATCTCCGACCCAAGTTCCTCCCGGCGAGTTCGCGGGGGCAGGTCCCGCAAAGGGCTCGTTGGTGGCACGCGGATCGCGCTTGTCGCGGTACTCGCGCAGGGCGTCGTCACTGCCGGCCATGGAGCAATGGTGCGTGCAGCCGCTGCGGTGAGCAAGGAATCGGCCATCTACTCGGGCGCTGACCCAGCACATTTGGGGCAGACACGCGCCGCAGAGCGAGGTAGTGGAGGGTCATGGCCAACCCGATCGCAAAGTTCGAAACATCCATGGGCGAGTTCGAGGCGGAGATCTATCTCGAGCAGATGCCCATCACGGCAAAGAACTTCATTCGACTGGTGGAGGAGGGATTCTACGACGGCTTGCACTTTCATCGAGTCATCGCCGACTTCATGAATCAGTTCGGCTGCCCTCACAGCAAAGACCCGACCAGCCGCCGCGCCGGCACGGGTGACTCACCCTATGGGGCCATCCCGGACGAGCACCCCGACCAGTATCGGTTCACGAACGAGCCGGGCACGCTGTCGATGGCAAACGCCGGACCCCAGTCGGGCAGTTGCCAGTTCTTCATCAATACGGCGAACAATTCCTACCTGGACTACTTCTCACCGGGCGCATCGAAGCACCCGGTGTTCGGCAAGGTTACCAAGGGGATGGACGTCGTGACCGCGATCAACCACACGCCGACGGATCCATCGGATCGACCTCGGACACCGGTACAGATGATCCGCATCTCGATGGTTCAATGACCCAGCGCTAATCCGGCACCGAAGCGCAGCGGTGACTACCGAAGATGCTCCCGTCGAAGAGGCAACACTGATAGACAAGGCAGCGAGCGACCTGCAATGGCTGTCGGTCGTACAAGCCATCGGTCGTCATGCGGTCACTGACGCCGGGCGAGCCAGAATCGAAGCCTCGAGACCGTTTCCGAGCGTGCAGGACGCGCGGTTGGCGCAACGTCGCGCGCGCAATGCCTGCACGCTGCTCAATCACCAGGTGGCGCTTGCCGTGACGGCGTTCCCGCCCATCGGCGAACTGTGCGACATCCTGCGGATTGGCGGCAGCGCGACGGGCAGGCAACTGCTCGACGCCGCCCGAGTGATGGCGCTGGCACGGCGTCTGGCCGATCACACCCACCAGCACGCCCAGCTGGCGCCCGACCTGGTCGAGCCCTTTCGGTGCGCCGCCGAACTGACCCCACTTCAGCAGCGCATCGAGGGGTCCATCGGTACGGACGGCGAAGTATTGGACAGCGCTTCCCCCGCCGTGCGCGACGCCCGGCGCGCGTTGACGGTGGCGCGCAATCGACTGCGCGAAACCAGCAACGCGTTGCTGGTGAAGTATCGAGATTCCCTGTCGGGTCAGTTCGTCGCTGAACGCGGGGGACGTTTCGTATTGCCTGTCCGAACCGACGCGTCGGGGCAGGTACCCGGCATGGTCCTGGGCTCGAGTGGCTCCGGGAGCTCTTTGTACGTGGAGCCCGGTGAGCTCACGGCATTGAACAACCAGGTGTACCTCAGTGAGGCCCGCCTGAAACGCGAGGAAGCCAAGGTGTTGGCAGAGCTGAGCGCAAGCGCCGGTGAGTTCGTCTCTGAACTGGCCCGGGCGGAAGAAAACTGCGTCGAAGCCGATCGTCTGGCCGCCACTGCGCGTTGGGCGGCGCAGATTGAGGCCACCCCCGTCGAGATTTTCGACGAACCGCGACTGAATCTGCTGCAGATGCGTCACCCGTTGTTGGTCGACGACGAGCAGTCGGTGATCGCCAACGACATCGCCCTGAGCGCAGAGCAGTGTTTGGTCGTTTCCGGTCCCAACGCTGGCGGTAAAACCGTGGCCCTGAAGTGCTTGGGCATTGCCGTGTGGCTTGCTCAGAGCGGCCTACCAGTACCCTGCTCCAACGAAAGCCACATCGGCTGGTTCGACGAGGTGCTCACCGACATCGGCGATGAGCAGTCCATCAGCCGCTCGCTCTCGACGTTCAGCGCACACGTCACGCGCTTGGCGCAGTACCTCGAACGGGCAAAACGCGGCAGCCTGATCCTCCTCGACGAAGTCGCCGGTGGCACCGATCCTGATGAAGGGTCGGCGCTCGCCGCGGCGGTGCTACAGCGATTGGTGAGCAATGGCGCCGCGGTCGCAACCACGACGCACTACGAGCGACTCAAGCGCCTGGCAGCCGGTGAACACGCCCAGTCGTTCACCAACGTCTCCGTCGGCTTCGACATGCAGCGGATGCGTCCCACCTTCGAACTGCACTTCGGAGTGCCGGGCCAATCGAGCGCCCTCGCGGTCGCCCAGCGTTTCGGAGTGCCGCCGGACGTCGTGGACGCCGCTCGCGAACTGCTGCCCCGCGAGCAGCGACATCAAGAACGGCTGCTCGAACAGCTCGAAAACGAGCGGGCTCAGCTGCGGCAGGTCCGCACCGAAACGGAGCGCGAGCTCGAGCAGCAGCGCCGTCAGAGTGAGCAGCATCACCAAGAGTCGATTCGCGCTACGGACGCCGAGCGAGACCGGCTGAAGAAGGAAGCCCAGGCGTTGACCGCCGAAGTGCGCGAAGCGCGGGCACTCGTACGAAAGGCCAAGGAAGAGCTGCGTCGCAGCGCTGCGCTGGCGGACGTCCGGGCGGTCGACGCGATGATAAGCACTGCAGCTGGACCGGTCACCCTCGGCGGCACGTTGACGGAGGCCCTCGCGCCCCCCACCCGCGGTCAGCCACTCGACTCGCGACTCGCGGTCGGCAGCCGGGTGCACATCGCCCACCTGGGCAAGGAAGGCGAAGTGCTCTCGGCACCGCACAAGGGCAGCGTACGAGTGAACGTAGGCGGACTGAAGCTGTCGGTACCACTCGAGAAACTGCGACGCGCCCCAGCCGTGCCGAAGAAAACCGAATCTGCGCGCCGGGCCCGCTCGGCGCGGGCGGACACCTCGACGGCGGGTGCCTTCGCCCCCTCGCGCACCTCGGGGAATACCTGCGATCTTCGTGGTTTGCGGGTGGACGAAGGACTCGACCGCGTCGAGGCGTTCATCGACACCATGCTTCGACGAGGAGAACCCGCGGCGTTCTTTCTCCACGGGCATGGGACAGGCGCGATGAAAGACGCGGTTCGACAGCTGTTGGCGACGTCGTCGCACATCGTCCACTGGGAGCCGGCCAGCGAAGAGGATGGCGGCGACGCGTTGACAGTCTGCAAGTTGTGAGCGCGCGCGGGACACGAACCGCACAACGCTGCCGAATCGCGGCGTTAAGAACGACGCACGTGGCGCCGTACACTGCTCCGTGAGGCCCAACCCCACCGCAACCTCCAACTCCCCCGACGCGCAGACGGACACGCCGCGGGTGAGCGCCCAACGACCTGTCGTGCTCGACCCTGCGCAAATCGCAACCTGGTTGTTCGAGACGTTTCACTCGCCTCACTATCGGCCTCCGGTGCTGCCAAGGGTCGCGGTACAGCTGCTGGAACTCACGCGCGATCCGCACGTGAAGGTCAGAGACGTCGCCAACCTCCTCGAACGAGACGCGATGCTCACGGCCGTGACGATGCGCGCCGCCAATTCCGCCGTACACCGAGGTAGCAGCGAAATTTACACACTCGAGGAGGCCATCGCGCGCATGGGGCTTCGACGAGTCACCGATCTGTTCTTGGAGACGGCGGTCAACACGCGAGTCTTTCTGGCGCCTGGCTACGAGCCGGTCATGGACATGCTGCGCGGTCACAGTGCGGCCGTGGCCCACGTGGCGAGAATGGGCAGTCGCTTCACGGGACTCGACCCAGGGCACGCATTCCTGTGCGGTCTATTGCACGACATCGGTATTGCTGCCGGTTTCATCGCGATCGGCGAGCAGTACGACTTGTCCGGAAAGCCGACGACGGAGTCCGTGTGGTCAGCCGTGTTGCAGCATCACGCGGCAGCAGGCAAGTTGATCCAGCAAAGCTGGGCACTGCCGGACGAGGTCGGTGAGGTGCTGGCCAACCACCACGTTCAAGCCAGTAGTTCCAGACTCTCTCCCATGGCCTGCCTCGTGGCTCTGTCCGACGCGTTGGTGTCCGATCTGGGTGCCAAGGTTCTCAACGAAACCGCCTCTGGCACGATCGAGGTCACTAGTGCACGGTTGGGAATCGACGACCACACCTTGCGCAAGATCACCAGCAACGCCAGCACGATCGTCACGAACCTACTCAGCGACTCCCACCAGTTCTGATGCCGTCAACCCAACGTGGCACCACTCACAGGTGCTCGCGCAGGATCTCGAGTAGACCTTCGGGATTGTCCACATGTAACCAGTGACCAGCATCCTGCAGACGGTGAGCAAACGCACCCGCTTCGGGAGACAACGCGCTGGCTCGTTCGCGCATCGCACCAGTCCATCGATCACTGTTGGCCGCAATGACCAGGTGCCGTTGCACCTGCGACTGCGAGGCTTCGAGAAACGGCCAGAGGTCACGGGCGAAGTAGTCGGCCAACAGCTGCTCGATGGCGTCGAGATCGAACGTCCAGCGGTAGGTATCGCCCTGACGCCGCAGATTGGTCGTCATCCAGTTCGCCAGCCCTGACGAAAGGCCTCGTGCGCGCAGCTCAGCTACCACCGCCTGCCGCGACGACGCTGGCATCGAAACCTGCTTCACGGCCGCGATCACTCGCTGGATTTCATGCGCTTGTCCCGCCACTTGAACGCCGGGGTCCGAATCGAGAGCCCAGACCTGGCGCAGCGGCCACAGCCCGAGGCGGGCAAACTCGAGTGCAACCTTGCCCCCGAGCGAGTGACCGATCACCACCGACAACTGCGGCAGCTGTGGCACGTGCTGCCGAAGCCATCTCGCCAGCTCTTCCAAATCGATCGCGCAGCGTTCGAGCGTGTGCGGCGCACAGCGCGGGCCACTGTCGCCGTGCGCCCGCAAGTCGACTAGGACGAACGCCAGGTCCGGACGGAGTTGCGCCAAGCGCTTGATGAACGCGCGGAAATTCTGTCCGGATCCGAGAGCGCCGTGCAAGACGAAACACGTCTGTTCGGCATGGTCGCCACTGATGATTTGATGTGCGAGCGGTGCGGAGGTCATTGCATTCCAATCGTGCTCGAGGGTCTCGCTTGGTACCGCACTCGTCAAAAAGGGCAAGACCGCCCATCTAGGCGCTGCCCCAGCGGCTTCGGTGCGGGAATCAATGAACCGCAACGCGTAGGCAGGTCCCTGATTTTCGAGACGTAGGCTTCCAACACACGCAACGTCCGCACTCGCTCGATCCGGAGGCGTAACTCGTCCTCTGTTTGCGCTGGCGCCCGAAGGCGCACGTAGGCGATGTCACCGGCCTCGAGTCATAGGACGTCGATCTCCGGCTCCGGCTCGCCGGCGCACGACGCCGCTCCGTACGCTCGACGTAGGTCGTAGGACTGCTCGAACCACCAGGCGATCTCGAGGCTCCCGAGCGCTGCAAGTACCGGGATTCCGGTGGACCTCGGAATTACGACGCACCGCACCACGTAGCTTGGCTGAATCCCGCGAGTCCCGGGCAGAATCAATGTCGGCCGGGTCCTGGCACACGACCGGATCGCGATCTGTAACGCCCTCGACGGGCAAGCCGCCAGCGCGCGCACACCCGGCGTGACTCCCACACGGCTAGCCGTCGAGGGCAAACGCCGCCGACGACCTCCTCGATAGCACGGCGATGTGAACGGGTTCACTCACGGCCCCGCTGTTGGCAACAGGTGAAACGGTCTGCAGCCCAGCGCGTAACCATGTCGTCACCTTCCTCGGTATGGTGCCCATGGAGTTCCAATGCAATGCAGCGGCAGCCGACCCCTCCGCCTTCAGAACTGCCGGTAGCTCATTGCAAATCTGGCGGCAGCAGAGGTTTCCGGTGAAACTCCAATAGCCCACCACCAAATAGCTAGGTGGTGGGGTTCGCTTAACCGCATTAGCGGGTGCCCGCAGCCCCATCGCCAACCGTTGACGTCGTCATTTGGGCTGAATCGTCTAAACTGAAACCTACCGATGAGCCGCTTGTTGCATGTCGAGAACGACCCGTTGGTCGCCCGAGCGGTGAAGCGGTTACTGACGAGCCGTGGCCACGAGGTGCATACGGTGTACTCGTTCGAGGAGGGGTCACAGCTAGAGGGCAGCTTCGACCTGGCGATCATGGACATCGACCTCGGCGACGGGGACGGCGTCGAACTGTCAAAGGCGTTGCTCTCCAGACAGACCGTGCGCCAGGTACTGTTCTTCACGGCGCGCACCGACGCGGACACCGTCAGTCGGGCGTCGCTGCTCGGCTCCGTAGTGGGCAAGACTGCCGGAGGCGAGCATCTGGTGAACGCGGTCGAGACTCACGTGTCCGAGTCGACCTCGACGTCGCTGACACGGTCATTGGCCCACGAAGATGGCGACGTCTCCGAATCACCAGAAACCCGCAGTGCCTGAGGCGCGACCATCAGCGCCCCGTCGAGGGCGACGCGCGCTAGCGGAGGGCAGCGGCCAACGCCTCACTGCACGCAATCTGACCGACGATCCCAGCCACAGCCCAGACACTTCCAACGGCTGCCCCCCAGAACGAGCGTCGGGTTCGTCCAAAGTGAACGGGAACTGCAAGCCAGTTGAAAGCGACCACGGCCGCCCAGTGCGAAGCGTCATTCCAGGACCGCCCCCGCCGAGTCGCGTCGAGACGGCGCTCGTCCCAACGGACCAGCCAGTGCGGGAGGATGATTGCTGCAACCAGATTGAGCAACGCGATCACGAGTTGACCGTTCACCCCGAAAGTCCCCCGTTACCGGTTCTGAGGCTGCCGACGCGATCCCACATCACAAGACCCGCTCGAGGGTTCGTGAGCCTATACCGAGGGAGCGCCTTCGACGACGCGGGACACCATCCGAACACGCCCTGAACAACCGGCCAAGCGAGCAAAACCGGGAGTTGGCAGTCAGCTTCGGTGAAATCGCTAACGTGCGGAATATTCGAGGGGCTGCGATTGTCAGCGCGGCGCCCAACGCGATATACGCCCGCCCACTCGACCCGTCACGCGCCGCTCCGTCCCGTCGCGGAAAAGCGCAACCGACAGGCGGCGGATCGACGGCAAGCCCCGAACTTTGACGAGAACCCCGATTCAAAAGAGCTTTGCAAATGCAGGACGTCCGCGGATTGAACGAGTTGGTTGCCAAAGAGAGCGCCTTCGTCGACGACTTGATGGCCGAGATCGGCAAAGTCGTCGTCGGTCAGAGCTACATGATCGAGCGTTTGTTGGTCGGCCTGCTCACGGGTGGTCACGTCCTGCTCGAAGGCGTCCCAGGTCTGGCCAAGACATTGACGGTCCGCACCATCTGCGAAGCCATCTCCGCGAAGTTTTCGCGCATCCAATTTACCCCAGATCTGCTGCCCGCTGATCTCATCGGCACCGTCATCTACAATCAGAAGACGGGCGACTTCACGAGCAAGCTGGGCCCGGTGTTCGCCAACCTGGTGCTCGCCGACGAGATCAACCGCGCCCCGGCGAAAGTGCAGAGTGCGCTGCTCGAAGCGATGCAGGAGCATCAAGTCACCATCGGCGACAAAACGTACAAACTGCCCGACCCGTTCGTGGTGATGGCTACCCAGAACCCAATCGAACAGGAAGGCACCTATCCTCTGCCCGAGGCTCAGGTAGACCGCTTCATGCTGATGGTCAAGGTAGGCTATCCGAGTCGCGAGGAAGAACGACTCGTGATGGACCGCATGACGGGCGTCCCAGTCGGCCCCGCCCAGCCCCGCGTCACCCCCGAGCAACTAGTGGAGGCCCGAAAGATCGTCCGGGACGTCTACATGGACGATCGGGTCAAGAACTACATCGTCAGTATCGTCTTCGCGACGCGAGAGCCCGCCGAGTCTGGCCTCTCGGACCTCGCTCCGTTGATTGAATACGGCGCGAGTCCTCGCGCCAGCATCGCGCTGAGCTTGGCCGCACGGGCGCACGCATTCTTGCGCCATCGCGGGTACGTGACGCCAGAGGACGTCAAAGCCATCGGCCCCGACGTGCTGCGCCACCGCATGGTGCTGAGCTACGAAGCCGAAGCCGAAGAGGTCACGACCGAAGACGTCGTGCGCCGAGTCTTCGAGGTCGTCGAGGTTCCCTGATCGTTCCGATTGACTGCCCCGTGGACTGCCCGACGGCGGGAGGGAAGCGCTGATGATCCCCAAAGAGCTGCTCAAAGCGCTGCGCAAGATCGAGATCACGACCAACCGATTGGCGAACGAACAGCTGTCGGGGAATTACACGTCCGGCTTCAAGGGCCAGGGCTTGGCGTTCCGCGAAGTGCGGCAGTATCAACCCGGCGACGACATCCGCACGATTGATTGGAACGTCAGCGCGCGAATGCACGAGGCCTACGTCAAGGTCTTCGTCGAAGAGCGCGAAATGACCGTCATGCTGCTCGTGGACGTTTCCGCGAGCAAGAACTTCGGCACGCACACGGCATCGAAAGCGCGAGTCGCCGCAGAGGTCGGCGCCCTGTGCGCTTTCAGTGCCATCAAGAACAACGACCGAGTCGGCCTGATTTCGTTCTCAGACCGCATCGAGAAGATCGTGCCGCCCCAAAAAGGGCAGAAGCACGTCTTGCGGGTCATTCGCGAGATCCTCGGTGCGCAGCCCCAAGGAACCGGCACCGATCTGGCGACAGGTTTACACACACTGGCGAAAGTGGCACGGCGACGGAGCGTCGCGTTCTGCCTGAGTGACTTCTTCTGCTCCGACTACGAGCGCGCTCTGTCGTTGGCCTCGGCACGGCACGACCTCATCCCGATCCTGATCGCCGACCCACGCGACGAACAGCTTCCCGATGTCGGCTTGGCGACGTTCGAAGACTTGGAGAGCGGACAAGAGGTACTCGTCGACACCAGCGACCCGAAGGTGCGTGCCCACTACGCGCGAGCCATGATGGATCAGCGCAATCAACAGCTGCGCCTGTTCAAGAAACTGGGTCTCGATCATTGCGTCGTTCGAACGGACCGCCCCTACATCAGTCCGTTGCGCGAACTGTTCGCTCGGCGTGCAAAGCGGGTGCACCGATGAGGCGATGCACCTGGACACTGGCGGCGACCACGGCTTGCCTCGCTCACACGCTGATTTGCGTCGCGCAAGCGCCGGCACCGCGTACAACCGCGACGACAGGAGCGATTGCTCGGGCCCCGTCCACGTCCGGCGTCGCGACAGCACCTCGAACCGGGTCCAGTGCGACCAGCGACGACATCGTGCCTACGACGGCAGGGACCAGCTCTGCGGCGCCGACATTGGCTGCGCCAGCAATGGCTGCGCCGACCATCGTCGCTCCGACACGGGCGGCGACGCCCCCAGCGACCGGCGCCCCCTCACTCGAGCCGCCCTCGAGCGGCACGTGCATCGAACACCTCCCGGAAGGCAAAGAGCGACCGAAAATGGTCGATCGCTTCCCTCAGACCGGCAAGAGCGGCCATCGCGCCGTACTCGAGGTGGAGATCACCCATGGCCTGGGTGAACGCGTCTTGCCTGGCGCCTTGCAGATCCAACGTCAGAGTGATGCCGCCAAGATCATCGAGAATCGCGGCTTCGCATTTCCGGACATTCACGGCCCGGCCAAGCCGACCGTCGAGCGCACGGAGGCCCAGGGCGCAGCCAAGACACGGGTGCGGCTGAGCGTGGTACTCCTACCGAAAGAGGCCGGACGCCACGAACTACAGCTGCCTCCGCTGCCCATCGCCATGGCCCGCGGCAGCGGAGAAGTGATCACTCTTTGCACCCAAGCGCACAGCATCACCGTCGAAGATCCGACGGTCAACGTTCCAAACCCCAAACCGAAGCCCAACCCCCAACCCACCCGCCAGATCGAATTCTGGGAAGCACTGCGCAACGCCGCCTATGCGGGCTTGTTGACTCTGGTGGTCGGCGCGTTGGCGTATGCCCTGGCGCGCTGGTGGCAGCGTCGCCCCCGTCCAACCCCACCGCCACCTCCACCTCGCCCGCCGTGGGAGGTCGCCCTCGAAGAGTTCCACGACATTCGACTGGCGCGGCTCATCGATCAAGAACGTTACGAAGACCACTTCGATCGCGTCACGCACGCGCTGCGCCAATACCTGGGCGACCGCTTTGGCTTCGACGGCCTCGAAAGCACGTCCGCCGAGATCATGGCAGCGATACGCAGCAGTGCTGATGCGCAAGCCATTCTGGAAGAGGTCGAGAGCTTCTTGCGCGAGTCCGACCTGGTGCGCTTCGCGGACGTGGCTCCCACCGAAGCCCAGTGCCACGGAATTCTCGAGCAAAGTGAGCAGATGGTGCGGCGCACCATGCCCATCCGCGGGGGCGAAGTCGACGCCGAAAGAGCCACTGAAACGACACCCGGAGGCCAACCATGAGTGGCCAGGGCTTCCCGCATCGGACAATCACGACCCACCCGAGCGATCCCGTACCTCGAAGTGCAGCGCAGGGACTACGCCGCTGGCAGCGCTGGCTGGTCCTGTTTGCGCTGACGGTGCTGGTGATGGCGCTGGGTCTGGCGTATCCCGCCGCGCTTCGCGGCCCAGAGCTACTGGGCTGCACGTTCGAAGAACCCTGGTTCCTGCTCGGCTTGGTCCTGGTGCCATTCGTCTTCTACCGTGGCACGCTCGGCGAAGACGCGCGCAACGTCCGGTTGCGACTGGGCACGATCGGCGCGGTCGCGTCGGGACCACTGGGGCGACGAGTCTGGCTGCGCGATGCCCCCGGCGTGTTGCGTGCAGTGGCATTGGCGCTGCTCGTCGTCGCGATGGCGCGCCCGCTCAACAGCGTCGTGCCCCAGAGCGCGTCGGACGAAGGCATCGACGCCGTGCTCGTGTTGGACCTTTCCGGCTCGATGCGTGCCGTCGTCGACAATCTCCCGGATGACCTGGCACAGCTCGCACCCCGTGCGTCGCGACAACTGCGCCCGACTCGGCTCGACGCTGCCAAAGCTGTGATGCGCGACTTCATCTCGCGCCGCAAGACGGACCGGATCGGCGTGGTGGTCTTCGGCACCGCCGCGTACGTCGTCTCTCCCCCCACCCTCGACTATCACCTGCTCGACGGGCTGGTTTCACGGATGCGCCTCGATCTCATCGACGGCAACGGCACGGCCATCGGGGACGCCCTCGGCGTCGCGGTGGCGCGCCTGCGGCGGAGCAACGCGCGCAGCAAGGCGATCATCCTCCTGACCGACGGCGACAACAACTCCGGCAATCTCGACCCGAGCTACGCGGCGCACCTGGCCAACGTGATTGACGCCAAGGTCTACCCAATCCAGATCGGTGACGGCGACGTGGCCGAAGTTCAGGACGGCTTCGATCTCTTCGGACAGCCGCGCTATCGACAGCATCGCTTCCCAGTCAATCCCGAACTGCTGAAGTCCATCGCCAACGACACGAGCGGACAGATGTACATCGCGGCGGACGCCGACGCGTTGCGCCGCAGTTTTCACGACGTCTTGGACCGCCTGGAAAAGACCAAGTTCGAAGCCAACGTCGCCACGTTCGAAGATCTCTACCGCTTCTTGTTGTTGCCGGGCGTGCTACTACTCGCCCTCGACGCGCTGCTGCGTTCGCTCGTGTTGCGGAGGTTCCCGTGAAGTTCGCTGAACCCTGGTGGTTGCTCGGCGCGGCACTGTCACTGCTCGTCGCGGCCTTCTACGTGCTGGGCGGACTGCGCGTCGTCGCGGCGATCAAACGTTTCGGCCAACCCGAATTGGTCGGCACCTTGATCACCGATCGCGCGGGTGGACGACGTG
>QJWJ01000463.1 GCA_003235365.1 Deltaproteobacteria bacterium
TCGTCGAACGCGCCGTCGACGATCACGCCACTCAGCCCGCTCAGCGAGCTGCCCCCGCCACGGAATCGGCGGCGGCCTTAAATCGAATCAGCCCTCGCGCCCCCCAAACGGGTAGCCAACACGCGGGCGACCGCGACGATTCGAACGCGGCTGCTGGTCCGTCGAGAGCATTGGACGAAGGCGTCAGTGGTTCCGTCACGTCGCCCTCCGCCACGGCGTCTTTCGACGCCGAACCGACGAGCGAGCCGCTCGAAGAGCCGCCACACCCCACGCCTGCCGCCACAGCTACTGCGCCCGCGCTCGCTCCAGAACCGGTGGCTTCGCCATCACCCGTCACCCGTCCAGCGCTAGCGCCGGCGCTTCCGGTCATCGCACCGCGCGAACCGAACAGTCGCGTGGATTTGGTAGCCCTTCAGGACGACGTGCGCAGTTGCACGCGCTGCAGTCTACACGAGACGCGCACCAACACCGTGTTCGCCCGCGGCACCCCCAAAAGCGGGATCTGTTTCATTGGCGAAGGGCCGGGGGCCGACGAGGATGCCCAGGGGTTGCCCTTCGTTGGCAAAGCAGGGCAACTGCTCGACCGCATGATAATGGCCATGGGCCTCGACCGCGACGACGTGTACATCTGCAACATCGTCAAGTGCCGGCCGCCGAAGAATCGAAAGCCTGCGCCACACGAAATGGCCGCGTGCAGACCGTTCTTGCAAGAGCAACTCGACGCGATCGCGCCACAAGTGATTGTCGCCCTGGGCGGCACGGCCGTCGAAGGTCTGCTTGGAATGACGGTAGGCATCACGCGCACGCGGGGGCAGTGGCGGCTGTACCAGGGCAAGATCCCCGTGATGCCCACGTTCCACCCGGCGTACCTGTTGCGACAGCCGCAGGCCAAGCGCGAGGTCTGGCAAGATCTTCAACTGGTTCTGCAGCACTTGGGCCTCGAGCCTCCCAAACGCTGACACTCGCCATCCGAATTCGCGAGGGACGCCGCAGCGTCCCGAACGCGAAGGTCGCAACAGAGAATTTGCAGCGGCGCCAGGTTCGGTACAGCCGCTGTCCGCGCTGATGCGCTACGCCTAACGACTAGGACCCAGGGTCCCAATCTCACTCGTGTGCGGCAAGCCAGCGCTCGGCCTCGAGCGCGGCCATGCAGCCAGTACCGGCTGCAGTGATCGCCTGACGATAGACCCAATCGGCGACGTCGCCCGCTGCAAACACACCTTCCACACTCGTCTGGGTCGTCCCCGGCTTGACCTTCAGGTAGCCATTGTCGTGTACGTCGAGCTGCCCTTTGAACAGCTCCGTCATCGGCGTGTGCCCGATGGCCACGAACATCGCTGCAACATCGAGCTCGTTCGTCTCGCCACTCTCGAGGTTCTTCACACGCACGCCGGTGACGTGTCCTTGCGACGGATCGAGCACGTCGGTAACCACGCTGTTGTACAAGATGTCGATCTTCTCGTTGGACCTCACGCGTTCCTGCATCACCTTCGACGCGCGAAACTCCCCGCGACGGTGAATCAACGTCACCCTGCTACACAGGCCCGACAGGTACGCCGCTTCTTCCATGGCCGTGTCACCGCCGCCGATGACGCAGACGTCTTTGCCGCGGAACAACGCGCCGTCGCAGACAGCGCACGCACTGACGCCGCGATTCTTGAGCGCTTCTTCCGAGTCGAGCCCGAGGTAGTTCGCACGCGCACCGGTGGAGATGATCACCGTCTGTGCGAGATGCAGTTCGTTCTCGTCCTCGCCAACCCACACCTTGAACGGCCTCGACGAGAAATCGACCTTCTGGACGTCAGCGGTGATGAACTCCGTCCCCTGACGCTCGGCCTGTTCACGAAACTTCTCCATCAGCTCCTGCCCAGTGACTCCAGTCGGAAACCCCGGGTAGTTCTCGACGTCAGTCGTGAACATCAGCTGCCCACCGGGAACCAGCCCACCCGCGTTGAAGCCCTCGACGCACAATGGCGCGAGGTTGGCACGTGCGGCATAGATGGCTGCGGTCAGCCCCGCGGGGCCAGAGCCGATGATGAGAACTTTGTGAAGCCTGGGTTCGGACATGACCCCCCTTTTAGGCAAAGCCGGGCCCGCGTCAACCACTTGCAGCGCACCGGCGAGGTCGGACCGAGCCGTCAGCGCGTACCGGGCCCGCGTTCGCGCTGCGGTCGCGGGCAGCCCGGGGACCCGGACGGGTTGGCGCAGCCCTTGCGCGCTCGCGGCTCGCCACTTCGCCCCCGACGCCAACCGGCGCTCGAGCCCCTCGAGGGATTCCTACCCACGACGTGGCGGTGTCCGCCCGCAACCACGCGGCGCCGACCCGGTCGCCGAGCGTCGTCGCCCTTCACTCCCGGATCGGGTTGGCTTTGAGCTTTGCTTTGCCGTCCTTGACGTAAACCGTGAACTTGACTCGCTCCACACCGTGCTGGGCGATGATCGCGTCGCGATTCTTACGCAACGTGCCCTCGAACTTCTCGTAGGTCAGCGAGTCGGTGGTTTCTCCGCATTCTTGCTTCACGCGGATGTAGTCGTCGTAGACGCCTCGCCATTCCGCCGATGGATCTTCTTCCACCACCGCAGCGGGACCGAGTCCGGCTTCTGGCATGGTTGCAGCCAGGCGCTGACCCGGCGCGCGAGGCAACTTCGGTTCGGGCCTGGCTCGGGGAGTGGGTGGTTTGGGAAGGCTGGCCTCGGGTTTGGATTGAGCCTCGTTGCTCGAAGGCGCAGGAGCCTCGGGGAAATTGAACGCGCTCATCGCCGGCTGCTCCGGAATGTCACCCAGCACTTGCTGAAGATCGGCCGCGCGCCTCGATCCCCCGCCCTTGGCGACGGCGTGATCGATGCCGTCGTTGATCAACGTGGCCAGTTTGCGGAAGACACCGGACACGGCGCTGGCCTGCACCTGGTCGGTCTTGCCGCCCGCCAGCTCTTCGAGTGCGAGCTTGAAGCGCTGGATTGGCCGCGTGTGCTCGAGAAACGAAAGTCCGATGCCGAGCCCTCCACCGAGCAGCGCCACGAGAACGACGACGAGCAAGCTGGCATTCGACTTGTCCTTGTCGTCTGCGGCGCCAAAGAAGGACACCGGCGAGCCAACGACGTGCGCAGCGCGGCCCACGACGAAGCCGGCCCCGCGCTGCCACGCTTCACCATACAGCCGTGCGTAGACGACACCGACGGACGGGGACAGGTACCGAACCGCGCTGCGTCCTTTGTCCTTGTAGTCGGTGTCCTCGTCGAGCTGACTGAGGTCCTGGACGATACCGTCGAGTTGAGAACGATCGAAGCCCTCGGGAGCGCCCGAAGCGAGCCGTTCGCCGTTGTGATAGAACGCGACGGCCGCGCCGGTGCGCGCCGCGATGTCGCGAGCGTACTTGTCGTCCACGATGCGCAAACCCAAAATTGCGCCGACGGGTGCGTCGCCCGCCTGATACTCGACGGGCCGAGCTACCGCCGTGTAGATGCGATCCCAAATGAAGACGTCGTCGCGAATGTAGCCGTGCAGCGCATCGGCCACGGCGGGGTACCCACCGAGTTCGAAGTCGCGGTTGTTGCGGGTCTGCTCGAAGCCGAACTGCCCCACCACACGACCATGCTTGTCCACCGCGAAGACGGCATCGAACGAGTAGTCCTCGGGAACCTTCTTGACGAGCTTGGTGAGCGCCTCGTCTGCCTGATTTCGCGCCTTCTTCGGAACCTCCGAGTTGCTCGCGCTCGACTTGACGAGCGCATCGGCAACCTTCGGATTGAGAGCAAACTGAATGAGTTGCGCAGAACGCTCGCGCGACGCCGAGCGCATGTACCACGAGACCACCTGGCTATCGGAAGACAACCCTTCAGCGATCACCTTCGCACCGGCGCGGTTGTACATGCTCTGGGCCAAGTAGAGCAGGAACACGCAGCTGGCGAGCAGCAGGGACAGCAGGACGTACCAGAACCGCGACAACAGCATTGGTTCAGTTCTCCTCCTGCGCCGAAGACGCAGCCTTGGGCGGACGCTTCTGCTCGACCTTGATCGGCGCTCGCGTCAGGTCGACGGGCAGATTGGCGTTGGTGATGTTCATCACCGGCGATGAACCGATGACCTCACCGGCGAAGTAGACCTGAACCTTGAACTCGCCGAGCACGGGCAGGTCCACGTTGAAGTCGCCCGACAGATCCGGGTAGCCAAACGCAGCGGCCTTGGAGTCGACGACCACCCAGGAACGCAAACTGGGCGTGAGCTCGTCGCGAATCTCGTAGACCCCTTCGCTCGGAGCGGTCCAGGTGCGATCGCCGCCGGCTTTCGTGTCGCCAGCGCTGAATGCCGGCAGGTTGACCGCGTAGAGCCGATGCGGAAACGGGTCGGTGTTCTTGAAGTTGATCTGCGTACCGGGCGTCACCACCAACGTCACCGGTGAAGTTCGGCCTCCGCCAATCTTAACCTCGACGTTTTTCATCTTGTCCTGCGTTTGATTGCCGATGAGCGCAACGCAGACCTCCTTGGGAAGGTAGGGATAAAGCTTGCGAAACTCGGCCTTTACCGTGGGAGACGGCTCGCGAAAGGTGTACGTATGCGCATCGGGGTTCTTCAACTCCACCCACACCGGGTTGAGGAGTTTCATGAAGTTCGTGAGCTTGCCTTTGACCGGCGTTGCCGCGCCGCTCAACGACACACCGATGCAGGCGGCCAACACCGCTGCACCCACCATCATTTTGCCGCGGATGAACGGCTTGTGATCGATACTCGTGCGCATTGCCGTCGGACGGTAGTCGAGACCGTCCCTGGACGGAAGGGGCGCCCCCGAAACCACGGGGACTTTTCGTTCGGTCGGGCTGCTCGACAAACGTCGACCGGAAGCGATGTAGGCTCCTCACCCACTCGCACGCGAGGTGCGACGACGCGGCGCATGTCGCACCAAAGGAACGGGCTGGCTCGAGCCAGCCCGTTCGTGTTCCTTACCGCCAGAGTCCGATGGTTTAGTGCGAACCGTGAACCCCTAGCCAAAGCTAGGTGGGAGATTGGTTACGCAGCTTCCGGCTTCCCGGTGAACATTTTCCGGGCCTAGCGCTCCACTGCGGGGTGGTCTCCCTGGTTCAATCGAGTCAGGGATTCATCCGTCGCTCCTGTCGAGAATCGGCAGAGGGAACTGTTGAAATGTATTTCGCCCCGGTCGCCTCGTCAACGAGTCACGACGTCACTCGACCTCGACGCCAAGCGCCGTGAACTGCCGTCACGGCCATTTCGCAGGGAGTTTCCACGTCCCACGTGTTTCCACCCGCGGCGTGTTTTTTTCGTCAGTCGTGAGCGTGGGATCGGGTTGCACCCCGGCCAAACCAACGACGCCGTGACAAAGTCGTCGCCCAAAAACTTGGCCCGCCGGTCTGCGACGTGTCAGCGCTTCGGAGCATGATGGCCCAGGCCCCTGGTCTCAGCGAACCAATCGACGCACAGAACCCACTCTCGTTGGAGATGGGCGCCCCAGACTCCTACTGGAGAGATAACCTGGGAGAGTACATCGATCGGCAGATCGAACGGCAGCTGGCCCGCCTCGGCGCCGAACCGCGACAGGTGCACGGCAGCGGGGGCTTCGACGAAGCAGTGGAAGACTTGCTTTGCCGGGTAGACGGTTTGGGGCACGACAGCGTGACGCTGCGTTTTGCAGACCTGTCAGGAATCGCCACCGACGGTGCGCTGTCCCTGGCGGACAGCGTAGTCCTGAGGCGCTGGTTCGAACTCGAGCCGTTGATGCCGCTGAATCTGCAGCTGCCGAGTTCGGCCTGGTCGCTACGCGCGTACCCGGCGCCGGTGCCGCTCCGTGAACTTTCTCCGAGTCAGGTCGACCGGCGCGCGCCGAGTGGGTTCTCGCCTCTGCACGGCTCGAGGACGACCGAGGCCGGGCCCGACTCGGGCACTCACGTCGTCCCGCCCCGCCCCCCTGCCCTCGATGGACTTCCCCCGACGCCGAGGGCCCCCATGGCAGGCGCCAAGGTGCCACCACTGCCCTTCGCGTTCGACGACGACGAGTTCGAAGAAATCATCGCGGCATCTCGCCGGCCACGTCCGAGCTCGAGCAAACCCGTCACCGCGGAAGCCGTGGACTGCGCCGACTCGCAAGCCCAGGCAATCGACGCGCAGACCAGCGACGCCGAAGCGATCCTCTTCGAGTCGGCGGATGACGAATCGATCCACGTCGAAGCAGCACAGTCCACTGCGGAAGGCGGCACAGCAGAACCCGACGCCGAACGGCAATCCGAGCTCGACCTGGACGCCGGGCTCGTCGAGACAATCGGGGTCGGCGTGTACCACACGGAGGAGAAGTCTCACATTCGCCGCTGGCGTGAAACGCTCGAAGCGGCCTCCGGCAACCAATCGTGGGACGATCTCGAGCGGCTGTTTCTCGCCAGCTATCTGCCGCTGAGTCACGCCGCGGCGGAGGGCGAAGCCGACGAACGCTCCGTCAAAGCCCTGGACGGCTGGGCACGTGGCTTCGACGAGTGCTACCGAGCCGCGTTCGGAAGACTGCGCAACGGGGGGCACCGGCCCACGATGATCTGTGACTTGCCTCAGTTGGCGTTTCAGACCGCGCGCGAACACCACGCACCCCACACGCGGCTGATCTTGGTGGACGGCATGCGATTCGATCTGGGACAGCGCGTTCACGACAAGCTCCGCATGCAACTGACGCGGTTCGCACACTGTGTGGCACGTGGTGTTTCGTGGGCAGCACTACCGTCGACGACTGCCGCTCAACTCGAACTGCTCGCACGTGGTCCCACGGCGCTGCGCAACCTCGCAGGCGATCTCGACGAGCGTCAGTGGGTTGCCGGACCCAGCACGGCTCGCCGCCTGCGACCGCTGCGCGTCGGGGGGCACAACGTCTTGAAGCTCGACATCGTCGAGGCGGAGTTCCACGGCGTCGATTGGTACGGTGAGGAATTGGGTAAGGCCGCCGCCGAGGTGGCCGTGAGCGTCGGCCGATACATCAAACAGCAGGAGCCCGGCACGTTGGTCGTGGTGTTCGGCGATCACGGCAGCCCCAGCGTCGGCAAGGCGACACCGGGGACGCGACCCGAAGAGGTGTTGGTGCCCTACGACATGTGGCTGGTCGGCGACCTCGATTGACTTCGATTCGCAGGAGTCCCGTCACGCAAGGAGCTGTGACGTCCCAAGCCACCCACGCGCTGGGTGAAATCACGGTGGGTGAAATCACGGTGGGTGAAATCGCAGTGATTCACCCCACACCCGTGGCGCAAAGCGTAGCACGGCAGACCGGGATGGACCGCGACCGTCAGCGAACGTGACACAACCCTGACATTGCTGCCTACGGATAACGCTCGAGCACGTGGGACGTTGCGGTGCTGTTCGTGCCCGTTTTGGGAGTACTGGGTGTTGACTTGCCGCGTGGCGCGAAAAACATTGCGCGGCTCGACACCCCGCCGAGATGAGGTACATTGGTATGACGCGCCAAGCATCACTCGGATCAAGGCTCGCCCTCGACTGGCAAGCTCTCGCTGAAACGGGAGCGCCGACCCAGGGCAGCCGAGATAGGCGAGGTCTGCGCGGTGCTCGCGTCGTTTCGACGGCGCGCTCGACAGCCTTTTTGCGCCCGCGTGGCGCCAGGAGACCGCCATGATTGGCCTTCCTTTGGGACTGCTTTACGCAAACGCCGTGGAGTGGGTCGTACACAAGTACGTGCTGCACGGCATGGGAAAGAAGAAAGACAGCTTCTTCGCTTTCCATTGGCGAAATCATCACAAGAACTGCCGCCGTTACGCCAACTACGACCCCGACTACGAGAAGCCCTGGTACGACTGGCGCTCCAGAGGCAAAGAGGCGGGCGGCATCCTCGCGCTGATGGCCGTTCACCTGCCGCTGGCCCCCGTCGCACCGTGGTTCACGGCCGCTGTCTGCTACGCGAGCTTCAACTACCTGTACAAGCACGAAAAGTGCCACGTCGACGTCGAATGGGGTAAGAAGCACATGCGCAGCCACTACGACCACCACATGGGCAAGAACCAGGACATGAACTGGTGCGTGACCCAGCCGTGGTTCGACTACATCATGGGCACGCGAGAGCACTTCTTCGACGAGAACGGGGCGGCGCGACCCATTCCTTCCGGTGTGCAGGGACTGACTTCCCAGGCACCCGACCCCGTGGTGCTCCGGGGTGACACGCTCGACCAGCTAGCGTTGACGACGGTCGCTCCGGCCAATAGCACCGAGGCCGTACCGACCGTGCCGCCCGCCGCCTGAGGACGTCGCTGGCGGCGCCGAGACGAACGCGACTCAGGTCCCGGCTTTGCCGGGCGCCGACGGCTCGCGTTCCAGGTACCTGAAGATGGTACGCGGATCGACGCCCAAGTCGCGCGCAGTCTGGGTGCGATTGCCGTTGTTGCGCTCCAGCACCTCCATGACGTAGCGACGTTGAAAGTCCTCTTTTGCCTTTTCGAGGGGCACGATGGGAGACTGCGCTTCTTCGGTCAGGTCGAGGTCTTCAGCGCTCAGCAAGCTCCGATCACACAGCACCAAGCCCTTCTTCACGCGATTTTCGAGCTGTCGAATGTTGCCGGGCCAGGGGTACTTCCGAATTGCCGTCAGCGCCGCAGGGCTGAAGCCTTTGACGGGACTGCCGAGTTCGTCGGCATATTTGGCGAGCAGCGCCTTGGCGATGATGAAGGTGTCTTCGCCACGCTCGCGCAGGGGAGGAAGCCACAGGTTGACGACGTTCAAGCGGTAGTAGAGGTCCTCTCGGAACGTACCCTCTCGCACCATCTCTTCGAGGTTGCGATTGGTGGCAGCGATGACGCGGATGTCGCAGCGCTCGGGTTTGCTGTCGCCCACACGGTACACGACGCGCTCCTGCAAAGCGCGCAGCAGCTTGACCTGCAGGGGTAACGCCAACTCGCCAATCTCGTCGAGGAAGAGCGTACCGCCGTTGGCCTGCTGAAACTTGCCGGGTCGGCTTGCGACCGCGCCGGTAAAGGCACCTCGAACGTGTCCGAACAATTCGCTTTCGATCAGGTTCTCGGGGATCGCTCCGCAGTTGACGGTGACGAATGGTCCCGACGAGCGGTTGCTGCGTGTGTGCAGCTCGTGCGCAATCAGCTCCTTGCCCGTGCCCGTCTCGCCCGTGACCAACACGCTGATGTCCGTGCCCGCGACCTTCTCCAACTTGCGGAACACTTCGAGCATCGACGGGCATGCACCGATGATTTCACCGAAGCGCTTGTCGCTCAGCTCCTTCGTGAGCTTCTGTTTGTCCTCGCGCAATGCGGTGAGCAACATGGCGTTCTGCAGGATCAGCGAAGCCTGACCGGCGAATATGAAGAGCAAATCGAGCTGCGATCGGACGAACAAGTGCTTGATCTCGTCGTTGCCGACGTACAGCACCCCGATCACGTCGCCCTGGCTCAAGAGCGGCGCGCACATCACGCTGCTCAGTTGCAGAGCCACGACGCTCTCGCTCTTTCCGAACGTCGTATCGTTGAGGGCGTCGCTGACGATGAGCGGGCGCTTCGTTTCCACCACGTGACGGACGATGCTGTCGCTGATCGCGCCCGAAGCATCTTCGATCGCCGACCGCTGAACGTTGCGCAACGCTCTCAGCCGCAACTCGGTCGACGCGCCGTCGGACGAGTCGACCATCAGCACCGCGCCGCGACCGGCACCGGTCACCTCGATCACCCCGTCGAGCAACAGTTCGAGCAGGTCGTCCACGGAGCGACTCGTCATCAGCCGCTCACTGAACTGGAATAGCTTTCTGAGCCCCGCGATCTCGTTGCTTTGGCCCGGTGGGGTCCCGTGCACACGCGGCAGTTCGCTGAACATGCTGAAGCCGAGATGCGCGCTGCCCAACGAGACGCGGTCGCCATCGACCAGGCGCGCGCGGCGTTTCTTCTTGCCGTTAATGGTGATTTCGGCGTTCCGGTCCAGCTCCTCAATCTGAAAATCACGACCCGTGAACACCACTTGGGCGTGGTGTTCGAACAGGCCCCGATCGTCGATGTGGACGTCGTTCCCCTCCCCCGAACCGATGGTCGTGACCGGCTTGTGAATCGCAAACAGCCGAGGAGCCCCCTCCGCGGGAAAGTAACGCAGCATCGCCATGACGAATCGGTAATGTGTAACAATCCGAGCGCTTAGTACAGCTCTCAAACGACGCGCCCCCGTCGATGGCAACGCTGAGCCGCGCAATCACTGCGTACAGAGGTCGAAGCGACGCCGACCACGACGGCCCCGAAGCGGGACGTCGCTCGCCAGCCGCGCTCACCGAGGTGCGACCAGCACAAGGACGTGGCGACGCGTCGACCTCCTCGCTATTGTGGGCGCATGACACTCGTCGAAGCTGGGTGGCCAGCTGCCTTCGGTCGCGCACACCGTGGGCTGGTCGCCCACCTAGTGCTCTGGGGCTCGATTGTGGCGTCGTGTATCGCGTGTGGCGGCACGCAACAGGCGGGGGTCGGCGCGATCAACGTCCTGAGCGCCGGCGTGATCAACGACCCGGGCAACAAGTCGCTGCGCTTCGATCTGCTCAGATTCGGCTTGGCCGAGTTTTGTAGCGAAATGCAGCGTCGCGGTGTGGCGCTGAAGATGCGTGACGGCGAACCCAATCTCGGTCGCTTCTACGCGACGAGCTGTCAATCTCAACTGCTCGACGAGCAGCAACGTCAAACCCTGATCGTGCGCTACGCCGGCAGAGGGTTTGGCTGGACCAACGTCACCCACCGCGTGGGGTTCGAGAGCCAAGGCCTGGTCGAGTACGCGCCGGATTTTCAGATGCACGGCGAGTCGATGTACATCTACTTTCGACCACGCAACGTCAGCTCCACGGCGTTTGCGACGACGCTCGTGGAGTCTCCGTTGGCGAACACCGGCATCGTCTTGACCGGCGTGCGCCCGGATCAGCTGGGACAGGACATCGTGCAGAGCCAGCTGGGGCGCGGATTCACGGTGATCCGCTATGGCAAGACGGGCGAGACGGACTTCGCGCTCGGCGTGGTGCCGTTGGGGCAGCGTCCTTTTCACCCGTTCCACGTCGTCGACTCCGAGAAGGTTACCCTCGACAACGACCGAGCCGAAGTGCACTCCGGCCAGCAGGACTACATCGGCGGCCTCAACGTGACTGAAGAGGACCAGGCCCTATTCCTCACCATGACCCTGGATGGCGCCCCCGAGGTCGACGTGCTGCTCATCCCCAAACCCGTCGGTGACGGTCTGATCACCCAGCTCACGACACAAGCGGGTCCCACCGTGCCGAACGTGTCGGCCTTCGGATCCATTTTGAGGGCGGGCAGTACTTTTCGGCAATACATGCCGGTGCCCAAGGGTTCGTACTACTTGCTGGTAGACCACACGAGTCTTGTCGGACTCGCCAACCCACCCGCGACACCTCTGGACGATCGCGCGGCGCGCATCGACTACCTCGTCCAGGTGGGCGACCGACCTTGACGGGCCGGGGGCAGACGTGAAGACGTGAAGCGGTGGGGCGGCTCTGTTGCCCCTCGTCCGCTGGGGGACTAAGAACCGAATCGAACGAGTTCCAAAACAGTGATTGTGGTGCAGAAGCAAAACTTCGTTCGCTACGCGTTCTGGACGTTCTGGTTCCTCTTGGTCCCCGGCGTGTTCGCGATAGCAGTCGTGGCCTGGTGTGAGCACGGGGGAGCTGCCCTCGGGAACCTGGCTCAAGCGGTGAGAGATCAGCGCGTTCCCGCAGGCATCGTGCTGTTCACGCTCGCCGAGATGACTCTGTACTACTTCCGGCACTACCTACCCTACGCCGATCCCATGGCGGGCAGTGCGCCCGAGGGCTTGTCGCGTGACGGTCGACGCGAATACGAGACCGCGGTCCATCTGTTGGACGAAGCGCAGCGACTGCTCGATCGCAACGAGAGAGCGGTCGTTCGCGACGTCGCCTCGTCGGCGCGCGAACGCATCAACGATGCGCTCGAAGACCTCAAGACGGCGATTGACGCCCGCCCCTTCGATGACTCCAAGCTCAAACACGCGTACGACGCCGCGCACTCCCTGGTCGACCAGCACCTGGCGCCGTGGCGCAAGAGCGAAGCGCGCGAGTACATCGAGTCCATCGGCATCGCCGTGCTGATCGCCCTGGCCCTGCGCGCAGTCGTCGTCGAGGCGTTCAAGATCCCCAGCGGGTCGATGCTGCCGACGTTGCAGATTGACGACCACATCTTCGTCAACAAGTTCATCTACGGCCCGACCGTACCACTCGTCGGTACGCGAGTGATGTCCAGCATGCCTCCAGAACGGGGCGACGTGATCGTCTTCGAGTTTCCCGATCCCGATCCGAGCCACGAGGGCGACGACTTCATCAAACGAGTGATCGCCCTGCCGGGTGACACCCTCGAGGCCGAACACGGCCATCCAATCATCAACGGCTGGAAGGTCCCCTCCTGCCTCGTCGGACGCTACCCATTCGGTAGAAACGACGGCGCGGCCGCTTCACACGGCGACCTGTTCGTGGAGTTTCTCGGAGACGTGGCCTACTTGGCCGTGTACGAGCGCTCTGGGGACGCCGGCTACGAAGGCCCGTTCCACGTCGGCGCAAACGAGGTCTACGTGATGGGCGACAACCGCCACAACAGCCACGACTCGCGCCGCTGGCGCGGCGGTGCGGGAGCCGGCGTGCCCTACGAAAACATCCGCGGCCGCGCGATGAGTGTGTGGCTCCCCTGGTCGCGATTCTTGGTGCCCGTCTTTGGCGAAGAACCGCAGCTGCCTCCGCACATGCCCGCCGCGCTGCACGAAGGGCTGGAGCGCTGCCTCGAGCATCGGCCCACCCAAACGCTGCCTCCCGAACCGAACGGGAAGTAAGCCAGGTCACGCACCGGTGGGGTGGGCCGGGCCCTGACGTTCAACGGTCCTCGCGTTCGACACCAGGCCTTCGCCGCTCGATCTTCAGCCACTTCTTCAGAGCGGCGGCCTCGGTTGCACCGCGCCACGCGTGTACGAGCAGCACAATCCAAGCGGCGAAGAGGAGAAACCCACCGATCTGCAGCGCCGGTGTTTGTTGCACGAAGTAAAACCACAACACGCTCAACACCACCTTGCCCAAACAGGCCAGCGCGGTCGTGTTGTACGCGCGCAGCGCCTCGGCGCGCCACTGCTCGAAGTCGCTCTGTCGAACGTGGCTGTTGTGCTCGTAGGTCGTCGCGAGCACGTCCAGCCGTCGCATCATGGCAAGGCTCATGATCAACGCCGCGAGGATGTCGTCGATGCGAATCACGGCACACTCATCGGTGATTCACGCAGGACTGTCCAACGAAAGCACCGTCGCCCGGGCGGCGGTCCAGGCGAATGCTTCGAGCTGGCACACGCCGGGACGCGGAAGGCGCGTCGCCATGACGCGCGTCCGACAAACGGGATTCCGGGCGACTAGTTGGTCATCACGACGAGACCCAGCGTGCTCGTCGCCTGCAGTTTCTCGTAGGTGCGCACCTGGCGTTGGAAGACGCCATCGCTCCCCAGATCGATTCGGTTGTCCCAACGCAGCAACAGGTTGGGGACGGGCGCGTAGTCCAACGTCAAGGTCACCGAGTACAGCATCAAGTCCTCGACGTCGACGATGTACGGGTCGTCGCCTGCCGTCGCTCGACCATCCGGGTCGCTGTAGATCTCTGCGCGCAACGCCGCAGCGAACTCGTCGCTGAACTGGTATCGCCCGGCCAAGCTGACCCCCCACCAACTCTGCGTCTCGAACCCGGCAAGGTCAGGAACTGAGAGCGGCCCCTTTCGAACGGGGTCGAAACCGATGTCGGCGTTGAACAGCAGCCCGAACGACGGCGTCGGGTTCACGCCGATGACCAAGTCGATCAGGTGCCGCATTTCCGAGTTGGCGTCCCCGGCGTCCCGGGCGAGATCGACAGAAGAACCGTCCAGCGCCGTCGAGCACGTCCGCGTCGCGGGATCGAAGGTCTGCCCGGAAGCCGCGTCGCAGTAGTCGGGAATGACGCCGTAGTCGACGCTTTCGGGCCCCACGTAGTAGCCGAGGTGGGCATCGAAGAGCTTCTCGTCACCGCCGGGAACGGCAGCATTGAACTGAATACCGAACGACTTACCGATGTTGTTGTCGACGGAGTTGTTCCAGCCGTTGGCGACGAGCGCGGTGATCCAGAACTGGTCCGACACGTCGAAGTTGGCGCGCAGACCGGTATGAAACGCGGGCTGTCCGAGCCAGTACAGCAGGCCTCGAGTGTAGTTGAAGTTCAGCTGGCTCTCGGCAACCTCCGCGCCGTAGATCGTGTCGAACTTGCCCAAATCGAGCGTGACGAGTGAGCCCGCGCCGCCAGGCGTCCAGCT
Source organism: Deltaproteobacteria bacterium (assembly GCA_003235365.1). Lineage (GTDB taxonomy): Bacteria > Myxococcota_A > Polyangia > Polyangiales > Polyangiaceae > SZUA-265. The sequence goes on from QJWJ01000463.1 coordinate 14,303, forward strand.
ACCGTAGGCTTGCTTGACGTTCTGCAGGCCGGCGTCGGCATCATCTCCGGCGAGGGCATCAGCCGAGGGTCCGAAGCGCAAGTTCAGCGTTCCGCCAAAGGTATCGTCGCCATAGCTGAGGTCGAGGCCGGCCCACGCGACGGCAAACCCGTTGGCAGTGTCGTACGCCCTGAAGCGATTGCGTCCCTGTTGCGGCTTGGGCGTCTGGAAGTTGAAGCTGAAGTACGTGTCGATGAAGGCACTCGCCTCGAGCTTGCTGTACCAGGGTACCTCGTCTGCTACCGCCGGACTCGCGGGCTCTTCTGGCGGTGGCTGCAGTGCGATTCCTTCGACCGGCGGCGGCTGCAGGGTCGTGCTCGCGTCGGCTTGCGCGGCGACTTGCGGTTCGGCTCGAGCCGCGGACTCAGCGGCTGGCTCCGCTGGCGGAGCGACCGGCGCAGCCGGCGCCGGTGGAGCAGTGGCTGGTGCCGGCACAGCCTGTTCTGGCGGGGGTGGAGGCGGAGCGGCCGGTTGTACCGGTTGCGGAGCGGGGGCCGGGGGCTGCGCCGGGGCCGGAGCAACCGTCGGCGCGGGGGCGGCGGGTGCCGGCGGTACCGGGGCGGCGCTGGGTGCGGCTGAGGGCGGTGGCGCGGCGGGGGGTGGCGGTTGTTGCGCCATGGCGTTGCCCGCGATCATCGAGATGAGCGAGGCCGCGCAAGTCGCCGCACCAGTTACACCGCTGAGAAGTCGTCGCATCAACCGTTCTCCTTTGTCCCTTTGGCTTGTCCCTGTGGCTCGGGTTGCTCCCTCGAACGAACCGGGTGTCGCCGATCGTACGAAACGAGCGTTCGAGGTGCCTGACCGAGCGGGCGCAGCATAGGCATAGGCGCGGGGTGAGCCGAAAGGAATTTCGCTGAGTCTCCGCACCGATGGCAGCGCTGCGTACCGCCGTCCGGGACCGCTGGCATTTTCAGACCGCGGTCGACACACCATCATCGAGCGAATGTGGGCCGCATTCCGGCCGGGTGTCCTCTGTGCCACCCGATCATGAACCTCGACGCGTTCGACTGCGGCACTGGACGAGTTGCACATCTGGCACGGCCTGCGGCCATTTTTCCCACCCCGTGCCAAGTGCGCTCGTCCTATGGTCCCAGCGATGGACCTGTTGATCACATGGGCGATGTACACGGCGGCGCTGGCCGTCGTCGCCGCACTCGTACCGGGCTTCGAGATCAAGGGTGGTCTCAAAGGTCACATCATCGTTGCGGCGTTGTTCGGCTTGCTCAATTGGGCACTCGGTTGGTTTCTGACTGCGGTGCTGACCCTGGCTACCCTGGGGTTGTTCTGGCTGCTCGGAATCGTCGCGCACACGATCGTCATGGCGATCGTGCTTCTAATCACCGACAAGTTCAGCGATAGCCTCAGGATCCGCAGCTTCTGGATCGCATGGGTATCGGCGGCCATCATCAGCGTCAGCGTAGGGCTCCTCGAACGGGTGATACGATGAGTGGCTTCGACGGCGCGGTAGTGCTGAGTCTCGAAAGCCGCCACGAGGAGGACATGGCGCGGCTCATCGAGAAGTCTCACGGCGTGCCGGTCCGCGCGCCATCGCTGAGAGAAGTCCCTCTCACCGATCAGAACGAGGCTCTCGCCTTCGCCGAGCGGTTGATCGCGGGCGAATGCGACGTGCTGGTGCTCACCACCGGCGTCGGATTCAATACCCTGTTCGACGCCATGCGGCTGACTCATTCCCTCGACGATCTGGTCGATGCACTCAGCCGCTGCCAAATCGCGTGCAGGGGGCCCAAGCCCGTTCGGGCCATTCGCATTCACGGACTCAAGCCCGCCGTGATTGCCCCCGAACCGAACACCAGCGCCACACTGCTCGGCGCCATCGAACGCCAGCTTCCGGTGTCGGGCAGGCGAGTTTGCGTTCAGGAGTACGGCGCACCGACCCCAGAGCTCACCGATGGATTGACGCAGCTCGGAGCCCACGTGCGAACCGTCGCGGTCTACGGCTGGCAACTGCCTGCAGACGTGGAACCCTTGCGTCGGGCGGCGCAGCGTCTCGCCGAGCGATCGGTCGACGTCGTGATGTTTACCAGCGCCAAGCAGATCGAACACCTGTTGCAGATGGCGAGCGAACTCGGGATCGAAGAACAAGTCCGCACCGCTCTGGACTCGCACACGGTCGTGTGTTCGATCGGTCCCGTAACCAGCGACGCCCTTCGCAGGCTGGCCGTCGTCGTGGATACGGAACCGGACCACCCGAAGATGGGGCATCTGGTCCAGCACTCGTCACGGGTTTGGAGCCGACTAGCTGGCCACAAGCGCGCCAGCGTTTGAGTCGCCGGGCGAGACGACTCGAAAGAATTCGCGAATCCGCTCCTTTTGCGCGTAGCCGTCGCGAAGCCCCAGATCGATGAGCTTCTCGGCGTAGCCACCATCGAACAACAGGTACGTGGCCCAGTCCGCTTCCCAGGTCGCATCCTTGGTCGCGGCCTTCCTGAGGAAGAAACGTGGCAGGGCGCCGATCTTGTAGGTGGCTAGGTGTTCTCGCAGGTGTTCGTTTGCCAGGCGCCCCACGTCGTCGCTGGGGCTGAATACGAGCTTGTCCAGACTTCGGTACGGTGCGCCGCGAGTCTCCGTCATGACCTGCTGAACGCGGGCGAGTTCCTCCGGTGGCAACGCTTCCTCCAGGGCCTCCGTGATGCGGTTGAAACGTTCGAGCACGTCCAGGTCGTATTCGAACGGATCGAGCATCAGTGCGTTCAACAGACGACCAGCCAGAAATGGCACGTTGGGGTACTGTTTCAGATGGTCGGCGTGTTCGGTGTCCTCGCGCTCGTACTTGAGTGAGATCACCACGAGCTTGTGCGCGCCAGCCCGGATCGCCGGGGAGATGGGTGTATTGAATCGGACGCCGCCGTCACAGAAGTAGCTCTCGCCGATTCGCTGGACGGGAAAAATGAACGGCATGGCCGACGAGGCCAGTATGTGCGCCGGGCGCAACGGGCCACGCACCTCGACCCGGGACGGATCGCGACTCGGACGCACATTCAAGGCCGGATTGACGTGGGAGAAGATGGTGGTTTGGGAGGTGCCGAGGTTGAAGGCTGCCACCATGTTTGCCAGCACGACACCCTCATCGATGTTGCGATGCAGATCGTGGAAGGAGATGTTCTTCCGCACCAGTACCTGGAGCGGCTTGGAGTCGAGCAAAGCCCTGGAAAACCAGGTCCCGGACATGCCTCGCAGGCGCGTCGGTTCACTGCGCATCTGCAGGTGTGCGTTCACACCGAGCTGTGACCAAATCTCGCGCAGGCGGTACACGCCCAGATCACCTCGGTGCGCGTTGGCGACGAGATACGCCGCGTTGATCGAGCCGACGCTGGTACCAGCATAGATTTGGAACGGCGATCGATCCGTAGCCTTCAGACCCAGGATTTCTACGATCGCCTGCACGACCCCCACCGCGTAGGCCCCGCGGGCGCCACCGCCGGACAGAACCAAAGCCGTCTTTTCGGGGATGTTCATTCGTCAGTACGTCAAACGTACACGCGAGCGCTAGAAACTGCCAGAAACCGAAACACCGTAGTGTGTCGGCTCGACCCGCGCCGAGACCGCGACGGGAACGTCTCGGACGAGGTAGGTTTCTCCCGTTGAAAGGCCTACCACCAGCAGCGTCGCGCCCGTCACTTGGAACAGTCCATCGACGAGCAAGAGCATCGAGCGTCGCGCCGCATCGAGTACCTCGGTCGAGCAGTTCTCCGAACTCATGCTCGAGAGCAGCTCGCCATCGTCACACTGCACACGTTGGGTCAGCAGTGCAGCGAAGGGTCCGACCACCGGAGCGGCGAGCCACCCCTGCCCCGGCTCATCGCCGCTGACGGCACCGACGAGCGAAGCCACGTAAGCCGCGCCGAACAGCACGCCGCCTCCGATCGCCAGTGCGTTGTTGTTGCGCTCCTCGACCCGGTAGCCGGGGGGCACCGGATCTCCGTCGACGTAAGGAAGACGATACGGGACCCAGCCCGCGCTGGGGGCCGTAGGCGGTGCGGAACCACCGGGACGCGCGGAAACGCCGGGCGGCGCAGTGGCGGGCGCCAACGGGGCCGCCCCCGAGTCCGCCACGACCGGGAGCGACGACCGACCCGGGGCAGGCGGCTGGGCTGCCGGCGTCGTCGCGGCCGCCGGGGCCTCCCCGGTCGGGAACGCCCCGGAGCTTTGGGCCCGAGCTCTCCCAGTTACCCCCAAGCACGCCCATAACGTGAGCGACAGCAACAACCCGGCAGCCCGACGCCGCAAACCGATGATCACGAGGCAAAGCCTAGTCCGAAGCCGTGTTGCGGGCACGTCAATCCACGAGCGTTCGCGTGGCTGCCGCGCCTGTGACAGTCGCACGGCCGTTGCACCGATTGAACACCGAGGTCGAGTGGCGACAAGTGGAACAGTTGCACGACGAGGAACAGCCAGCGGCCGAGCACCGTGGACCGACGCCAACGGAACCAGGCGCGGCGAAACCTCCTCGGGCGCCGGACTCGGGACGCTGCCGAGCGGCGGAGCGCGAGCGCCGGCGCGCGGCCGGCGAACGTGAAATGAGAGTAACGGAAAACGCTGCCAAATCACACGGATCGGCCTCGCTGCCGGTCGACGTGTCCAGAGCTTTGACAGACGGCTGACCGAGTCCAACACTGTTGCATCAGACGCTATCATTCTCGCGCGAGAGACGAACGATGAACTCCGTAACAAGCTCGACGAGCCACGACGACACCGCGACCGGTGCTGCTTCCGACGACCCCGGGTTCGATTTCGGTGGCGCCACCTTCGATTTGCAGGATCCAGACGACCGAGAGATTCTGCGGTTCATACTGTCCCAAGCGCTCTACGGCGAGGCCACCGGGGTGTACTGCGGAAAATCGCTCTTCGCGGCGCGTTCCCTCGAAGCGGCGCAGTTCTACGTACGTCAAGCGCGCCAGGAACTGGGTCATCTCAAACTGTTCGCCGACATCATGCGAGAGCTCGAACTCGAACCGCAAGATGGGCATTGGGCGCTGAAGCTGCTGTCCACTCACAACAACTACTACCCGTTGAAGGTACTGATGGAGCACGCCATCGGTGAGGGCATGGTGCTGGACGTCTTCAAGGAGGTGTTGCTGCAGACGCTTCCCGACTCCGACCCCCGCGTCGGCCCCATCAAGAAAAAGCTGCGCGTGATCTGCCGTGAAGAGGAAGAGCACGTGGCGTGGGGCGAGAAAGAGACGGCACGCATCCTGTCGGAAAAACCCTACCTCAAACCCGCATTCTTCGGCTTGGTCGAGCTGCAGCTGGCGTTGATGCCGGCCCTCGTGCACCGCTTCGGCAAAGGGTTCGAGCGACACCCGGTCCTCAAGCAGCTCCCGGAGTTCCTGCGATACGTCGAAGCTCGGGTGCGCCGCCAGGGCAAACGCTTGGGCTACGTCCCCGACATCCAGGCAAGCACGCTGCGGCGCGCCGCGTCGGTGGGCATGGGCCTGGCGTTGCTCGCGCGCAGCCAACTCTCGCGTTCCAAGTCCAAGCTCGAGAAGACGTACCTGCGCGAGCTCGGGTTCGAACACTGATCGAAGCCTCTGCAACCACCAAGTGGAACGGACTGAGCCCGTGCACGCCAGACACGTCACCCGAAGGCGTTCACACGAGTTGGTTCAGCCGCAGCGTGTGAGCCAACGGCGCACCCACGACGGCGCCGAGCCGATCGCGTCGGGGTCGTCCGGCGGCAGCGGAGCGCTCGACTTCGTGGCCCAAAGCAACAGCGGACCAGAACACTCCGAGCGTATCTGCAGCAGCCCGGCCGCCGCTTTCTCGCTGTAGGTCGTATCCAGGGTCGCTCCGTAATCCCCCAAGCGTTGCCGAGCAATCGCCCCCGCGGCCGTTGCCCGCCCATAGCCCGCTCCGAGAAAGCGCCCATCGACCAACAAGCCCGCGCGCAGTGCTGCTGCAGACCAGCGCAGGGACGAGTCGCCGGTGAGGTCGGCCAACAACTCACTCGCCCGTTGCGCCAGTGAGCCAATCCGCCATGCGCTGGTCACTGGCCAGGGTGTGACGCGGACGGCGTGCACCAGCGGTAGTCGGTGGGTGAATGCAATGTTCGCTCGGCGAGCCACTCGCAATCCAACCAGCAGCCCAGCAGTCGTACACGTCGACCCGACGGGCACCACGATGCGTTCGGGTGCTGGCAGTTGCCCCGAACGCACTTGCTCGGCAAGTTCCAGCGCGGCAGACACGTAGCCCAAGGCACCGGTCGGGTTCGCTCCGCCCGGTGGCATCACGAACGCTCGAGGATCCTTGCGCCAGCGCCACATTGCCAGAGGCAGGGCCGACCAATGGCGCAGGGCTACGAGACGTTGCGCGCGGCCGAGCGCGACGCGGAAGTTCTCGGCAGCAGTTGCGGACGGCGGCTGGGGAAAAGCCAGCGCAACTGGATTCAAACCGACGTCCGGGGCCAGCAGGCACGTCGCCACCGAGTGGTTGGAACCGAACGCACCGACCGAAACGATGGTCGACTTGCCCGCCGCCAGCGCCGCACCGAACAACACCTCGAGCGTGCGCACCTTGTTGCCGCCGTAGACCGGGCTGCTGAGATCGTCGCGTTTGACGAACAGATCCGATACCTGGCCGCCATCGGACAGCCCCATGACCGGCGTCGGAAAGTCACCCAAGGGGACGAAGCGGACCTTCTGCAATGCCTGGCCGTACAGTTGCAGGAGCGGTCGACTGGGCCAGGAGTTCATCATCCAATCACCCGCCGCAAGGGCGCAACGCAGCGGACGAGGAGTGGCACCGGAGCCCGAAGAGATCGCAACGGCAAACGTCTCTCGAGCACATCAACCTCAGCCACCGCGGCGAAAAGCGAGACCAACACCACGTCCCCGAAGGCTACCACAACAATCGGGGGTCCCCCCGATCAAAGCCAGGGAGAGGTCCCACGCCCCAGGCCGTCGCGCTTTTCGAGGGCTGTCGATGGTGCCGAGCCACAACCCTGTTGTATGAAGATCGCCGCCGCGTCCGCGCGCCCAACGCACTTCGCACGGCCGTCTGAGACGGCAGAAAGCACCCGATGTCACCCTCAGTCCTTGGCGCAGTCCGCAAATCCTCCGTCACCAAACTGCCCCGCCAGCGCTGGCAAATCGGTCGCCTTCGGTGGCGCTCACACGGTGTTTCGGGGTGGGCGTTGACGGCAGCGCTCGGTTGCGCGGGTCCCCTTCCCCCCGAAAACCCCAAAACCCAGCTCGACGAGCCCGCGGACGTCGTTCCGATTGAAGTCGTCTCCACGACCGACCCCCAGCCCGAAGCCGGCACCACGAGCGATCGCATCGAGTTTCGCGACATCGGTCTGCTGGCTCCCGAAAGCGTGCTCCACGACACGGCCAACGATGTTTACCTCGTGGCCAACATCGACGGTTCGCCCGGCGGCGTCGATGGCAGAGGGTTCATCAGTCGGTTGAACCCCGACGGCACTGTCGGCGACCTCGAGTTCATCGTTGGGGGAGTATCCGGCACGCAGCTCAACGCGCCCAAGGGCTTGTGGATCTCTCGAGCGACGCTCTACGTCGCGGACATCGACACCGTCCGCAAGTTCGACGTCAACAGCGGGGCGCCAATGGGCAGCTGGGCGATCCCCGGTGCCACGCACCTGGAAAAGGTGACGACTGACGCGACCGGTGCCGTATACGTGTCGGACAGCGGTCGAACGGCGGGCTCCGGTGGCGCAACGCCAAACGGTAGCGACGCGTTGTACAAGATTGTGGGTGACGAAGTCAGCGTCGTGGCCAAGGGCCGAGCACTAGCAGGTCCCAACGGAATCGCGATCGACGGCGATGGGCTGCTGGCGGTGGCCTCCGGCAGTGCCACGCTCACGCGCTACGACGTCGAGGGGCGCTCACTGGCCGTCGCGCGACTTCCCCGCGCCGGCTTGGACGGCTTGGTTTCGCTGGGCAACGGCGATTGGCTGGTTTCGAGTTGGCAAGGCAAGGCGATCTATCGCGGCGGATTCGAACACCCGTTCGACGTCGTCGTCGACGGCGTCCAATCGCCGGCGGACATCGGCTTCGACGCAAAACGTCGGCGCATTCTGATCCCATTGTTTCTAGTTAACGAAGTCTGGGCGGTGCCCCTTGCGCCGCCGACGGATGACGCGAGCACTGGATCCGCCGACGCCGCACCCTCGACCGCCGAATCCCCCGTCGCGAACTGAACGTACCCGGTGTCCCCCGCCCGTCGCTGTTGCGGGCGAGACACTTCGCACGCTCGACAGACCTCGAACACGCGGCCAGCGCGGACGAACTCGCCGCGTCGAAGCGCGACGTCGGCGGCAGACGTCCTCCACCTGGCACGTACTTGCATCGAGTTCGGCGGGTAACGGCGGTGAGGTCTGCGCTGCTACTGCCGAAGGAACGTTCAAGGCCCTTGACGCCCCTTGCTGGTGTGGCAAAACAGGGCTCGTGTTCGTTCGTGCTCCCGAGAGTTGGCGCAGCTGGTGCTGCACTCCGTGGACCCATTGCCGTGGCTCTGACGGCAGTAGTCCGCGGGCGGCTTCGCCTCGGTGAACACCCGGACTTTCGAGTTGTGCATTGAGCGGGCTGCCCCAGGGCGGCCCGTTTTGGTTTTGTTCCCCGGATTGCGATCATGACCCAATTGTCTCACCCCATCGCTGACGCGCTGTCATACACGACCGCCGGCGGCATCCGTGTCACCCGCGCCAGTCTTGCCATCGCGGCAGAACACGCCATCGACGAGCTGGTCCAACAGTTGGATTCCAGGCGCGGCGTACTGCTGTCCTCTGGTTACGACTACCCGGGGCGCTACACGCGTTGGGATCTCGGGTTCGTGGATCCGCCGCTGGTCTTGTCCGCACACGGGCGCCACTTCGAAATCGAAGCGCTGAACGCGCGCGGGACACCGCTACTTCGATGCATCGAACAGCGCCTCACCACGCAACCCTATCTCGAGGACTTCACGTCGTCGCCCGCGAGGCTGCGGGGACGAGTTCGACAAACTACCGAGCGGTTCGTAGAAGAGCATCGGTCGCGTCAACCGTCCATCTTCAGCGTGTTGCGGGACCTGGTCTCGCTGTTCTCCTCCACCGACGACCCGCACTTGGGATTGTACGGCGCCTTCGGCTACGATCTGTGCTTCCAGTTCGAACCGGTTCCCTTGCGTCACCAGCGGCCGAGCGATCAGCGGGACTTGGTGTTGTACCTGCCCGACAATCTGATCGTCGTCGACCATCAGAAGGAGCGCGCGTCGCGCCTGCTGTACGACTTCGAGGTAGACGCAGGCCGCACCCACGACTTGCCACGAGAGGGCAACAGTGTGGGCTACGAGCCCGCTCGAGGAGTCGAACCCAGCTGCGATCACGCCACGGGCGAGTACGCGGCAAGCGTGCGACGCGCCAAGGAGTCGTTCAAGTGCGGTGACCTGTTCGAGTTGGTGCTGAGCCAAACCTTCAAACTCCCCTGCCCCAAGCCACCGTCTGAGATCTTCCAACAGCTGCGCCTGATCAACCCTGCCCCGTATGCACTGCTGCTCAATCTCGGACAGAACGAGTACTTGGTCGGCGCCTCGCCGGAAATGTACGTGCGGGTCGACGGTCGGCGCGTGGAAACCTGCCCGATTTCGGGAACGATTCCCCGGGGGACGGACCCCGTGGAAGACGCCGAGCGCATCCGCGAGCTGCTCGCCTCGACGAAAGACGAGTCGGAGCTGACGATGTGCACCGACGTCGACCGCAACGACAAGAGCCGCATCTGCGTGCCCGGCAGCGTCAAGGTGCTGGGGCGCAGGCAGATCGAATTGTACTCGCGGCTGATCCACACCGTGGATCACGTCGAAGGCACGCTCAGAGAAGAATTCGACGCGCTCGACGCGTTCTTGACGCACACCTGGGCGGTGACGGTGACCGGTGCGCCGAAACCCGCCGCCATCGCGCGCGTGGAGAATGACGAGAAGTCTCCTCGCGCCTGGTATGGCGGAGCCATCGGTGTGGTCGGATTCGACGGCAGCCTGAACACCGGACTGACGCTGCGCACGGTGCGACTCAAGGACGGCGTCGCCGAAGTGCGCGCGGGCGCCACCTTGCTCTACGATTCGGATCCCGACGCCGAGGAAGCCGAGACACGAGTCAAAGCATCGGCGTTTCTCGACGCCGTTAGCCGGGGCCCCGCCCCCCGTGACAGTCAGCGCATATCGGTGTCCGCCGGTCAGGGGTCGCGACTGCTGCTCGTCGACCACGAAGACTCTTTCGTCCACACCTTGGCCAACTACTTCCGCCAAACCGGCGCTGACGTCCGCACCGTACGCTGGGGTTTCGAGGCCGAACTGCTGGACGACTTACGGCCCGATGTCGTCGTCCTTTCACCCGGGCCCGGCGAACCCAAGGACTTCCGTCTATCCACAACCATTGCACAGGCCATCGAGCGGAACATCCCGCTGTTCGGCGTGTGCCTCGGACTACAGGGCATCGTCGAGCACTTCGGCGGCCAGCTCGGTGTCCTCGACTACCCGATGCACGGCAAACCGTCGTTGATTCACACGACCGGGAAGGGTCTGTTCGCGAATCTTCCTCGCTCGTTCCGGGCGGGCCGTTACCACTCGCTGTTCGCCAAGCCCCCGTTACTTCCGCAGTGTCTCGAGGCCACCGCGCACACCGAAGACGGCGTCATCATGGCGATCGAACACGTCACACTGCCCATCGCCGCAGTCCAATTTCACCCGGAGTCGATCCTGTCGCTGGCCGGCGACGTGGGACTGCGCCTGATCGACGAGGCGCTGCGTCGGCTGAGGTCCTGGCCCAGTTGAGGCAGTGCCAAATATGGCGCTTTACTTCACCCCATGGCCAAATACACTCATTGGCCATGGGGGAGGCCTCGTTCCCGACCGGCTTCCTGCGGCAAGTGCTCGACGCCGCAGATCGACTCGCGAGCAGCGTTGGCGTCTCTCCCTTGCAGAACAAGCTGCGGGAGAAGCTCAACGGTGAGAGCCTCGACGTCTATCGAAGCCTGTCCTCCGGCCCCACGGCTCGCGTCGTGCCCTTCGAGCACGCCGAGGCGCTGTTCTTCGCCGTGGACGCGCTCCTGGGGGATGGTTCGGGGACGTCGTTGGAACGACTGGGCCAAGACTTGGGCAACCGCTTTTTCGTAACCCGCCCTTACCGCGGCGACCTCGCGACGTGCGCGAGCCGGTGGGGCGCACACCTCTGCGGCGCCTTCGAAATGGCGGGGGCAAGACTGAACATCAGCCCGCGCTCGGGCGGGTTGGAGGTGTTCATCACCGTTCCCGGTTTTCCCAAAGGGACGCGCGCGCTGCGACACCTGTGCGCTGGCGGGCTGCGCGCAGCCTTCACGTTCGCATTCGAAGCGACGAGCATCGAGCTGAAGATCATCGGCGACACGGTTGGCGACCGCGCCTCGATACGCGCCCGCTATCGGACCAGTGACGAGCACCAGATCCTCCCGTCGACGACGCCCCCAGCGCGGCGAAGCGGCAGCGTTCCACCACCCGCGCCGCGCTTCAGTCAACGGGTCGCGTCGGTTTCCGAGGAGGTGGACCGGATCCTCAAACACGCGCCGGGCCCGTCGGGGCAGTGGCGCCGGCCCAAAGTGCCCGACACCGGTTGAGCTGTGCCCCGCCGCCGTGCCTGAAGCGACAAAACGCTTCTATTTTCGCCACTTAGGCCCCAGCGTGGCCGCCATCGAGTACCTGGGTTAGCCTCGCGACATGGCAGCTACCCCATCGACGATGCGTGAACTCGGGTCCCCCCTTCCTCGGTTTGCCCTGCCCGACGTCGTCAGCGGCGAGCAAGTCGTCAGCGACGATCTGCTCGGCCACGTCAGTGTCGTGGCGTTCATTTGCAACCACTGCCCGTTCGTCATTCACCTCAAGCAGCACCTCGCACAGTTTGGCGAACACTGTGCCTCGCTCGGCGTGAAGATGATTGCGATCAGCTCCAACGACGTGACGACTCATCCCGCTGACTCGCCCGAGAACATGGCCAAAGACGCCGAGCGGTTCCACTATCCGTTTGCGTATCTCTACGACGAGAGCCAGGACGTCGCGCGCGCCTTCGATGCCGCGTGTACTCCGGACTTCTTCGTCTTCGACGCCGACGGGTCGCTCGCCTATCGCGGTCAGTTCGACGCGAGTCGTCCGGGCAAACCCACCCCCGTCACCGGTGCCGATCTGCGCGCTGCCGTCGAGGCGTTGGTCGAAGGCCGCCCAGTCAGCTCCGTTCAGCACCCGAGCATCGGCTGCAACATCAAGTGGCGAAGCTGAGCGGGTAGGTCGCCCAGCGCGGCGGCATCGCGGCCCTCGGTTCGAGCACCGCGCGTAGCGCAGCGCGCTCGTAGTTGGGATTGCTGGGTCGAGACGCGCCGAAGCGCGGAGCACCGCGTCTCGACACCAATGGGCAAGGACGATTGTCGCGCCGTTTTCGAGCCCTGGTTGGCGAGGGCAAGACGCCCCCGTCGCCATCGTCTTTCTCGACGCCACTGTCGGTTGTATCGAATGAAAGTTTGCGAGCTCTCGTTCGGGGCCGTTCAGTCCAGACTTTCGGCGTGAATTCGAAGAAGCAACGGTTCGAGATCCGTCCGCGCCACGTCGAAGGCCAGCGCCAGCTTGTAGGGCCACAGGCCCTGCGGGTCGTCGTCGTTCGCAGACGAGCGCAACACCGTCGCCGCGATCTCGAACGGTTGCCCCGTCTCGGGAGGCAACGCGAACCGCAGGCTCAAGCGGCGACCGACCTGGGGCGCGCTCCGAGACAAGACGAGCATCCCAACGTCACTGACGTCGTGGGTTATCGCCACCCCGCCAGATAGGGCGTCGGAGTACACCGGTACCCACAAGCGGTAGCGCCGACGAGTTCGGCGGTCGATCATGCTCATCAACGCCCCCATCGCCGCCGTCGCATCGACGAAGCGTTCAGCGGGATTGCGATGAACGCAATGGGTGAACCAGTCGTCGAAGCCCGGCGGGAACTCGTAGGAGATGCCCAGCTCTTCGGCTCGCAGCGTGGGCGCGGCGATCGGATCGCGAACCAGCTCCATGCTGAGCTTGACCATCGACAACTGCCCATGGGCGTGTTTCCAGTAGATCTTCCCGGAAAGGACGTAGAACGTGAGCAACCCCAGCGCCCAGACATCCGCCGTCGGGCTGGGTACGTCGTCCATCCGGGTCTGCTCCGGCGCCGTCCACAGTGGCGTCCCCTGGCCGGGAGAGGTGCTCATCGCCGTCGCGCTGGTCAGCGACTTGGCAATTCCGAAGTCGAGCACTTTGAGCAACGGATGCTGATCCGCGCCTTCGGAACAGACGACGATGTTGTCCGGCTTGAGATCTCGATGGACCACACCCGCCTGGTGAGCGGCGCTCAAGGCGTCGAACAGCTGGGACAGCAGTGTCACCGCCACCGCTTGGGAGAGCGGCGCGTTCTGCTCGACGAAACGAGTCAGCTCCGAGCCCTGCGCCAACTCCATCGCGATCCAAGGCTGGTCTGAAATCGGGTCGTGACCCATCTCGAGGACGCGAGCCACGTGGCGGCTGTGAATGCTCATTCCTGCGCGCGCTTCACGCTCGAAGCGGTGCACGCTCTTGGGATCTGCGGCCAGCACCGGGTGCATCAGCTTGAGCGCGAGCGGTTCGGCAGCCCCCAGTCGTTGGGCGCGATAGACGACTCCCATGCTGCCGGTGCCCAGCACGCCTTGAATCTCGAAGACGTCGGCGAAAGTCTGACCAGCGCTCAAGCGGTACAGCGACGACACGACGTGCAGTATAGCCAATGTGGCGCTCGGTGGGCCGCCACCCGGCGCCGAAAGAGTCGAAGCCACACCATTCGCTCGTCTTCGTCTGCGGCGACGACGGGCCCCCTTGACTCTCCGCAACACCGTGCTAGAGCCTGCGCTTCGATGAGTCCGATGAAGTTCACTCCCCAGCCCTGCTCCTTGCGAGCAGCCGCCCGCGCCTCACGCTGGGCGGCCCGTGCTGACTGACTCCTTCGAGATTCACACTTCAGACAGCAAGACCGCCCACCCCGGGCGGTTTCCACGTGTCGTGGCGTCGCCCGCAAAAGAACGGAGACGACGATGTCCAACGACCCAATCAACGACAACCACGTCATGAAGCTCAACGAGCGCCCGCCCCCTGTCATGGTGCGCGGGGCAGGCTCTTGGCTCTACGACACCGACGGCAATCGCTACCTGGATTTCGTCCAAGGCTGGGCCGTCAACTCACTCGGGCACAGTGCCCCCGAGGTCCAACGCGCCTTGAGCAGCCAATCGGAGAAGCTGCTCACGGCGAGTCCCGCCTACCACAACGAAAACCAGCTGCTGCTTTCGACGGCATTGGCAAGAGCGACTGGCTTGGCGTCGGTGATCCTGGCAACGAGCGGGGCAGAAGCCAACGACTGTGCCATCAAGCTCGCTCGCAAGTGGGGCAGAACCCGTCGCAACGGCGCCTTCGAGGTGATCACCACCAACGACGGCTTTCAC
>QJWJ01000464.1 GCA_003235365.1 Deltaproteobacteria bacterium
CCTCGTAGTCGATGCCACTGCTCCACGCGCCCTCGGTGCTGTCGATGGCGAAGAAGGAGCTCTTCATCTCGGTCGACCACGTGACGGAGTCGAACACGAAGAACTCGTTCTCGGGGCCGAAACGCGCCGTGTCCGCGATGCCCGTGCTGGCGAGGTAGGCCAGAGCGCGCTTGGCGAGCGAACGAGGATCACGCTCGTAACCCTTCATGTCGCTCGGCTCGATGACGTCGCAGCGCAAGATCATCGTCGGCTCTTTGAAGAAGATGTCAATCATCGCCGTGCCGGCGTCCGGCATGAGGATCATGTCGGACTCGTTGATGTCCTTCCATCCGGAGATGGAGGAACCATCGAACATCTTCCCACCCTCGAAGAACTTCTCGTCCACCTCACTGGCAGGCACCGTTACGTGCTGTTCCTTGCCCTTGGTGTCGACGAATCGCAGGTCGACGTACTTCACGCCCTTCTCAGACATGAACTTTTTGACATCCGCTGGGGTCATCGTTTCTCCTTAAACATGTTCAGCCGTCTGGCTGGGGTTTCTTCCGCGTGAGCTCGGCCATCCCGAGGTGCCAGACCATAGACCACTAATGAGGTGGTGTGTGCATACGTCGGTCCGCGGCGACCAACGCCTGCGGGGTGTAGTGGTCCGATTGTTTCGGGAGCGTGTCATGGGAGTTTTGGCCCCAAATTATTGCTAGTTGGGTACCGCGTCGGGCTCGGATTGCGGACCACTTCGTTAAGTCAGCGCGGCTCCCGGTCGTGCTGCGTCGCGCTGCGTGCCCGTCAGCACGCTTGGCAAGACTCTGTGTTCGACGGCTGTTGCAGTGGCCTTGCCGACGCGCCGTTCGGATCGCGGCGACGTGCCGCACCCGATCGGAACCCTGGCGCCGTCCAAGCTGTCGCGGGGCGGCGCTCGGAAGCGCAGCGCGCAGGCCGGCGACCGTCGGGCACTGATCGAGAGCAGTCGCCTGAGCCGTGATTCCCGTCCGGATTGCCGAGCTTCGTACGAGGAAGGCATCGCACTCCTGCAGGGGACGGCCTGGCTTTCTGACGTTCCCCGGTTGCATTTGTGGGAGGAAGTTTCGTTCCTCGACACTAGACTGGTGCGTCGATGCTCGCTCCCTCCTCGTTTTCGGAAATCGTCAAGGACTACAAGGTGGTCTTCTTCGACGCGTATGGCGTGCTCAAGAGCTCGCGCGGCCTACTGGAGGGAATAACGGACTTTCTCGCCTGGCTGACGCGTACCGGCAAGGACGTGTACATCATCACCAACGACTCTTCGAAATCCCCAGCCGAGATGGCGCGCGCCTACGCGCATCCCGAGTACGGTGAGCTGATCCCGGCGAGCAAAATCATCTCATCCGGGCTGCTCGCCAAGGACTTCCTGCGCTCGAAGATCAAGACCGGCAACGTCGCCTACCTCGGGACCGAGGCATCGGCCTTCTACATCGAGAGCGCTGGGCTCAACCCGATCCCCGTTGCGGGTTGCAGCGTCGATGACCCACCTCGGGCGCTCGCGCTGCTCGACGACGAGGGGTTCGACTGGTTCACCGACGTCAATCGCGCCGTGAATCTACTGCGCCGGGTGAGCATCCCGGTGATCGTCGCCAACGCGGATACGGCCTACCCCGCGGGCGGCGGAGAAGTCGGCATTGCGGTGGGCAGCATCGCGACCATGATCGAAAGCATCGTCGCCAAGAAGTTCGTACGCTTCGGCAAGCCAGACACGATGATGTTCTCCCACGCTTTCGCGTGTGCTCACGCCAACGACGACAAGATCACCAAACAAGACGTGCTGATGGTCGGCGACACGCTGGATACCGACATCTTCGGCGCCAACACCTTCGGAATCGACACGGCGCTCGTGTTGTCGGGCAACACGCTGCCCGAACGCGCGGAGATCCGCATCATGGCAAGCGGCGTGTTTCCGACGTACGTGTGCGAATCGGTATTGACCTAGGCCGAGGACGCGCTACTGCACGCAGTTTAATGTCGACCTACATCACGGTGCACGGCGCCCGGCAGTTGGCTGATGAGTTGCGGCGCCTGGTCGAAATCGAGCGTCCCAAGGTCGTCACCGAGGTGGCAGATGCGGCGGCCCAGGGCGACCGTTCGGAGAACGCCGAGTACATCTACGGCAAGAAGCGTCTGCGCGAGATCGACCGTCGATTGCGCTTCCTTCAGAAGCGCCTCGACGACTGCACTGTCGTCGCCTTGGACGAGGTTCCGGCGGACACCGAAAGGATTTACTTTGGGGCCGTCGTCACGATCGAAGACGAAGACGGCGAGCAGAAGCGCTACCAGCTCGTGGGGCCTGACGAAGCGCAACCGGCGCTCGGATTGCTGAGCTACCAATCGCCGTTGGGCAAGGTGCTACTGCGCCGCAAGGTTGGAGACGTCGTTCAGTTTCGACGACCCGCGGGCGAGGTGGATCTCGAAGTGGTCGATGTGCAGTACTGCCTGTGGCTTCCCAACGAGAGCTCGCGCGGCGCAGGGAGTTGATCCGCCGCGCACACGCCGTGCTTCATTCGACGAAGAAGTCGGCGGTCAGCGATGCAGATGGATCGACGGCATAGACGTCGAAGTCTTCGATGCCTTCGGCGCGCAGGACCTCTTCGTCGATGAAGAACTGTCCCGTACAATCGCGGCTCGATCGGGTCAGGATGGCGTGAGCGGCGTCTGCGACGATTTCGGGTCTGCGGCACTGTCTGAGCGCTTCCGGGCCGCCGAGCAGGTTGGCGATGGCCGCGGTGGCGATTGCTGTCTTGGGCCACAAACTGTTGGCCGCAATCGCCTCGTTCGCCCATTCGGCAGCCAGTCCCAGTGTGCACAGGCTCATGCCGAATTTCGACAAGGTATAGGCGAGGTGTGCACCGAACCACTCCGGGTGCAGCTTCGGCGGGGGCGACAGGGTCAAGATGTGTGGGTTCGGTGCCTGCTTCAACCACGGGTAGCACAGCCGCGCGCACAGAAAGCTGCCGCGGGTGTTGACCTGATGCATGAGGTCGAACCGTTTCATCGGCAGTTGAGGCGTGCGCCCCAGATTGATGGCACTGGCGTTGTTCACCAAGATGTCGATACCGCCGAACCGAGCAGCTCCAGCTTGTACGGCTTCGGCCATCTGCTCCTCGCTGCGCACGTCGGCCACGCACGCCAGTGCTTGCCCTCCGGCGGCGACGATTTCCTCTGCGGCGCTGTGGATCGTACCCGGCAAGCGCTGGTCGGGCACGTCGGTTTTGCCCACGACGATGATGTTCGCGCCGTCTGAAGCGGCGCGCAGTGCGATGGCTTTGCCAATTCCTCGGCTGGCTCCAGTCACGAGCAATGTCTTGCCCGCGAGGCTTCGCGTTTCGGCTCCCATAGGCGTGGCATAGCAGCCGCCCGTCGCGGCGGCCACTCGGTATCCGGTCACGATCGAGTCAGCTCAGGGAGCGTCCGATTCCGCGCGCCCGCGCCGTTCCAACGGGCTCCGCCCGGGGTTGGGGGTGAATGGATTCGAGTAGGTGTACTTCGCGGGCCAGGGTTGGGTAGTCTCTCCGTCATGGTTCGATTGTGCTTCGTGTGTCTGGGCAACATTTGCCGCTCACCGACGGCCGAGGGCGTGATGCTGCACCTGGTCAAAGGCCGCGGTTTGGCAGGCCGTTTGCAGATCGAGAGTGCGGGAACGGTCGCGTCCCACGTTGGGGAGCCTGCCGATTCACGTTCGGCCGCGGCCGCCCGCAAGCGCGGCATCGACTTGCCGAGTCGCGCTCGGCAGTTTCAACACGCGGACTTCGAGCGCTTCGACTACGTACTGGCCATGGACGCGAGCAACCACGACGACTTGCTCGCGTTGTCAGCAGGAAGCTACGATGACAAGATCCACTTGTTGCGCGACTTCGATGGCGCCAGCGCCAAAGGCAGCAGCGTTCCCGATCCATACTACGGCGGCGCTCGGGGCTTCGAAGTCGTGCTCGACCAATGTGTCGCGGCCTGTGAGGGGTTGTTGGCACACCTGACCACTCGCGGGGAATTGTGAACGCGCTGGAGGCGGCCGTAGGCGATGCGCTCGGGGTCGGGGTCGCGCAGCTGCGGCCGATATCGGGGGGGGACATCAACGACGCGTACCTGGTTTGCCTCGATGACGGACAGCGGGTGTTCGTGAAGACCCATTCGCGTCCGCCCCCAGGCATGTTTTCCACCGAAGCCCATGGCCTTGCCTGGTTGGAGCAGGCCGGCGCGCTGCGAGTCCCTCGAGTCTTGGCTGTCAGCGATGGCCAGCCCGCCTACTTGATCCTCGAGTATCTCGAGTCAGCCCGCCCCACAGCTGATTACGATACCGTGCTGGGGGAGGGGTTGGCTGCGCTGCACGGTTCGTCGCCGGGGGGCTACGGTCTCGAACGCGACAACTTCATCGGGTCGCTCCCCCAATCGAATCGTCCCTGCGAGACCTGGTCGGAGTTTCTGCTGAGGCGCCGTTGGGAGCCGCAGGTGAGGCGCGCACTCGAAGGTGGCTGTCCCGCTTGGTGGAGCGAGGCGCTCGATCAGTTGGCGGGGCGTCTGGACGAGTTACTGCCCAGCGACGGGCCGCACCGACTCCATGGCGATTTGTGGGGCGGTAACGTTCACGTCGGACCGTCGGGACAGCCTTGCCTGATCGATCCATCGGTCTACGGCGGCCATCGCGAAGTCGACTTGGCGATGATGCGATTGTTCGGCGGGTTCTCGGAGCGGGTGTTTGGAGCCTACGAGGCCGCTGCGCCGTTGCAGCCCGGCGCGCCGAAGCGTGTGGAGTTGTACCAATTGTATCCGCTGCTCGTTCACGTCAACCTGTTCGGCGGAAGCTACGTCGGGAGCGTCGACCACATCCTTCGTCGGTTTCGTCGGCCGTAGCCGCCGAGAGACGCTGGACTGACGCCTTCGCTGCCACTCTGCTATCGTCGATGGGTGTCTGATCCCAGTGAGCGCCTGTTGCAGAGTATTCAAAGCGCATTGGCGGCGCGCGTCCTAGCACGGTTGCAGCCCGTGACCCGTGTCGAAGCAGCGCTGGCCGCGTACCGACGTGCCGTCGAGGGCCAAGCCGTCAGCGAATTCGCCAGTCAGCACTCGCTTCCCAAGCAGAACCTGGCGGGCGATTTGGTGGCCACCGCCGAGGCATTGCTCGCCGCGGTAGCGGCACTGCCCGAACTGTCGCGGACTGATGAGGCGCGCCGTGGCGTCGGCGCCCAGCTCGAAGCGCCTTCGGGCGAGGCCGTCGTGCCTGCGGAACCCGCGTCGACCGAAGCGGACTCATCCCCGGAGTCGAGTCTGACCGCACCGCCTTCGCAACCGCAGGCGGTGCAACCCGTCGATTGGGGGCCGTTGGTTCGCCGCGTGATGGGAGCGCCGTTGGTCATCGTCGGCGGCGTGGCACGGCTCGAACGCGTGTCGTTTGCCCCGCGCGAGCTCCGCGACGCGATCGAGTGGATCGATACGACTCGGCACGGCACGCACGCCATCGGCAATCTCGCCCAGCGCGTCAAAGCCAGGCGCGTCGGGGCTGTGATGATGATGGAGGGCCTGGTCGGTCATCGGCACAGCGAGCCGATTGTGGATGCTGCGCGAGCGGCGGGCGTTCTGCTGGTTTACGCCGGCAAGGGCGGACGCAATTCGATCGCGCGCGCGTTTTTGACTCTGATCGAACGCGCCACCGCAGACGAAGAGGGCTGATGCCGTACGGCGATGCGCCACCGAGGCCGGCGGCGGACGCTCGAAGCGCGCTTCAGTCCTTGTTGGGGATGATGAGCTTCTGCCCCGGTCGAATCGACTTCTTCACGTTCAGGCCGTTGCGTCGCGCGATGTCTTTGCTGGAAAGGCCGTAACGGTTGGCGATCCCACTGAGCGTGTCGCCCTTCTTCACGGTGTAAGTACGTTCCGGTTTCTTCTTGGGTGCCGCCTTTGATTTGGCTCCCTTTGCGCCGTCGTTGCTCTTGGCAGGGCCGGGAGGGATCCTCAACTCCTGTCCGAGGGAGAGGCGCTTGTTCGTGGGGATCCCGTTTTGCTTGGCGAGCGCCGAGAGCGACACCCCGTACTTCAGCGCTATGCCGAGCAGCGTATCACCCTGTTTGACCGTGTGGGTACGGAGCTTGGGCTCATCGGATGGCTCGCCGCCCTTTGCCTTGGGGCTAGGAGGCGGAATGGCCAGAGTCTGACCGGGAATGAGCGCGCGCTTGAGCGTCGTGTTGTTCGCGTCGGCAATTTGCTTGGGCGTGACCCGGTAGCGTTTGGCGATGCTGGTGAGGGTGTCGCCCTTCTTGATGGTGTAAGCCTTGAGCTTGCTGGACTTGCCGTACCCGGCCTTGACCGTGACGAGCAGTCGTTGGCCGATTCGCACGTGCGTGCTGCTGCTGATCCCGTTGTGCTTGGCGAGGTCGGCGGCGGTCGTGCCGTACTTGTTCGCGATGCCGATCAGCGTTTCGCCCTTCTTGACGATGTGCGTTCGTGTGATCACCGGCGGACCGATGTCTCGAACCCATCCCGGCGGATAGATTTCGACGACCGAGCGCTGGGTATCCACCAAGCGTTTGCTCGCAAAGGCTTTGATCTCTGCGATCGTCACGTCGTCAAAAGCGTGGACTTCCTCGGCGAACAGTTCGGCATCGCTCCAGAATGTCTCGAATTCGCCGAGGCGGATTGCGCGGTCACGATTGGTCTGAAGTGTCTTGACGGCTTGAAGGCGCAGGTACGCTTTGGCCTTGTCCAGTTCAGCGGCGGTCGGTCCCACGACGCGCAGTCGCTTCAACTCGCCATCGAGCCACATCTGCGCAGCATCGACGCTCGAACTGGCCGTCACCTCGATGAACACCTGCAGCAAGTTCGGCCCGCGGTAGCTACTCGCCCAGGCGCTGGTACGTGTGGCGACGGCCTTGTCGAACACGAGCTTCTGCGTGAGGGCACTGCTGTCGCCGGCGTCGAGGATTGCCGCGACGACCTTGGCGATGCGCTGGTCGCGGCTGCGCCCTTCGGCGACACGCCAGCCGTAAAAGACGCCGGGGGTTTTCGCTGCTTCGTCGACCAGCACACTCAGCCGCTCACTGGACTGATACGGCATGCGTCGCGGTGGAGCGAGCTGAGGCGGTGGCGGCAGCTTTTGCAGGTCACCGAAGTGCTTCTCGATGAGCTGCAGCGCGACGTCGGGACTGAAATCGCCCGACACGCTCAGCACCGCGTTGCTGGCGCGATAATAGGTTTGGTGGAAATCCCGAGCCCACTCGTACTCGGCGCGTTCGAGGTCTTCGATGAAGCCGATGACCGGGTGTTCGTAGGGCCAGTAGTTCTGAAACACCAGCTGGTGCAAGCGGGTGCTGCCGAGTCCATAAACCCTACCCGAGTAGTTGCGGCGGTACTCCTCGAGGACCACCGCACGCTGGTTCTTGAAGTTTTCGCGGTTGAGCGCCAGGCCCTGCAAGCGGTCGGCCTCCAGCCACAGCCCCAGCTCGAGCTCGTGAGCGGGCAGGACTTCGAAGTAGTTCGTCCGGTCCTTGTTGGTCGTTCCGTTGGCGGTGCCGCCTCGCGACGCGATCAGACCGAAGTGCTGGCCCTTCTCCACGTTGCGGCTACCCTGGAACATCAAGTGCTCGAACAAGTGAGCGAATCCGCTGCGCTCGAACTCCTCGTTGCGACCGCCCACGTCGTAGGTCATGCAAATGGCGACCGTCGGCGACGAGTGGTCCTCGTTGAGCACGACCTTCAGACCGTTGTCGAGTTCGTGCCGTACGATCGCCGGTTTGGGCACGGCGAGCGGTGCGGGTGCGTTGGGGGCCGGTTCGTAAGGCGCTGCGCGGGCCGAACTCGTGCCGAGGGCCGTCGACACGCACACGAGCGCGTAAATCCATAGGCACCAGCTCATCGCGAAAGCGCGCCGCCGGTCGTCTGCGCGCCAGCGGCCTGGGGTTTCGAATGGCTTGAAACCTCGGTCCTTCCAGTTGTTTGCGGCGAGGGTGAGGCGTCGCCGTACGGTGTTCTGGAGGGAATGCGCGGGTGTCATCAGCGTCGTTCGGGAGCAGTCCGGTCAAGGTGCTCGCGTGCCGGCATAGCACGTGCCTGATGGCCCTTGAAAAGGGGTCTCCGCCATTCGGCCGGTAGGCGGTTCGCCGATTGGCGCTGTCAACCTCACCTGCGGCGCGCTCACGTCACGACGTCGAGCAACGCAACCGCAGTGCAATCCATGTACGGGAAACTGCGCTCTGCGCTACAGTCCGCCGATGGTCGAGCGAGCATCGAAGCGAGTCGCTGACTCGGAGTCCAAGCTGCACCAGTTCATGATGCCAGAACATGCCAATCCTGGTGGAAGCGTTCACGGTGGGTTGATCATGAAGTGGGTCGACGAGGCGGGCGCCATCGCGGCCATGCGCCACGCCAATCGCCCAGTCGTCACCATCGCCGTCGACTCGATGACGTTCAAGTCGCCGGTGTTGGTTGGACAACTGCTGACGCTGGACGCCAAGGTCACCTACGTCGGTCGGACGAGTATCGAGGTTGGGGTCGCGGTGACGGCAGAGGATCCGATCCGGGGCACGATCACGCACACCAATTCAGCGTACCTGGTTTACGTCGCGCTGGACGACCAACTGCGCCCGACGTCCGTGCCCGGGCTCAGTTGTGAAAGTGACGAAGAGCGCAACGACTGGGAGGCGGGCAGGCAGCGGCAGTCGCGCCGCACGGGCAAGCCCGGCTGACTGAACATGCCCCAGTCGCTTGGGCGTCAGTATGAACGCGGCAGGCGCAGTGAGTGTTGCGCGACGTAGTTGAGGATCATCTCGCGGCTGACCGGTGCGGTTCGCAACAGTCGCGCCATCCCCCACAGGTCCGCCAACCCGTACTCGCTGGCCAGGCCATTGCCGCCATGGGTTTGGATGGCGCAATCGAGCGCATTGATACCAGCTTCCGCAGCCGCATACTTGGCCATGTTGGCGCTCTCGGCAGCGTTCTTGCCGTTGTCGTATTGCCAAGCCGCCTTCTGCGTCATGAGCCGCGCCAGCTCGAGCTCGACTTTGGCCTTCGCGAGTGGGTGGGCGATGCCTTGGTGCGCACCGATCGGTGAATCCCAGACCACGCGTTCACGCGCATACTGGGCCGCTTTCTCCAGTGCGTAGCGCCCCAGCCCGTTGGAAATGCTTGCGGCCAGGATGCGCTCCGGCTGCAGCCCCACGAACACCTGTCTCAAGCCTTGTCCTTCTTTGCCCAACAGGCGCGCGTCATCGACGAGCACGTCGTCGAAGAACAAGGTGTACTGCTTTTCCGGCGCTCGGATTTCGACTGGAATGTGGGTTGCCGTCAGGCCCTTGGCCTGGGTGTCTACGATGAACAGGCTCAGCTCCCCGCGCCCCGACGTTTCGTCGGTTCCGGTTCGCGTGACGACCAGCACCTGGTCAGCTTCATCGAAGCCGGAAATGTAGTACTTCGTTCCGCGCAGTCGCCAACCGCTGCCGTCTTTGGTCGCGACCGTCTCGATGTCGTGGCTGTTCGAGCCGGCGTTGGGTTCGGTGATGGCGAAGGCCATTTTTTTCCCGGTGGCCAGTGGGGGCAGGAACTCTTCGCGTTGAGCTGGGGTGCCGTGGCGCGCGAGAATCGTCGCGCAAATTGCTGGCGAGACCAGCATCAGTAGCAGTGGGCAACCGACGCTCGCGACCTCCTCGCTGACCAGCATCAGCTCGGTGATCCCCAGTCCCGCGCCGCCGTAGGCCTCGGGAATGTTCACCCCCAAAAAACCATTGGTGGCCAATTCGTCCCACAGCTCCTGGGCGCGCCCGTCGTTGGCGGATTGCTCTTGATAGTAGTCGTGCCCGTACTTGGAGGCGATGCGACGCACCGTTTCGACCAGCATGTTCTGATCGGCGGGAGGATCGAAGTCCATACCGTTCAGTATTGCGCGTTTCTGCGCGCCGAACAGCGGTTGGCGGCGACTTTGTGCTGCTCACGAAGCTTTCGCGCGGCTCCTGTAGCGCGATGGTCGACTACTCGCCACATCGTTCACGTGCGGATGAAAGAACGCGTCGTGTCCGGGGTCGACTTCGACAGGGCGCCGGCTGCAATCGATGGGGGCTTCGTGGGGTCGGCGCTACCCAGGGGGCAAGGTCGTGGGGCGTGGCGCGTTGTGGGTTCGGGGCGACTGGGCGTGGCCAGGCGTCGCTGCCGCCGCCATTCCTACGTCGCCGACGAAGCCACCGGTGCCGGGTGTCTCTGCAGGTATTCTGCAACAGCTTCTCGTAACAGTGTACGCCGCCAGCCCTCCAGCGATTCGCACCAGTGAGCCGCGCCTCGCTCGGCAACGATTTCTCTCGCTCGTTTGAGCAGTCGCGTTGGAAAAGCCAGCTCGGGTGCGACTTCCACTGCGGCGCTGACCTCGGCGCGCATGTAGTTCAGCCACGCTTCGAGGCGCAGATCTTCGAACGTCGTGTAGGGGATCGGGTCGAGCTGGATGAAATCCGCACTCGAAGCGCGCGCGGCGGCGCGGCTCATTCCCTGGACGAGGGCGTTGGCGAGTGGCCCGTTGAATTGGGGGCTCACCCCTTTGATTCGAGCCAAGTCCTTGGTGCTGCGCGGCAAGCGACTGACGAGCGCCAGGAGTGTTTTTGGCGGCGGCACCCGAACTTTGTCTGGGCGGGGCAGCGCGTTGTACCAGCGCACCACGAACTGCAGGGCCGCCTGGTTTGGCGGCTCGAGTTGCCAGGCATGGCGAAACGACTCGAGCGTGAGCTCGTCACTGGGTGGTTCCGGGGGCGCGAATGCTTCTCGACATACCTCGTCCACGACGTCCAACCGGTGTTTCTCGGCAAGCCGTTCGCTCAACGCCGAGTACAGGGCGGGTAGATGTTCGACGTCTGCGGCCGCGTACTGAAGCTGCGCCTTGGGCAACGGACGTCGCATCCAGTCGTCGGCCTGGTGCGTCTTCATCGAACGCAGCCCGAGCACTCGAAACTGCAAGTAGGACAGAGACACGCTGGCTTCAGGCCCCAGCAGCGCCCAGGCCAATTGGGTGTCGAACAACCGAGGTGCGGTCGTGCCCGCAAGGCAATCGAGCAGCAGCGCCACGTCCTGTAAGCCTGCGTGCAGCACCCACAGCGCCTTCGGTCTCAGTAGTGCACCTGCCAGGCGCTCCAGGTTCGTCAGGCTCAGTGCATCGAGAAGAAAGACGTCCTCGTCGATGCCGACCTGGATCACGCTCAGGCGCGTCCCTCGTTTGTTCGATTCGAACTCGGTGTCGATGAAGTACGTGCTCGTCGCTTCGAACTTCGGTAGGACCTCGGCCAGTTCGCCGTCGTTGGTTACCCAGTGCATGCTCTGCACCTACCACATCCTCCCTCTCCGCATTTGCGGCGAACACCGCTATTCGGATTGTTGCCGATCAGCCGACGGACGGAGTCGGCGTGTGCGCGGAACGGTCGCGACCGCGCGAACGACAAAACCGAAAGGCACCGCGCGTCTTTCGACGGCGGTGCCTCGCATTGCTGTCCGTCGGGGATCAGCGTCGGCCGTACTTCTTCAGCTTGCGGTAGAGTGTCGTGCGGCCGATACCCAGTTCGCGCATGGCCTGGGTGACGTTGTCGCCGGTACGCTGCAAACAGGCTTCGATGGCCGTCTTCTCGATGTCGCGCATCTTCATCGGAGCGCGACTGAGCAGTTCGAAAAGCAGGCCGCGGCGCTGTTGTCCTGAATCGGGAGGCAGTGAAGCCACCGAATGCTCGCCGCTGTGGGAGACGCGTGTTCCGCGGACCGTGACTGGCAGAGCGTCGATTTCGATGACTTCCCCCATGGTGTGCTGCACCGCCGAGGCGAGCACTTGGCGCAGTTCACTCAGGTTGCCCGGGAAAGGGTACTTTTCCAGCGCGGAGAGTGCCTCGGGAGCGAGCATGAGCCGGCCGCGACCGTGCTCGCGGGCCAGTTCTTCCAGCACCACTTCGCTGCTCGGCGCGATGTCCGCGGGACGAGCGCGCAGCGGCAGCAAACGGATCGGGTGCTGCACGATGTGTGTGTACAGGTCGCGTCGGAACGCGCCGCGCTCGAGGGCTTGGTCGAGTCCCTCGGTGGCCGAGGCGATCAGGCGAAAGTCCGAACGCGACGGGTCACACAGGGTTTCGAACAGCTTGTCCTGCAGACGTGGCGCCAACGCGTCGATGTTGGCGATGTACAGCGTGCCGCGATCGGCGTCGTCCAGCGCGCCGTTGCGTCGCAAGTCTGGAGCACCGAGGCTGCGGTTGATCAACGCTTCGGCGCTGAATGCCGTTTCGGACAGGCGCGTGGCGTTCAGGGCGATGAACGGGCCGCGGGCACGCGCACTGCGGTCGTGAATGGCACGCGCCGCGAGGGACTTGCCGGAGCCGGACTCGCCGAGCAACAGGACATGAACGTCCGATGCTGCCGCTGCCTGGAGCTTGTGATACAGGCGCCGCGCTGGGGCGGAACGTCCGACGAGTCCGAAGAAGCCATGCGTGGAGGTTTCGACCTCGAGTTCGGCGATGCGCAGCGACATCCGGTGATGTGCCAACGCGTGTGCGGTGAGGACCATCGCGTGTTCGGCGTCCACCGGGTGCGACAACACACCGTAGTAGCCGTAGCGAATGGGGTTCAGTCCAGGATGGGCGTCACCGGTGAGCAAAACGACGGGCACACTTTGATGGCGACCGCGAATGATCCGTAACGCTTGATCGAGGGGGCCGATGGCCGACTGCTCGACGAACACCACGTCTGGCTTCTGATGTTTCAGTGCCAAACACAGGCCGCGCAGATCTCGACATTCGTGAACTTCGTGACCGGCCAGCGACAACGCTCTTGCAGTTTGAGGGTCGGCGTGGCCAGAGGCGATGAGGATTCTACCAGCGGCTGGCCCGGGAGGGGGCGCACTGGAAACTGGGGCTCGAGCTGGGTGATTCACAGGAGATTGGTTGCCGGTTTGAAACGATTCAGACTGGTGATTCATGGACTGTAACTCGCTTCTTTATGAAACGGTTCCGTGTTCAATGACTTGAATAGTTCGTCTCAGCAAGAATATCGGCCGTACGGCCAGCTGTGTGTGATTCGGTGTGGGGCGCGCCCGGAACAGCGCCGACAATTCGTCACCCTGGGGTTGTGTGGGGTTGCTGGAGTTTCCGGCCACGTCGCTCGGAAGGCCTGTACGCGGCTCGAGCGGATAGCCTCCGAGCCGCTTGACACTCGGGCCTGGAATGGGTGAGCCAAGCCGCCGTGGCGGCTAGCTATTTCGATGTCGACGGCACGCTGGTGTCGAGCAACCTGGTGGACCCGACGGTGTTCTACCTGTTCAACCAGGCAACGCCGTTCGCGTCGCTGCGCAAGGTCGCTCGCGCTCTGACCAAGGCTCCGGTGATGGCCGTCGCCGAGCTCGTCGATCGACGTATGTTCAACGAGCTGCTGTTCAGCGTGTACGAAGGCATGAGTGAAGACCGCCTCGAGATGCTCGCCGACGAAGCATTCGAGGCGAAGATTCTACCGTTTCTGTATCCGGATGCGCTCGGGCTCATCGACAAAAGTCGTGAAGCTGGCCACGAAATCGTCCTCGTCAGCGGAACGTTGGACTTCATCCTCGACAAGCTGTCGAAACACCTCGGTGGCTGCACTACCATCTGCAACCGCCTGGAGATGCACAAGGGGCGGGCGACGGGCAAGCTGCTCAAGCCAGTCGTCGCTGGACCGGAGAAGGCTCGGTTGATTCGCCAACACGCTCGCGAACATGGTCATGACCTCGACGATTGCTAC
The DNA here is from genome assembly GCA_003235365.1 of Deltaproteobacteria bacterium. GTDB lineage: Bacteria > Myxococcota_A > Polyangia > Polyangiales > Polyangiaceae > SZUA-265. Next base: position 13,732 of record QJWJ01000464.1, read on the forward strand.
GCCTTCAGCGACAGCTACTCGGATGTGCCCATGCTCAGCGTAGTGGGTCACCCCGCGGCCGTTAACCCAGATGCTCGTCTGGCGCTGCTTGCACGCGCCTACAGCTGGCCCACGTTCAAACTCACGGAAAGATCATGAGTCACCCCTGTTTGGTCACCCTCGACAACGACAGCGCGCCGCGCGTGCTATTCGCCGGCGATCGGCTCGTGGAAGTGGATCTTCCCGCGGGCACGCGGGTGCTCTACCCCAAGCCGCCCATCGAACCGCTCAAAGACGTCGATGCGGCGATCCGCTACGCGATCAATCACCCCTACGGCACCGAGCCGCTGTACGCGAAGCTGCGGCCGGGCATGAAGGTGACGATCGCGGTCGATGACATTTCCTTGCCACTGCCCCCGATGCGTAAACCCGACGTGCGCCAGCGCGTGCTGGAGATCGTGCTGCCGCTGCTGGCGGACTACGGTATCGACGACATCGAGATCATCGTCGCGACCAGCGTGCACCGGCGCATGAAGGCCGCCGAGGTGCGCCACATGGTCGGTGACCGCGTGTTCAAGGCGTACTGGCCAGACAAGCTGTACAACCTCGACCCCGAAGACCCGACGCAGATGGTCGTGGTCGGCGAGACCGAGCAAGGCGAGGTCGTCGAGCTCAGCCGCCGTGCCGTCGAGAGCGACTTGCTCATCTACGTCAACCTGAACTTCGTGCCGATGGACGGCGGACACAAGTCAGTCACCGTCGGACTGTGCGGCTACAAGAGCCTGCGTGCCCACCACAATGCCAAGGTGATGCGCAATTGCCACAGCTACATGGATCCCGCATCGTCGGAGCTGTCGACGACCGTGTCGCGGATGGGCAAGCTCGTCAACGAGCACATCAACGTGTTCACCATCGAAACGACCATCAACAACAAGATGTTCGGCGGTCCGCTTTCGTTCTTGGCGAAGAACGAAGACGACCTGACCGCGACCGAGCGGCGGATGCTCAAAGGGCTGGTCGACGCGACGGCGCGACTGCCTCAGCCTGCGCGTCAAGCCATCTTCGAGCGCTTTCCCGCGCCCTACGGTGTCACCGGCGTGTTCGCCGGCGAAACCGAGGCGGCGCACGCTCACACGCTGCAGCGCTGTCACGATCAGTACCTCGTGCCGATCGAAGGGCAAGCAGACGTGTTGGTCGCGGGGATCCCGTACATCAGCCCGTACAACGTCGGCGCGTACCTCAACCCCTTGCTCGTCAGTGTCATGGCTGAGGGGTACCTGTTCAACATGTACCGCGGCGCGCCGTTGGTGAAGAAGGGCGGTACGCTCATCATCACACATCCGTGCACCGACAAGTTCGATCACGAGCAGCACGCACCGTACATCGACTTCGTGCACCAACTGTTGCCGGAAACGCGCGATGGGCTCGAGCTACACCGTCGCTACGAGGAGAAGTTCGCGAAGAACCCGGCCTTCTTGGAAATGTTCCGGCGCGGTCATGCCTACCACCCCGCCCACCCGTTCTTCATGTGGTACTGGGGTGAGGCGGGGCGCCAGCATTTGGGTAAGGTCATCGTCGTCGGCGCGGACAACGAGTACATCCCGCGGCTGCTCGGCTACGAAACCGCGCCCAACATGGCCGATGCCTTGTACCGGGCACGGGGTGGCGAAACCAAGTCGCAAGAGATCCTGTGCATGCACCTGCCGCCTATCGTCATGGGCGACGTGACCCTGCCTGGAGACGTCGAGTGAGTTCGACCATGGCTGGTAAGAACCTGGGGCCGTTGCCGCTGCACGGAACACTGGCAGGCAAACACCTGGCGGTGATCGGTGGCACCGGGTTTCTGGGCAAGGTGTTCTGGGTGATGTTGCTGAGCAAGTTCCCCGAACTCGGCAAACTCCACCTCGTCGTTCGAGCTCGCAAGGGGCAAGACGCCGAGACGCGCTTTTGGGAGGAAATCGCGCCCGGACACTGCCTCGACACGTTGCGTGAACAGCACGGGAGCAACTTCGAGGCGTTCTTGCGCCAGAAGGTCGAGGTCGTCGAGGGCGACATCGTGCAGCCGTATTGTGGCATATCTCCCCAAGTCCGCGAAGCGTGGCGAGGCAAGGTGGATGCGCTGATCAACGCATCGGGCATCGTCAACTTCCAGCCCCCCTTGGATATCGCGTTGGAGGTAAACGCCTTCGGGGTGCAGAGCCTGGTGGCTCTGGCCAAGGACATCGGGGGGGTGCCGCTGATGCACACCAGCACGTGTTACGTGGCGGGCTTTCAGACGGGCATCGTCGAAGAGGCAAGCCCGCTGGATCACCCGTTCCCTCATGCCGGTAAGCTGGAGCGAGCGCATTGGGATGCCGACCGCGAAATCGACGAGTGCCTCGACATCATCCGGCAGGCGCGGCATCGCGCCGGTGACGCGTTTCGCCAGAGTCATTTTCTCGACCAAGCCAAGCAGAACTTGCTCGAACGCGGTGAACCGGTGCGCGGCAAGGTGCTCGAATCCGAGATCGAAAAAGTCCGCCGCAAGTTCGTCGAAGCGCAGCTGGCCGAGCTCGGTCAGGAGCGGGCCACGTTCTGGGGGTGGGCCAACACCTATACCTATACCAAGAGTATCGGTGAGCAGATCGCCGCACGCTCTGGGTTGCCGTTCACCATCGTGCGTCCGGCGATCATCGAGTCGTGTGTGAAGTATCCGCAGCAGGGGTGGAACGAGGGCATCAACACCAGCGCGCCCTTGATCTTCGCGATCCGCCAAGGGCAATTCCAGTTGCCGGGCGCCGAGATCCCCCTCGACATCATTCCCTGCGACATGGTCGCCACGGGTATGATCCTCGCGCTCGCCGAACTGCTGCGCGGCGAGCACAAGCCCGTCTATCAATTCGGCACCAGCGACTCGAATCCGACGACGATGGCGCGCGTTTTCGAGCTGTCGGGATTGTACAAGCGCAAGTACTACCGAAATACGGGCAAGGGCGGGCCGCTGGCGGCCTTCGTGCAGGGGCATTTCGAGGGCACATTGATGGCCCCGACGAGCTTCGACCGCTTCGGCCCGCGTCAGCTGGCGCAGGGGGCACGCGGCCTGGCGAACATCATCGACAAGGCTTCGAGCGGCCCGGTTGGCTCGATGTTCAAGCCTACGGTGAAGAACCTGGAGCGCTTCGCGAAGACGCAGCTGAAGCTGTACGACATCGTCAAGCAGTTCGAGCCGTTCGTTGCGACCTTCGACTACGAGTTTCGCTGCGACAACACGCGGTCTGCCTGGGCGCGGGTCAGCGACGCCGAGCGCGACAAGCTGCTGTGGGAGCCAGAAAAGCTCGATTGGCGCGACTGGTTCCTCAACACCCACATGCCGGGCCTCGAGCGTTGGGTGTTCCCGGAGATGGAGCAGCGGCTGCGCAAACCCGTACGTTCGTTGCAGCGCTTCGAGTCGCTTCCCGACTTGCTGTCGCAGATGGCTGAACGCTACGGCTTGGCGACGGCCCTTTCCCGCACTGAAGAAGATGGCCTGTCACGTGTCAGCTTCGAGCAGTGGCACGACCGCGCACGTGCCTGCGCCAGTCGCTTGATCGCGCTGGGGGTTCGTCGCGGCGACCGCGTACTGCTGGTCGCCAAGAACCATCCGGATTGGGCGATCGCGCTGTTCGGCATTGCGTGTGCGGGCGCCACGGCGGTGCCGCTCGACGCGGACGTCGATGCCCAAACCACAGCCGTGCTGCTCCAAGCGTCCCGCAGTGTCGTGGCGCTCGTCGACGAGCGTGCTGCGGAGCGGCTCGCAGACACCCTCGGTTCCGTTCGCGTGTTGGCTTTGTCGTCTGCGACGGCGCTTGGCGCGATCAACTCGATGCCCGAGGTGTCGACCGACGACATCGCGCTGCTGATCTACACGAGCGGGACCACGGGCAAGCCCAAGGGCGTGATGCTTTCGCACGCCAACCTGTGCAGCCTCTTGGCCTCACTCGCTCCTCTGTTCCCCTTGCGCAACGACGACCGCATGCTGAGCGTGTTGCCGCTGCACCACACCTTCGAGCTCACTTGTGGGCTGCTGCTGCCGCTTTCACGGGGTAGTCGCGTCGTCTATCTGGACGAGTTGAACGCCGAGCGGCTCGCTCACGCGATGAAGGCAGCTCGTATCACGGCGATGGCTGGCGTGCCCGCGTTGTGGGAGATGCTGGAGCGCAAGATCCTCTCTCGCGTCTCCGAGCACGGCCCGCTGGCGATGCAAGCCTTCGACGTGGCGCTCGAGGTGAGCCGCACCGTCGGCAAAGCGACGGGCATCGACTTGGGGCGGCTGTTGTTCGGGAGTGTGCATCAGCAGCTCGGCGGGCACTTGCGCTTTCTGGTCAGCGGCGGCGCAGCGTTGGGCGAATCGACACATTCGCTGTTCTCCGGCTTGGGGTTACCGCTGACCGAGGGCTACGGCTTGACGGAGGCAGCACCCGTGCTCAGCGTGGCCACGGCCGGTCCGCGGTCGAAGGCCAAGCAAGTGGGTCGGGCCATCCCCGACGTCGAGATCCGCATCGACGCGCCGAACGCGGACGGTATCGGGGAAGTCGTCGCGCGCGGGCCGAACGTCATGGTCGGCTACAGTGACGACCCGGAGGCGACCCGTCAGGTTCTCGACGCCAACGGGTGGCTGCGCACGGGTGATTTGGGCAAGCTCGATCATCGGGGGCGCTTGTCGATCGTCGGGCGAGCCAAGGACGTCATCGTGGCGTCGAACGGCGAGAACGTCTATCCGGACGACGTCGAGGCTCGCCTCGGCAAGCCTACGGGGATCGCCGAACTGGCCGTCATCGGGATCAGTGCGGACAAGGGCGGCGAGCGGGTGGCGTGTGCTGCGGTGGTGGAACCTGTGCCGGGTCAGTCCCGAGCCGAGGCACACAACAGGGCCCGTAAGGCCCTCGAGGAAGCGATTGCACGCTTGCCCATGGCGATGCGTCCGGCGGTGATCACACTTCTCGACAACAAGTTGCCGAGAACGAGCACTCGCAAGGTCAAACGCAAGGAGCTGCAACTGCTAATCGAACGGCTGCAAGCGGGGGCGAGCGCCACTGGCGACGGTCAAGCCACGGTGGTTCGCCAGGTGTTGGCAAAGTTGTTGCGACGCGACGCCAAGACCATCGCTGCTGAAATGACGTTGCGCGGAGACCTCGGTTGCGACTCGCTGATGCTCATGGATGTACTGGTGGCGCTCGAGGCGCACGCCGGGCGCGTGATCGACGCCGAGCGCCTGGCCACATGTCAAAACGTCGGTGACGTCGAAGCCTTCATGCAAGAAATCCTGCAGCGTCCAATCGCTGCAAGTGTCGAGAGCGACGAGGCTACGTCGTTGGAGGTGCCCGAAGCGCTGCGAAAGCCCGCCATGGAATGGATGGGCAAGGTGCAGATGGGGTTCTACGACCAGTTCATGCGCACCAAGGTGACCGGGCGCGCCTTCATTCCCCAAAACCGCAACGTGCTGGTGGTCGCCAATCACGCGAGCCACCTGGACATGGGTTTGGTGAAGTTCGCGCTTGGCGACTACTCGAAGGACATGGTGTCGCTAGCGGCTCAGGACTACTTCTTCGAAGGTAACGTGCGCAAGGCGTTCTTCGAGAACTTCTCCAACCTGGTGCCGATCTCCCGGACCGGGTCGCTCCGCCAATTGTTGCGAACCGCCGGCGACTTGTTGGAACGCGGCAAGGTGGTGTTGCTGTTTCCAGAGGGCACGCGCAGCCCCGACGGCTCCTTGCAGGAATTCAAGCCGGCGCTGGGTCACATCGCTTTGCACACCAAGGTCGACATCTTGCCGATCTGGCTGGAGGGGACGTATCGGGCGTTGCCGAAGGGTGCGACGCTGGTGCGTGACCGACGCCTCGAAGCCCGCATCGGGCCGCCCCTGAGCTTCGAGGGGTTGCGCAGTCGCACCGAGGGGATGTCCTCGCGCGAAGCGACGCGGGCTGTGACCGAGATCATTCAGCGAGCCGTCGAATCGTTGAGCTTGGGCGAACCCTTCTCACTCGCAGACGAGCCGATCGTCGCGCCGTCGCCCCCCGTCAGTGTGTCGTCGCAGCCAGTCGTTCCCGTCGCCAAACCCGCTGAGCCTCGCCGCAACGGCGCGCCGGTAGTCAGTTCCGTCGCCAGTGGCGGTGCCGAGGCCGCGAAGGTGGGTGTCGAAGCCAATGGCAAGCACCGCGTCGCGAATGGCACCCCTGCACTCGCGCCTTCCCGCCGAGCGAGCAACGGCTTGGAGGGCTTGTTCGACCAGCTGCAGTCGCAGTTCGTTCCCGGTACGACGACCAAGCCGCTGAGTTACTACTTCTCGCTGGGCAACGAGAAGTGGACGCTCAAGGCATCTTCCGATACGTGCGAAGTGCAGCGCGGCAAGGCGGTCGATAGTGCCGACTGTGTGCTCAAGACTTCTCCGGAGATGTTCAAGCGCATCGTTCAAGAAGCCTACACACCGTCGCGACTGGAGTTTCTGTCAGGGCGCGTCAAGTCGAACAACGTTCAGCTGCTGCTCACCTTTCAGAAGATGTTCAACCTCGATTCCCGGCCCGCGAGGCGTCAATGAAGAAGCTCTGGGTGGGCGGAGCCACCGGGTTTCTGGGTTCCGAGTTGGTGCGTCAGCTCGCCGCGCGCGGCGATGCCGTCGTCGCCGCATCGGCATCGGGAGGGTCGGTCGACGGCGTCGAAGTGGCGCGAGTCGATGCCACTGACGCCGCGGCGGTTGCGAAGAGCGCGGCGGGGTGCGAGGGAGCTTTTTTTGCCGTGGGGCGGGTCTCGCGCGATCCTGGCGACGGTGAGGCCCTGTACCGAGCCAACGTACTCGCCACCAAAGCCGGGCTCGCCGGGCTACGTCAGGCGGGTGTGCGTCGGGTCGTGTTCGCTAGCAGCAGCGGAACGATTGCGTGCGGTACCGATCCCGACCACTGCCATACGGAGGACGAGCCTACTCCCCACGCGCTGATCACGCGCTGGCCCTACTACCGCTCCAAGCTGTACGCCGAACGCGCGGCGCTGGAGCTGCACGAGCCAGGCGCTTTCGAGGTGGTCGTGGTCAATCCCAGCTTGTTGCTCGGCCCAGGCGATCGCCGATCCTCGTCGACCACCGAAGTACGTCAGTTTCTCGCGGGTGCACTGCCTGCGACGACGCGCGGAGGTCTGGCCTTCGTGGACGTGCGTGACGCGGCCAAGGGCATGATCGCAGCGTTCGAGTTGGGCCACGGCGGGCAGCGCTACTTGTTGTCGGCGGCCAACATGGCCATGCCTGTGTTCTTCGATCGCTTGTCGCGCCTGTCGGGGAAGCCTGCTCCGGTCTTGAAGCTTCCCAAGAAGCCAGCTTTGGCGCTCGCGAGCCACGCGCTGTTCGACAAGGCCCTGCGCTGGACCGGCGGTCGCAGTCCAGTGTCGAGTGAGTCCGTCGATGTCGGATCCTACTACTGGTATTGCGACTGCAGCAAGGCGCACCGTGAGCTTCACTTCGAGCCGCGCGACGGGTTGACGACGCTGCGTGACACGATCGCCGACATTTTGAGTGAGCCGTCGGAGGCTGTGCGAGCGTCCACTTCGTGACTGTGGACTCTCGGCTGCCCAATCATCGTGTGCGTTGAATCGCTGATGGTGTCGCGACGAAGCAGCGGCCGGGGAGGTGACTGCTTAGCGTGATGAGGTTGCGCTCGGCCGGGCGAGGCGAGAGGATGAAGCGATGAAAGCGAGAACGTTTGGCAACACTGGCGTTGACGTTTCCGAGGTCGGACTCGGGACGTGGCAGCTCGGTGGCGGTGATTGGGGACCCATCGATGACGCGACCTCCCTGCAGACGCTGGAAGCAGCTACGGAGGCTGGCGTCACGTTCTTCGACACCGCCGACATCTACGGCGGTGGTGACAGTGAGCGGCGCATCGGCAAGTTCCTGGCGAAACGCTCTGATCGCGATCGATTGCTGATCGCGACGAAATTCGGGCGCGCCTCGGATCCCGGCGGCGCAGCGAACCTCGAGTACGACGTCATGAAGCGACACATGGCCGGTTCGTGCAAGCGGTTGGGGGTAGAGCAGTTGTGGCTCGTGCAGGGGCATTGCCTCGATCACGACGCGCTGCGCAGCGGGGCAGTGTTCGAGAACTTGCGGCGCCTGCAATCGGAGGGACTGATTGCCCATTTCGGCATGAGCGTGCAATCCGTCGACGAAGCGCTGACCTGTCTCGAACAAGACGGGCTCACGTCTCTTCAGGTCATCTTCAACGTATTCCGCCAGAAGCTCATCGCGGAGTTGTTCGAGCGGGCACAGCAGAAGAACGTGGCGCTGATCGTGCGTTTGCCTTTGGCGAGTGGGCTTCTCAGCGGCAAGTTCACTCGAGACAGCCGATTTGCCGACACCGACCACCGCAACTACAATCGCGATGGCGCCGCGTTCAACGTGGGGGAAACGTTTGCAGGGGTGCCCTTCGAGGCGGCGCTGCAACTGGTCGAGGAGCTGCGTGACGAGGTGCCGTCGGGCGTGTCCATGGCGGCTTGGGCGTTGCGCTATTGCTTGGATTTTCCCGCGGTCACCACGGTGATCCCCGGAGCGCGAAGCGCTGAGCAGGCCCGCGGCAACGCTGGGGCGTCAGAGCTCGAGCCCCTTTCTTCGAGCGCTCACGCTCGGTTGCGCCAGTTCTACGAGCAACGCGTCGTGCGGCACATCCGCGGCGCGTACTGAGAGCGGATCAGCCGTGAAGCTGTAGATGAGCGCTCCGCAGTAGGCCCCCGCGCTGCCAGACCTCGTCGACGAGTCGCCAACCGAAAGCGGCCAGGGTCGGCAGTGGATCGGCCAGTCGTCGGGCGCGGATGTCGGTCGTCAAACCGAATGCACGGTACAGGAGCCAGATCCAAGTCCCGTTGCGAAGGCGGGACCAGTAACTGCGTCCGCTGTGAAAGTCCGCGTAGAGCCACGTGCAGCTCGGTGCGCAGCTCGCGGTCAGTCTAGCGAGCAATCGGTTCAGCTCTTCACCCTCGAAGCAGTCGAGGAAGAATGCCGTGACGACCGCATCGTAGGGTCCGTTCAACGGGTGGGTGAGCGCGTCGGCTTCGAAGAACGTCGCACCGCTGGCGTTTCTCGCGCGCCGACGAGCCAGTTGGATCATGCGCGCGCTGCGTTCGACGACGTGGATTTCTGCGCGAGGGTTGCGCGCACACAAGCGCTGCAAGAAACGGCCGTCGCCCTCGCCGAGGATCAGGATGCGGCGGCAATCGTCGAGCTGTGCGATGTGTGCGGTGCGAGTTCGCTGAAGGGCCCCACCGAACGTGCACCACTCGACAAAGCGGTAGGGTTGGGCGATGCGGTCGAAACTCTTGGTGGTGGAGTCTGGCAATGGTCGCCTCGAGTCGCGATTGGGGCGGGGCAAGCCGTCCGCGGGCAGCGCACCGGGCGGCTCGGGGGTCACAGCATCAGTAGCGGGAGGGGAAGCAACAGCATGAGATCAAAGACCAAATGCACCACGTCTGACGGCAGCCTCGACGCGTGTTCGTGTACCAAGCTCATCACCGCGGCGCAGCCAGCCAGCGCTGCGTACCAGGGTGTCCAGCTCCCGCCGAAGAGCGCACCCACGCACGCGATTGCCGACAGGGACCAGCCCGCGCCGCCGAGCCAGGTGCCCAGGCGGGGAGTTCGAATCGCGATCGATGTCTGTCCACTAGCACGGTCCACGGATTGCTCTCGGACGGCGATGAACGAGACGTTCAGAAGCACCAGCGCGACGAAGCCCAGGGCCGCAACGCATGCAACTGGCTCGAGGCGGTGCCAGGTGAACAAAGTGACACCGGCCGCGTAGACCAACGCCATCGACGTCTCCTTCAAAACGGGTAACTGCCGGATCGAATGGACCAGGGCGAGGTAGGCGCCGGCGCCGGCCAGCAGTGCCGACGCCGCGAACCATTCCTTGGCGTTGAGGGTTACCATGGCGGCCACTGCCTCCAACGTGAACACGACCAGCCATGTGCTGGCGATGAGCCCCGGGTTGTGTTGGATGAACCGATGTCGTGCGGTGCGTGGAGCGGGGCGCCCTTTGAGGTGGCAATCAAACCAATGGTCGCACACATACGTCAGCCAGAGCCCCCCGACGAGCAGCAGTCGATGGCTCCAGCGCAGCTCGAAGCCGAGCGAGCGGGCGAACAGCGCCTGCCAGACGGCTCCGACGAGCGGTTCAGCGACACACAACCCGGCGATCAGCGACAGCGGCCACTGTTCCGGGTGCGATCGTTCGGAATTCTGACGGGACGGGGAGGCGCGAAGGGTGGCGGACGCGTAAGGCATGAAGCCGTCGTATTGGACCAAGAACACCGTGGTGCGTCCAGGCCCTGTTCGGCGCGGTGTCCCCTCAACGGAAATTGACTCGGGTTGCGCCGAAGCAGCACGGTAACTCACCGCTTACGCAACCAATCCAGTCCGTCCGCCGCCGCTTCGCCAACTGGGCCTGCGGGCGTGTGCCCTGCGCCTTCGGCGTAGGTGACGCGTGCGTCGACTCCTCCGCGTTTCAACCAGCGAACCGTTCGCGTTGCGTGTTTGAAACAGGTCTGGGTGCCACACACCAAACAGATCGCTTGCCCACCCGCGTCGCGAAACTCGAGCGCGCGCTGAACGTTCCATTCGCGGTAGCCGCCTTCGATCAACAGTGCCAGGCCGAAACGCGATGCGTGCTCGTTCAACGCCCACGCTCCCATCGTCGCGCCTTGAGAGTAGCCGATGTACACACCTGGGCCGCTCGTCGTTCGAGCGCCGAAACGTGCGTCGAACGCCTCGACACTGGCGCTGAGGATCCTGCCCAGGGTGTGATGCTCGGGGAAGTAGTGCCCGTCGGCGTTACCGAGGGGCTTTCCCCTCAAGCACAATAGAAATGCCGTGTCCCGCACAATCTGGCTCCAGTGGCGACAGTGCCAGGTCGGGCCGCCACCGGCGCCGTGGCTGACGACGACGAGCGGCACAGCAGTATCGGGTTTCGCGGCGGGAACCCAGACGAGCGCCGGAGGGTAACCCGAGACATCGAGCTGTTCGAAGTGGGCCGCGGAGACCTCCTGGGCCTGCGCAGGCTCGGTGCTCGGGGTTTGCGTCGACGAATGGGGGATGCCGCCAGGCGTGGCTGAAATGGCGGATTGATGGGCCGGCGCTCGTGGGGCCTCGCGCCTCGGCGGGAGACCGCATGCTGCGACGAGGACCGCAATCGCCGCCAGCGCGCCGTGGCCGACAACGTTGCAGCCGTCGGAGCTCCACTCGTTTCGCTGCGGCGGGGTCACTTCCGCCAATGGTACCGCCCGTGGGAGAAACGGTGGGCGAAAGCGCCGCCCACCCGTGGGCGAAAGCGCCGCCCACCCGTGGGCGGGTCAGTTCGTCGGAAAACTCACTGCGGCAGGCTTCTTTGCCGGGGCCGCTGGCGCAGACGGCATGCGTGCACTCGGCGGTGACGGCTGACTGGCCGCGAAGGATTTTCGCGCAGGAGCGGTGGCAGGGCGCGGACTGGCAACAGCCGGTGACCGGAGCGGCGCAGTGGCCCTTTTTGCATTCGCGCGAGCACCCGAGGTGGCGGCGCCGCGTTTGGGCGCCTCCGGTTTGGAGACCGGTGCTGTTTCCACTTCTGCAGGTCGGACGGCCGCGGGCTCGGCCGGTTCAGGCGCGGCCTCGGCCGCAGGAGCTTCCGCCTCTGCCTGCTGTTTCGGTTCCTCGGCGTTCGCTGGATCGGATGGAGCCGCCTCAGCAGACGGACCCGTTGGTGGCTGTGCCTGGGATGGCTCGCCCAAAGCTGGGGGTTGCGCGCTCAACGGGTTCGCCGGGGTTTGTGCCGCAGATGCGACCTCGGAGTTGGCCTCACCGGCCGTCTCGCCTCGGTCTGCTGATTCGGCGCCACCGTGCGAGGGGGCTACGGCAAGGGCGACGGGTTGGGGACGGCCCTGGTCCAGCCACCCCGTGAGCAGAAACAGTCCGCCGCCCACCATTGCCGCGGCGGCGATCACGACCGCTGCCGAGGCCCAACGCTCCACCGGCGATGCGGGGCGCTCCTGCTGCATCTCCGCGAAGCTGACCTCGTCGGCGAACTCTTCGGCCCCCCCCGGGTAGCGACCCACTTCGCCGTCGGCGAAGAAGCCCCGCTCTTCGGGGGCGACCGCCAGCGGCGATAGGCGTGAACCGCTGCGAGCAGTGATGGGCGCTTCGTCTTCTTGGTCGTGGTGCGGCTTCGATGATGTTGCGATCATTTCGGATTGCTGCCCCGCCGACCGTGACGGCGAGGCCTTCGCATCGGGTTCGTCTTCGTCGTGCTCTTCAGTACCCACATGCGCGTCGTGCTCGTCATTCGATTGGACGCTCGCCGGTCCGCCCGCCAGATCCAGCTGCGTCGCGACGGTAAGAGTTCGATCCGATGATTCCGTCGACTGACTCATTGAGGAAGCGTCCCACCCGACGTGCAGGTGGATTTGGCGTAGCCCGTCGTCGGCTGGGCGGCAAGGTGATTGTGGGGCCAACCGCTCGGGAAGTCGGCGTTTGACGTTGCAGTGTGCCCCGTTTCGAGCTGCTGAGCCGATTTTTATGGTGATACACGGGGTCTGCTCCGCAGTGTTCGATCGTTTCGTTCGATTCGGGGCGAACGTGTGACGCTTACCCGCGGCTGTCGAACGGGCGCGCGACGGGGGTAGCGCAGCGTGTCTTCCTGTTCACTCGCTTCGGAGTTCGGCGAGCGAACTTTCTACCAAGGCACGCAAGTCGTCGTCGTCTCTCGACGTGGTCGAAGTGTTTCGGCGTGATGACGCCGCCGGTGTGTGGCTGGCGTCGCCGGGGCCGGCAAGCAGCAGTGCCTCTTCGAGCCGTTGATCGTCCTTCGAACGGCGGTCCAGGAATGCGAGCAGGCTTGGCGCCGGGGGCTCGAGCTCGAACGCGCTCGTCAGCAACAGCTCAGGATCGACCGTCAGTGTCTTGCTCAAGTGTGTGTTGGCCTTGGCCCAATCACGACCCAACTTCAGTGCACTGCGTTGGGTCGCGCTGAGCACCTTCAATGCGGGCTTGATCGGTAATCCGTGGCACTGAGCAAAGAGCGCAGTCATCACGCCCAGGTCACGCGTGTTGAGGCTCGTCAGTTGTGCAATCTGTGGACCGCCACAGCTCTTCGAATAGATGTGAGAGCCCTCGAGGAGCAGAGCGCCAAAGCCCAAGTTCACACCGACCAGGTCTTGGGTGATCCCGAACGGCTCTGCGGGACGCTGGCCGTCGGGCAGGGTCTCTTCGAGAAAGACAGCGGACAAAGCTCGAGCGACCAGCGTCGTCAGACCCACGGGATGGGCGAGCTCGGCCAGTCCGAGATTGAGCGTCCAAACGTCGTCGTCCAGATTCAGTCGTGGCTGCTGCAGGTTTGGTGCTGGCGCGCAGGCACCCGAGCTGCAGCTGGTGGCGTTGGCTGCGGCACTTTCATCGAGAATCTGCGGCACGATGGGGATGTCCTGCATTCCTGCGTGCAGCTGCATGCGGGCGACCAAGCGCGCCGCACCGGCTCGACTCTGCTCGAAGCGGTCGGGAAAGAACTGTCCGTTGGGCAGCACCAGCGGACGCTTTCCAAACTCGCTTCCCAAAGCCACGTGCAGCCGCGCTTGGCGCGTGATGAGATCGGTGAGGTGTGCGTCCGCGGGCAGTTCCATCCCCACAGTGTTGCAAATCTTCCTTCGACTCGCCAGGGCGGGTCACTCGTGCTCGCGTCGCTCGCGCTCGATGTCCGACAAACGGGTCAACACGCCTTGGACGACGATCGTCAGCACACGCTGGATCAATTGGCGCTCCTGTTTCGGGTCCCCGCTGAACGTCAGCTGACTGCGGGCTGTCCGTCCCCGGGGCAATCTGCCGAATGCGGAGCAGTCGAGAGTCAGCACGTCTCGTTTGCGCGTGATGCTCAACTTGTGCACCGAGAACCGGAATTCGATGGTACTGCTCGCGCCGGCCCCCCAGTCCTGATTTGCTGCTTCGCGGCGCAGCACCTTGCGTAGGAACTTCTCGTGCGGCTTTGCCTCCGGGGCCAAGTCGAGCCGGTCGAGCACGATGGTCGGCCCGGGTTCTGCGTGCGCCGACGGGATCGACGGCATCGCCGCGAACGACCCGTCGAAGCGAACCGATGCCACGCTCACGCCGACCAACAACGCGACGGACGCGCGACGCCAGCTGCGGAGTCGTCGCAACATGCTCGTTTCGCTTTGCGTCGGCGGGCACCCTGCGCTGCGGCGCGGTTGGGGTCGAGACGTCGGTTTTGCCCACATGCCCCGGCGCTAGCGCCGTCGTGGCGCGCGGGCCAACTTCCTGCGACGGGTGGCGGCGAGCACTCAGCGTTGGGTGCTCAGCACGCCGCGCACGATCTGGAACCCGATTGACAGCGCGAAGTCGGGACCACCCGTCGGATCTTCTGGCACTTTGCGGGCGACTCCCAGATGAGTCGGGGAGATGCCAGTCTGTTCTTCGACTTTCTGGTCGGGTTTGTGCACCTCTGGACTGCCTTCAGTCGCCTTCGCCCCCTCCGCCGGCAGGTGATTTTCCAGGTCGCTTTCTCGACGGACGCCGAAGCTGTCATCGTCGACGTACGCCGCTTCGACCAGGACGTCCGGTTTGATGCCTCGGGCCTGAATCGCCGACCCCTTGGGCGTGTAGTAGCGCATCGTCGTCAGACGCAGGCCTGCGTTGTTGGGCAAGTCGATGATGGTTTGAACCGACCCCTTGCCGAAGGTCGGAGCACCGACCACCGTGGCCCGCCCTTGATCTTGCAACGCGCCCGCGACGAGTTCTGCAGCACTGGCGCTGTACTCGTTGACGAGCACCACCATCGGCTGGATCACGAGTGAACCGCCTCGCGAGGCGTCGACGACGTCGACGGTCTTGCCGCGCCGGCGCGTGCTGTAGATGTTGCCGCCGTCGAGAAACTCGTCGGCGATGGCTACGGCCTCTTTGACCAACCCGCCCGGGTTGTTGCGCAGGTCGAGGATCAAACCGCGCACCGTTCCGTCCGTGTGTGCGCGCAACGAGGCGATGTTTTCGAGCAGCTCGGCGTGGGTGCCGCGTTGAAACTGCTTGATGCGCAGGTAACCGATGCCATCG
>QJWJ01000503.1 GCA_003235365.1 Deltaproteobacteria bacterium
CGGTGTTCGCCAGGGTGGTTCGCTCCGTGGCCGCCAGTCGAGCCGAATTGGTCGTCCAGGTCGGCTCCGCCCGGATCATTGTCGAGCCGTCGTTCGACCCGGAGCTGCTCCGCGCTGTCGTTCACGCGCTGTCCGAGGACGAGCGATGATCGCGCACGGCATTCCGATCTACGTTGCGTTGGAGCCCGTCGACATGCGTCTCGGTTTTGAGCGACTCGGTGGCATCGTGCGCGAGCGGATGGCGATCGAGCCACGCGCCCGTGCGCTGTTTGCCTTCATCGGCAAGCGGGGCAACACCATGAAAGTGCTGACCTGGGACGGCACCGGCGTGATCCTCGTGCACAAGAAGCTCGACTGCGGCAAGTTCGAGCTGCCCAAGCCGACCCGGATCGGCGACCAACACATCGTGGTCAGTGACGCCATCTTCGACGTGATCTTCAAGGGCGTTCGCATCGCGCCCCGGCAACCGAGACGGCGACTGCACTGAAAAATGATCGCGCGAGCGGCGGGCGGCAGCATCTGTTTCCCTCGTGCTTGCATACGACGATCGCTGCGCGTAGGACCGGGACGTGCCGCGCGCATCCGACAACGAGCAACGTGTTCTGTCTCCTCAGGAGGTGACGCAGCTGTTGTCCGCGCTGCAGAGCGAAGTCGTTGGGCTCAAAGCCGAAAGCGAGTCGTTGCGCGAGACCATCGTCAACCTGACGCACGAAAACACGCTGCTGAAGCGACGGTTGTACGGCAACAAGACCGAGCGCCTTCGCACCAGTGAGCTGCAGTTGAGCCTCGGCGATATGCTCGACGCCGAGAAGCAGCTCCAAAAAGATCTGGACGACGCGGTGCGCGCCGCTGAGACCGACGCTCGTCTCGATGGCGACGGTCCCGCTCCGGACTCCAACGGAAAACGCAAGGGCCGTGGGCGGCGCGACCTCAGCACGAGCACGTTGCCTCGAGTCGAAGTCGACTTCACGGACGACCACCTCGAGAACGGGGCCAAGCGCATCGGCTTCGATGAGTCGTTTTCGCTGATGTTCCGCCCCGGCGGCTTTGCCGTGCTCGTCAAACGCACCGCCAAGTACGAGGTGCCGACCAAAGAGGGCCCGACCGTGCTCGGATTGATGGGTCCCAAGATGCTCTTTCCTCGAGGGCTGCTGCACACGTCTGCTGTCGCTCACCTGCTCGTGCAGAAGTTCGCGCTGGGTGTGCCTTTCAATCGACTCGAGCAGCATCTCGAGAGCCAGGACTGCCAAATCGATCGAGGCACGATGTGCCGCTACGCCGAGGAGAGCGGCAACACTCTTGGCTCCACCATCGTACAGGCCATGTGGGATGACGCGCTCGGCAACGCGGGCGTCATCTCCACCGACGCCACCGGCGCGATGATTCAACCGCTCAAGGGCGACAGCAACCTGAAGCAGGCGTGCAAGAAGGGTCATTTCTTCACCGCCGTCGTCGACTGCGACTCCGTGCTGTTCGCGTACACCGAGAAGCACAACCAGGACTTCGTCAAGAAGCTCTTCGGTCGCTTCACCGGGTTCCTGCAGAGCGACGCGAGCAACGTCTACGACATTCTCGACCGCGGCCCACCCGAGGACACCGCCGAAGGGGTTTCGCTGGTCGGCTGCTTCGCCCACTGTCGGCGCTATTTCTTCGAGGCAGCGGTTTGCCGCTACCCCGTCGGCGTGCAGGGCCTCATGCGCATTCGCGCCATCTACGCCGCCGACGAGCCTCTCAAGAAGCTGCCGCCAGCAAAGCGCAAAGCTCTACGCGAGCAGCACGTGCGCCCCCTGCTCGACGCGTTCTTTGAATGGGTGCGCGAGGCGAAAGCTTCGACCGAGGGCAACAACCTCGCCACCAAAGCGCTTGGCTACGCCACCAACCAAGAGCACGAGCTTCGCCGCGTGCTAGATGATCCCCGACTGCCGCTCGACAACACGCGCGCTGAACGCAGCCTGCGAAAGGTCGTCGTAGGGCGGAAGGCCTGGATGTTTTACGGCAGCGACACGCACGCCGAAGCTGCGGCGGCGTTGTTCTCCATCATCGCCTCATGTCGACTCCACCGCCTCGACCCCGAGCGTTATCTCGACGAAGTTTTGCGCCTGTTACCCTACTGGCCCAAGGAGCGATACCTGGAACTCGCACCCCACCGGTGGTCGAAGACCCGCACAAAGCTCGACCCCGCTGAGCTCGAGCGGCCTCTAGGCGAGTTCACGATTCCCGCTGCCTGAGCCGGAGCGCCCCGATCATGCGGCGCTCGAGCCGTACAGATGGGCTCCGCGCAGCGGATACGCTGCATCGCTGAGCGCAGTTGCCTGCACCGCCGACGACGAGCAGCTTACCCTTGAAAGGACCCGCTACGAGGGGGACGACATCCGCTTGGATGGCTACTGGTATACGCAGCAGATGTACAGCGACCTGGAGCCAGTATACTTCCTGTACAGAGACGGCACGCTCTTGAACGCCTCGTGCTACTTCGTCGAAGGTGAGGATCCCGAGGCTACGATTCAATCAGCGGAATGGGAGCGCGGGGTTCAAGAGCGCCGGTTCTGCTGGGGGCTATTCGTCGTGGACGGCGATCGCATCATCTTCGAAAGGTGGACTCCACCTGTCAACGGTGGACACGGAGTACGCAGAGAGTCCGCCGTCATCATCGATC
>QJWJ01000122.1 GCA_003235365.1 Deltaproteobacteria bacterium
CATGCCGGAGTTGTCTGGTCAACGCGGCTTTTCCACTTTCAGTATTCAGAAGAATACGAAGCCTCGTTGTTGTGCGTTCCTAACTATAGGAAATTACGTGAAAAATGCTACTGGTGATGGGGCCGTTATAACCATATCCGTGGACTCAGTCGCCATTTGGGAGCGCTCCAGCGTCGCGCGGTAGAGCGACCCCCGCGTGTTTCCGAACGAGGCCAGTCCGGGGCACAGGTCGTGGCGCTGGAGTAGATTGCCGACGAGCCGTGGAGTTACGATTCGGAAAGGATTGAGGGTGGGAGTCGAGACGGGGGGCTTCGTGTCAGCATGCGTCTCGACGCAGACCGTCGTAGCGGCAGCTCGCACTGTCTACTGCAGTGGCACCCGGTCATTGGCGCTTCGTTGACGAATGAACCTTGGGCACGCAGCGATACCGCGGCGATGACGCCATGGGAGTGAACGCAGGTCGACGGCATGGCGCGTCGGGACTCTTCGTAGACACGAGCCAACCCAGTTCGGACGATCCCAGCTCAGTGACAGTGGAACTGACGCGCCTTGGAACGACGTTGCAGTCGATTGATGCTTGCACTTTGATGGCGCTCCTGTACTTTCGAGGCACCCAATGAACTGCTAACCGGAGATCCCGTATGATGCCCTTGAACAAACAGAACCCTGCGAATCGCGCCTGCGTCGCGATGGGTGCTCTCGTTCACGGATATCGGCGTTCAGATGCTCTCCGGTTTCATTGACGAGTGCTCGGCTTAACCGGGTTGCACTCACCTTCCGAGCGGCTCGACCAGGCTCTCACCAGCTAGCTCCAGTCCCCTGGTACCGTGATTCCGTGAAGAATTGCCGCGGCCCCCGTTGGGTGAGGGCCGCAGCAATTCTGCGAAACGCCTCGGTTTGTTCCCGCGGACCTTCTGTTTCGTTCGTTCAAGGAACTTCAGTTCCTTGATACTAGCTAGACCGCGCCGCAGAGGTGCGGACTACAGAGCCGGTGAGGAGTCTCGAGGGTCCGTCGGGAACTTCGCGGCTTCGCTCAGCCGCTGGAACTGGCGTTGGGGCGATTCGTCAAGTGTCAGAAATTAGACGTGTTTTTCCGGCTTGGCGAGTCGCTCGGTAGCTGAAAGCTCCACGACGCGCCGGTCGAACCGAGCCACGAAGGCGGCAGCGTAGCTACCTGGGAAGACCCAGAGCGAAGCCAGCGCCAACTCACGGCGTTGGATGCCCATCTCCAGAGGGTCCCAATTGGCTTCAGCTCCCGACTCGGGCGTGATGCCGAACTGCGTGGTTTCGGTGAACGACCAATTCCCTGGCTGTGCGAGCAGCCATCTCATCGACCCCCAACCGCAACTCAAACCGCGCCTCAGGCGCATTCAGGTCCTTCAATGACACAGCAGGAAGTATTCACCAGATTAATAAGAGTCGCAGCCGTTACCTTGTTGGGCACGGTGGCAGTGACGGGCTGCAAGCTGGGTGACGTCAGCGACGCTACGCGGTTTGCTCCCAATGGAGTGAAGCGTGCTCGGCAGCCGTTCAATGGAGTCGATCCTCCACCCGAATGGCAACCCTGCAGCGGCGATCCGTGCCGGGTAGGCGATCCCACGCCATTGGCTTGGTGCGGCTCCGGCGTACCCACTCGTGGCTGAGGTACTGCTTCGGTTCGCGTGCCAGCCGGCCCAATTGGGGCCGGCTGAGCTCGCGGGCGACTCGGGATCCTCAACTTTGCTCAGAACGAAATGCCCATTGCCAGGCACGTTGCGCCGTCGGGAACACCGACGACGAAGGGCTCCGGCGTAACGGCCTTGGTGACGATTAGCGTGTTGGATCCGTGCCTCGTGCCGTCGACCTCGCAGCTTCCTTCGAGCACGAGCACGTAGTTGCCGAGAAAGTCGTAGGCATCGGCGGGTGCCTCGCTGCTGATCAGTGCGGCACTCATGCCGCCCAGTTCGTCCAGCGGGATGGCGTAGGTATCGACTCCCGCGCCGCTCGCTTCGAACGGATAGTCGCTGGTGAGCGTCGGCGCTTTGGTGTCGATGCGGATTGGCGTGTACTCGCCGATGAGGTCGGTGTTCGCGAAGTCGGGGGGCGAGGCGTAGGCCAAGATGAAGAAGCCCGAGCTATCCGAGATCTCGTGGCCGCTGCCCGGTGGATTGAAGTAGACGGTTCCCGTGGGATAGACACCTTTGTCGTCGGTTTGGGTGCCATCAATCGCATACACCGACTCGGTCTGCGAGTGGTAGTGCAGCCCCACGGCCCCGTCCGTGACAGTGTACCAGAGGATTGCGATGTGCTCGGTCTCGGCTGCGCCCGCCAGGATCAGCTTGAGCAAGTTCGGACGGAAGTCGAACCAGTCGTACACCTCGGGGTTTGCCGTGACGTCGTTGAGGTCGATCATCGTCTTCGAGGCTGCCGCCGAGTCACCGGCGTCACTGGACGCATCGGTAGTAGACCCGTCCATGGGCAGCGCGGCATCGCTGCTGCCGTCGATTGGGCTCGATGCGTCTGTCAGGGGTGCGAAGGCGTCCCCGCTCGCCGACGCGTCGAGCGGCGTCGACGCGTCGAGCGGCGTCGATGCGTCGGGAGTCGGCGTTGACGCATCATTGCTCGGAGCGCCGGGAGCGTCGTCTGATGTGCAGCCAGCAAGCAAAGTGAGGATGAACAGGGGGGTGAGGCGTGAAGCTAGTGAAGTTTGCATAGGCAGTCGACGACTGTGCGCGGTGCTTGGTGTCTTGGGGACGCCGCCCGTCGTGTCGAGCGCGTGAACTTCTCATGTCCAGGACTGCCGTCTCGCTTCCCCGGTTCCCGCTCGTACCTTTCGACGCAGTGCCCGCGCTACGCGACGGCTGGAGTGAACGCGTGACGAGCGCGCGGTGCGCGTCCATCGGCAGCGGACGGCACGATTGCCAACGAGTACCGCCTCGCGTTGCGGCGGATGGACAGGTCGAACAGGGTGAGACGCGGTTAGCCGGGGCAAACCCCGTCTCGACCAAACAAGACGCTACGATGAGTACCGTCTTGGGGCGACCCGGCGCGCCGCCTCAGCGGACACGACCGGGTTCCGTCTCGCAGTTGGCACTGCAGCCGTCGCCGTTGGTGTTGTTCCCGTCGTCGCAGGACTCGCCCTGGTCCTTCGTGCCATCGCCGCAGTAGTGCTCGAAGCGACACAGTGCGCTGCAACCGTCACCGCTTGCGCTGTTTCCGTCGTCGCACTCCTCGTTGCCCCCGAGCTTGCCGTCGCCGCACAGTGCTTCGGCTTTGCAGGTGCTCGTGCAGCCGTCGCCGGACAAGTTGTTTCCGTCGTCGCACACTTCGCCGCTGTCGAGCACGCCGTCTCCACAGATTTCCAGGGTGCAGTTACTTCGGCACCCGTCGCCGCTCTTGGTGTTTCCGTCGTCGCACTGTTCGTCCGGCGCGCGCTCGCCGTTGCCGCAGATACTCTCCACCTGACAAGTCGTGCCGCAGCCGTCGTTCGGGGTTTGGTTCCCGTCATCGCACTGCTCGCCTGCGCTCACGATGCCGTCACCGCAGTTGGTTTCGAGGGTGCAGGTAGCTGAACAGCCGTCGCCGCTCTTGGTGTTTCCGTCGTCGCACGCTTCACCGACGTCGCGGCGGCCGTTGCCGCACACCTCGATTCGACAGACTGAGCTGCAGCCGTCGCCCGACAGGTTGTTGCCGTCGTCGCACTGCTCAGCGGCGTCTTTCGTGCCATTTCCGCAGAAGCTTTCCAGGGTGCAGTCGAACGCACACCCGTCGGCGCTTGCCGTGTTTCCGTCGTCGCATTGTTCGTTCGCATCGACGATGCCGTCGCCGCACACCTCCAGCGTGCAGTCGCTCCGACATCCAGCCCCGCCCTCACACTGCTCGCCGGCTTCGACGATACCATTGCCACAAGCAGTCTCGCTGGTGCACACCGAGCTGCAGCCGTCGCCGCTGGTGTTGTTCCCGTCGTCGCAGCGTTCACCGGCCTCGCGTGTGCCGTTGCCGCAAGACGCTTCTTGGAGACAGGACTCGTTACAGCCATCGCCCGGCGTGGTGTTTCCATCGTCGCACTGTTCACCGGTCTGCACCTGGCCGTCGCCGCAATCGCACAGGACCAAGACCGTGACGGTGGCATCATCGGTTTCGCCGCCGCCGAGTAATGCCGTGTAGTCGAAGGTTTCGTAGCCGCCGCAGAAGTCGGGGCGCGGAGTGTATTCCACAGTCTGGCCATCGGGTGGGATGACGATCGTTCCGCCTTCGCTGCCCTCGGTCACGGAGACGATTTGTACGGTCGTGTCCGAACACGTGCCTTCGCTCCGCGTGTCGTTCTGCAAGACGTCGATGACGTTGTTCGCGCTGCCCGCGTCGACACGCGTGCGATCATCACGGGCTTCGGCGGGCGCGTGGCAGTACGCGACGACCGTGTCGGTGTTGCAGCGCGTGCCCGGTGTGCGAGCTGCGCACTCCGCATCGCTGGAGCAAGACGTGCCGAACAATCGGCAGCCTTCCGATGGCGTGCGGGGACAGATGATGAACGCGCCGCCGTCGACTGCCGTTGCCGCTGATGAGGCTTCCTTCGAATAGGGCGCGACCGTGGAACCGTCCTGTGCGGTGGCGCTGACCAAGGTGCCTGGCAACGTCGAAGTTCCGTACAGTGAGCCGTCGTAGCCGAAGAAACGGAAGCGCGGTGAGTTGGCGCCGGTCGGCGTGTTGAATGCTCCGACGATGTCGAAGCCGGGGACGGTGAAGACTGCGTCGAGTGGGTTGCTGCCGGTGACCGCCCAGCTGTCGACGGCCGTGCTCACGTTGAAGCCGAACGTGCTGCCTGCGTCGCGCGAGTACACGGCCATGGTGGAGTTGCCGTACACGAGGTACAGCCGGCCGTCCTCGCCGACGGTCATGCCGTCGAACTGATTGGAGGTGTTGACCGGAGCGTGCGCGGTCCCATCCAACTCGACCTGGGTGAACTTGGAGCCTGAGCCGCTGTTCTCGACGAACAACCAGCTCACGCTGAACGGGTCGTAAGCGGCGCCGTTCATGCCGCCGGTGTCCCAGCGATCGCGAGCGGTCAACGGTGGGTTTGGATGTGGGCAGGTGCCGGGGACCTCGCCCGGGCCGCACAGTTCGTTCGTGTCGGGGTTGAGCAGCGTACCGTCCAAACACAGCTCGATGGGGGGCTTCGACGCCGACTGTTTGTAACCGACGAACGATCGCGTGAGCGGGTCGTAGTGCATCGCGGCCGGCGCGATGTTGCTCACGTTGAACTCGCGGATCTGCACCCACTGAAATGCCGGGGCGCAGCCGCTGGGTTCGCCATCACACTCGTAGAAGGGCTCTACCAGACAGTTTGCCGAGCAGCCGTCACCGTCCGCGGTGCCGCCGTCGTCGCATTCCTCGAGACCGCCGACGTCGCCGTTTCCGCACGGATTCGGTGTGCAGGCGCCTCCGGTCGCGGGGCTCGTGCTCGTGTCGACGACACATTCGTAGCCCACCTCGAGTTGACAAGTGTCTGTACAGCCCGGGCTGGCGCTGCTGCTGTCGTCGCACTGTTCCGCTCCCTCGACGAGGCCGTCGCCGCACACGGTGGGGACGCACGCCTGTTGTGGGGTGTCGCACTTGAAGCCGAGCTCGAGGCGGCACGTTGCCGAACAGCCATCGCCAGAGGTCGGCGTGGTGTCGTCGTCTTCGCATTCCTCCTCACCTTCGACGGTGCCGTCGCCACACACGCTCAAGCGGCATTCCCCGCCATCGGGTGGACATGCATAGCCGGCCTCGATTCGACAATTGACGCTGCAGCCGTCGCCGCTCAAGCCGTTGCCATCGTCGCATTCTTCCGTGGCGACAGCGAACCCGTCGCCACACGATTGGGCGCTACAGGGCTCGCCTTCGTCACGGCAGTCCC
Organism: Deltaproteobacteria bacterium; assembly: GCA_003235365.1. Classification (GTDB taxonomy): domain Bacteria; phylum Myxococcota_A; class Polyangia; order Polyangiales; family Polyangiaceae; genus SZUA-265. Next base: position 5,879 of record QJWJ01000122.1, read on the forward strand.
AGCCGGCTTCGAGCTCGCACTGAGCGTTGCAGCCGTCCAACGAGTCGCGATTGCCGTCGTCGCACTGTTCGGAGGCGTCCTGAATGCCGTCACCGCACTGTTCACACGGCATGCCGACCAGTGGGCAACGCCAGCCAGTTTCCAGTTGGCAGCTCGCCGAGCAGCCGTCGCCATCGGCGAAGTTGCCGTCGTCGCAGGTTTCGCTGGCGCTGATCAGGCTGTCACCGCACTGCTCGCATGGGGCCCCTTCGACCACGCATACCCAACCGGGCTCGACCTCACTGCAATCGGCGCTACAACCGTCGCCGGAGGTGATCGTACCGTCGTCACAAACCTCGTCTCCGTCGATCACGCCATCGCCGCAGAGCGTGCAGTTCGCCGGATCGGTGCAATTCCAGCCTGGCTCAATCGACCGACAGTCGAAGCTGCAGCCGTCGCCGCCGTCGCGGTTTCCGTCGTCGCAGACCTCACCGGCTTCCACGACTGAGTTGCCGCATTCCGAGCACGCTTGTCCGGCGACCGGGCATCGGTAGCCGGCCTCGACGCCCTGGCAGGTCATGGAACATCCGTCGCCGTCTTGCTGATTGCCGTCGTCGCAGGCTTCACCAACGCCGATGACACCATCACCGCATAGGAAACAAGCCTTGCCCGGAACCAAACACGACCAGCCCTCTTCTTGATTGCAGCTCGCGTCGCAGCCGTCTCCAGCGCTGGTATTCCCGTCGTCGCACGCTTCCGTGCTCTCTTTGATTCCGTTGCCGCACTCCTCGCACAACGCCCCAACCACCGGACACGAGAACCCGGCTTCGACGATCGTGCAATCTGAGTTGCAGCCATCGCCGTCTTCGCCGTTGCTGTCGTCGCACACTTCGTCGGGGCCGACGATTCCGTCGCCGCATTTCTGACAACCGTTGTCGTCGCAGACGTAGCCGTCTTCGATCACCGTGCAGTTGAAGTTGCAGCCGTCACCGCCGACGCGATTGCCGTCGTCGCAAACCTCGCCGTTTTCGATCTCACCGTTGCCACACTCGACGCAGGGCTCACCTTCCGCCGGACAGCGATAGCCAGGATCCGTCGACTGGCAGTCCGCTGCGCAACCATCGTCGGCATTGGTGTTTCCGTCATCACAAGCCTCGAACCCCTCGATGACTCCGTTGCCACAGCTCTCGCATGCCTGACCGCCAACCGCGCAAGTGAAGCCTTCTTCCAAGCTCTTGCAGTCGGCGCTGCAGCCATCGCCGTCTTGCTGATTGCCGTCGTCACACGCTTCGCGACTCTCTTTGATCCCGTTGCCACACTCCTCGCAGGCGCGCCCCACATCGCTGCAGTCGAAGCCCTTCTCGAGTGTGCAGGTGGAGCTACAGCCATCGCCGTCTTCGTCGTTGCCGTCGTCACATTCTTCGCCGTCGTCCAGTTGCGTGTTGCCGCATTTGGCACGCATAGTCGGAGTGCTGGCGTCCGATCGAGTCGGTGTCGTATCGTCTGTCGTGAAAGTCGACTCGTCCAAGTTGAAGCCAGGGATCCCAGCATCCTCCTGCTTTCCGGCGTCGAACGTCGTTGGACTGTCGTCTTCGGACTGATGCGACTTGGGGTTGTCACTGCAGGCGCTCAGGATGATCGTGAGCGCAGCGAACGAGTAGGCTTTGAGATGTTGCATGGGTGTCTCGGGGTGCAATGGGGCAAACGCGATTCATCGCGCTCACCCCGACACGCCCGTTGAGCCTACGATGGGACCCAGGATGCGGCACTCGTTGATTGTTAGCTGTGACGCTGTTCACTAAGAACAAATCCATCCCCTGAGCCGTACTGGACAGCGCGCCGGTCGAACCGGAGCAGTTTGTCACTTCGTAAATGGTGCGGTGCCGTTGTTGTCGAAGTCTGATGCGCCATCGTTCATCGCGAGCCAACCCTGCGCGACTGTCGTCTTGTGTGGGCCGTGTGAACAACACTGGACAGTCCTCGTACCAACGCCTCCGTTGTGCCATCTGCACCCAGTGCCTTTCCCTCGGCGACTGCACCGGGCGCGACGCACGGTCCGCGGTTCCGCCGTTGCTCAGCAATGTGCGTCGATGGCGCCGCGTACCACGGCTGCGCTGTGACGAAACGCCGCGATCTCCGACTCGGACAATTGGGGGTTGAGTTGTCGCACGACACCGGCGCGGCCGACCACGACTGGGACCGATAGGCAGACATCGCGCACGCCGAGGTAGCCGTCGATGAGCACGCTGAGCGGCATCGTGATTCGCAGATCGTTGGCGATGCTTTCGACGACCATCGTCACCGCCAACGCGATGGCGCTGCTCGTGTAGCCCTTGGCGTGGAACACGTCGTAGCCGGACTTGATCGTTTCTTCGAATATCCGCCGGTTGCGCGCGTCGTCGATCAGCCGCTCGCCACCCGTCGATGCGAGACTGATCGCCGGAAATTGGCTGTCGCCGTGCTCTCCCAGGATGTAAGCTCGAATGTCCGCAGGATGAATCCCCTCGGCGGAGGATAACAGGCTGCGGTAGCGGGCACTGTCGATGAGCGTTCCGGTTCCGACGACCCGGGTTGGGTCGAAGCCGGACAGCCGCAAAGACTGATGTGTCAACACGTCCACGGGATTGCTGACGACGACCAGGATCGCGTTCGGACTGCGCTGGGCAAGCGCGGGGACGAGTTCGTGGAACAACCGTGTGTTCTTCGCGGTGAGGTCGAAGCGCGTTTTGACGGTTTCATCTGCCGGGGCCGACGCACAAATCACGATGACGTCCGAACCGGTGGTTTCGTCGAGCCAACCCGCGATGATGTTCAAGGGTCGCCGAGCGAATGCGCTCGCATGCAAGAGATCTTGCGCTTCACCGTGCGCTTTGAGCACGTTGCGGTTGGCCAGGACCAATTCTTCGACGACGCTTTTGGCGACCAAAGCAAAAGCGACGGTCGCGCCGACCCGTCCCATTCCGACAACCGAAACCCTCATGGCTACGAGCATACACCCCGGGCAGTGCGCGGCCCAAGTCGGGCGTGATTCACCCGACCCAGAGGCCATCAAACGCTCTGCTCGTCGACGTTCCGAACCGGGAACGAGTCTTCCCGACCCGGTATGTCAGTTCGGGTAGCCGGTGACGTCGAGCTGCACGGCCCATAGGGAATAGGTCGCGGTGACGTAGAGCGTCTTGCGGTCGGCACCGCCGAAAGCGACGTTCGTGGGACGGGCGTCTTGATTTCGGGCAGAGCCGATCGGGATTGTCGCCACGGTCATCCCCTCTGGGGACAGCACGTGAACCTGCGTGGCGTTGTGTTCGGCCACGTAGATGTTGCCGAGACAATCCTTCGCGAGTCCGTCCGGAGTGCTCAGATTCGTCGACAAGTCGACGATTTCGCCTGCGGCGCCGTCGGTGAGCGCCACTCGCTTGACGAATGACCCGCCGCCCGAGACGTACAAGGCGCTTTCGTCGGCTGACAGAATCACCCCGTTGGGACTCTGGATCTGGTCGGTGAGGATCGAGTCCACGCCATCTTTGACGACGTGTACGACCTGCGGTTGCCCGCCTGCGGGCAATTCACCTTGCTGGGGGTCGGAGAAATAGATCGTCCCGTCGCTCGCGACGGTCAGGTCGTTGGGTGAGTTGAGCATTCCGCCGATGACCTGCTGCTGACCGGGAGGGTCGAAGGTGTACTGGGATATCTCCTTCTTGGCCGCGGTGGCAGAGTACAGTTCACCCATTGGACCCACCGCCAGGCCGTTGGAACCCGCCCCGGAGAGAAACACCGTGGCCATGCCCGAGCCGGGATCGAAGCGGTAGATTGTCGAATTCCAACCACCTTGCCCACCGGGGTTGATGTCGGAGAAAAACAGGGCGCCGTCTGCCCAAGCCGCTCCTTCGTAGAGGTGAAAGTCGTAGTCCATCTCGTCGACTTCCCAAACCAGTTGGGCGCTGGAAACTGTCCCAGACGGTGCGGTTCCCGGGTTGTCGGGGCAGATCGACGCGGGACCGGTGGGGGTAGTCGGAGTGTTACCACCGGCGCCCTCTGGAGGAACGCCCCCACTGCCGTCAGGCGGGGTGCCCCCTGTGCCCGTCGGAGTGGGTGGCATTCCCCCCGCCGCGCTCGGGGAGCCTCCCGCGCCACTCGATGGCGTGGATGCCGAAGGGGAAGTGGCATCTGGCATCGACGTTGGCGTCACATCCGTGGGACCGACCGCGGGCTCTGGTCCTGGTGGTGGCAGATCACTACTGGCGGGAGTCGTCGTTCCTGCCGGTGAGCTCGGGGTTGAGCCCGTCGCGGGGGTCGTCGGCGTCGTGTCGGGTTGCGACACGGTCGTGGTTGGCACTGACGGCCCAGGTGTCACTGGGTCCGACGTGCTCGAGTCGTCGCTCTGCCCACCGCCACACGCACTGGCGACGGCGAGAGCTGCAGGCAACAGGAAGGCGGATCGGCCTCGCCGGACGCGGTGCGTGGGTTTCATGCGGCAAACAGGCTAGCGCACTCCACGAGCAGACCACGTCGCGGTGACGACGGGCGCAGCGCTCGATCGCGTCTGGCGAGTCGGCTCAGAACAGCTCGCGCCAACCCGGCAGCAAAAGTGCACTGATAGGGGACCCGTTCGAGACGGATCCCCTGAACCCCGACAGGTGCGTCGCTCTTCCGTGTTCTTCAAAGTGGGACGACGGGCAACGCGCCGAGGTAGTCGCTCTTGCCGACCGCGACGCCGCCGTGACGCAACAGCGCGTATGCGGTCACCATGTGGAAGTAGAAATTGGGCACTTGCCGCTGCACGAGGTAGTCCCGCAGCTCGATGCCTTGGCCGGGGGGAAACCCCACGGGCACGATTCGCTTTCCGTCCGTTGCATCCAGTTTTGCGCCGTCGAAGGAACGCAGATAAGTGGTGACCTTGGCAATGCGTGCTTGCAGTTCTTCGAGGCTCGTCTCGTCGTCGGGGTGGCTCGGCGGGGCCTCGTCTGCGGCCCGCGCAGCGAGGTTCTTGGCCGTGTCGCAGGCGATGCGAACCTGCGACACGAACGGAAGCATGTCTGGCGCCAAGCGCATGGTGAGAAAGTTGTTCTCGTCGAAGCCGCGCTCCTGGGCGTAGTTGCGCGCTTTGGCGATTACGCCGCTGAGGTTCTCGAGACTACGGGCGAATTGTTGAACGAAAGTTGAGTACACGGCTGACCTCCTCCAGTGGGTGAAGTGCCAGCTCGGCTCCGAAGCGAGCCGTCGCGTGGCGCCCAGGAAGTTCCCAGGGTGGCCAGACGAAGACAACGGTTCGAAGAGGTGGGGAAAGGTGTTTGTTCAACTGGCCGGCGATCGATGGTGGGGCACCGCGGGCGTTCGCGGGGCGGGGTCACTTGGTTCCACCTTTCGCGCCGTACACGCTCGGTGCACGCGCTGCGTTGTGCGAGCGGCGTGCTCGTGGCAGGTTGAACCGCGTGCGCGAAATGAAGGCCTGGGCGACAGCGGCCGTGTTTTTGCTGGCGGCGTGTTCAAACACTGGCGGCACGGAGGACTCGACGGATCGCGAGCCTGCCTCGGGCGACGCCGGAGATCGGCCCTCAGCGCGACCCACCGAAGCGGACGACGGTACCGATGCTCCTTCGCATCCGACGTCGAACGACAGCGAACCTCCCCCGGAGTCAGAGCCGACGCCTGTGCCGGGGGCCCCGCGCCCCGGCGGGATTGCGCCCGTCGACTCAGAGGGCCCCCGACCGGCTCCGGCTCAGCCTGATCAATCCCAGGAGCCGGGGCAGGCTAGTTCACCCGTCTCACCTACCGAAGCGGATGCTGGGAGGGCGGACTCCTTGGGAGCACATCCGTTTGTCGACTCTGCGATCACCTCGGGCGGTACCATGACGTTTCGCAATGTTGGTGCGCAGGGCTGGTGGCCGCGCCGCATCGATCGCGAACCGGGCGATCCGGCTTGCGACTACAAGGACGGCGAGGACACCTGGGGCGGGCACTGCTGCATGACGCAGCACGAGACCAACAGCACGTCGCTGTCACCCTTCGACGAGGAGATGACGCTCATCGTCAAGGCGGTGCACGTCAAACAGCTCGCCGTCTACCAACCCGCGGATCAGAGCGCGAGCGCATGGCGGCGGGTGACCTCTTTCGACGAACGCACCGGTGAAAGTGACAACCTGTGGTTCACCCGCGACGGCGCTGGAGCTGCGAGCTTCCCCGGTGATCTGACCAGGGACGATTGTGTGGGCTACGTGAGTCAGGTGGCTAGCGTCGAGTGTGGCGACGGTAGCGACTACTTCTGCCCGAACGATCCGGGAATGTTGCACCGGGGCTATCGAGGGTCGAAACTGGTCGTGTTCTTGGGATCCATGGACTTCGATGACGCTGACGTGCGCTCCTGCAATGGCGATGGCGACGGCAATCCCGCGCCTTGGGTCGCTTTCGTCGCGTCGGAATTGATTCGCGACGGTGGGCGCAAGTGGAACGGCTTGTGCAATTGTTATTCCAAGACGGGCACAGTTGGAGACGGCTGTGGTGAAATCAACGTGTTCGAGGTCGTCATGGACGGGAACGAATACTCGAACCGAGAGTTCATCAGCACGGGCGTACGCTCATACCAGGAGGGTCACGTGGGTGGCGCAGTCTGCGGCGCCGATTGCATGCGCGATGACTTTCCCGACGACGTCGACGTCGTGAACGCGTGTGCGAAGTCCGCTTACGACATGGGGCCAGTCATCGAGGTGGGGGGCGACACTGACGGTTGTCCGGTGTGGCGGCGCCCCAACGGAGATCGATACTTTTTCATCTTGCTCGACGAGGTGACGCGCAGCATTCAGGTGGGGATACTGCATCCGAGCAACCTGCCCGGCACCGTGCGCGGGCTCTTGCCGGTTCTACCGGAAAGCGTCGATCGCGCGACGATCGATGCATTCGCCGACTTGCGATTGCACTGACGGCCATCAGCGACAGTTCTGGGGCAGATCGATGTAAACGCGCCCCAGCGTGGTCGGAGAACCGTCGTCGTTGACCAATTCGGCGCTGGGGATCGGCCCAGCGCTGAACCACGAGTAGCGATATACGTTGGGGTTGTCTTCCAGGTAAGGGATCGCCTCTCGCATGAACGCTTCTTGCTCAGCTACGCTCGCCGAGCCGTTGCACGAGAACTCGGTCAGCCACACGGGCCGACCGAACTGCTCGAAGCCTTCGAGGTTGTTACCCGGTTCCAGGTAGTCTCTCAGCGAGGGCAGGTCGCAGTTGTACCAATGCACCGCCACGTAGTCGACGCGACATCCGTCACACGCCGAGAAGAAGGCTCGCAAGTAGTCGTACGGGTTCGTCCCGTGGCACCGTTCTGCCGGACCGCAGAAGTTCATCGCGGGAGAGACGATGGGTGCGCCTGCTGCACTTGCGCTCGCTTCGACGTCGGGCCACGCGGCTGCGGCGTCTTCGGGACTCAGATCGGCCTGTTCGAAGAAGTTCGGTTCGTTGAACCCGAGCAAGAAACGGCTCTCGGACGGGATGTCGTCGCCCGCGGTCGACCTACCCCAAATCATCGGTACGAACTCGATGCCCGAGCCCTGACCCGAGCCGCGGATGGCCCAGTTGTACCACCAGGTAACGCCCTGCGAGAACTCGGGACCGGGCGCGGTGTTCGAAGCGATGCCACGCTTGCATTCATTTGCGGGGGGATCTCCACCAGCGTCGACACTGGTTGTGCTGTCCGGTGAACTGGGGCTGGTAGAGCTCGGGTCCGGAGAAACCGGGCCGGGTGAACCGGTGGGAGCGGGTTGCGCGTTTGCGGGAGTGTCCGGTCCCGGTGACGCTCCGTTGGGGCCGCTCCGTCCTCCGTCCGCCGTACTCGTAGGTCCGGGGGAGCTGGGGCCTGGGCCGCGGGGGCCCTGTCGGGGATCCGATGATTGTACTGAGGGCTGGGGCTGCGTGGGCTCTCGGTTTGCCGGTGGGTCGGGGCTCGAAGCGTCCAACTGCGTGGACGGCGTCGAAGGCGAAGAATCTTTGGAAGGCTCTTCGTCGCCGCAACCCGCCGTCGTCAAAACCAACACCAACGCCGTCGTCCTGTGCATGAGCGTCGAGCATAACACGGGCGCTTGATTCTGGCCCACTGCGGCGCCCCCGCCGTGTTTCTGCGGCGTTGCCTCGGAGCCGCTTCTCAGCAGACCAGTTTCGTCAAAGCAGCGCTTCGATCGCACCACGAATCGCTCGGGTCGCGGCGGCAACACTGGGGTAGCCCGCGTTTGTCGCGACCTTTCTCCAGCCGTGAAGCAGTTGCACGCGTCCGACAATCAAGGCGCGCTCGGCCGGAAGCAGTCGTTGAAGGCGCTCGGGGTATGTTTGAAGGAAGTGACGCAGGTTGAAGATTGCAGCTTCCACGGGTTGGGGGCTATCGACGTAGCGGCGAACCGCGGCAACGATTGCTTCGGTGCTCCTCGGTCGTGGGGGGATCAAACCGTAGAACAGACGACGCTGTAGCGCGGCGTCGAGTGGGAGGCCGCCGTCGCTTTCGAGCAGGCGCAGCTGCAGCGGGAGGTTGCAGGCGAGATTGTCGCGCAGTGAATCGATGAGCGCTTGCCCGCGCGCAGTCCCTGCGCGCAGCATGACCACTGCGGGTTGCCCGGTGCTCGGTCCGCGTGACCCTCCGAGTCGTACCACGCGGTAACCCAAGCGTTGGCGAAACTGCAGCAGTTCCGCGGTTGCGCCAAACACCGTGCCATAGGCGTCGGCGGCGTACGTCTCTTCCACGGCTTGTACCAAGCGGCGCGCCAGCCCCAATCGGCGCCAATCCGGGTGCGTGGCGATGCGCACACTGCGTATCAGGTCGAGCTGTGCGGCCTCTGGATGACCCGCATGGGTGCTCAGCGTATCAGCCAGGGCGTGCCCTCGAATCCGACGGCGACCCGTCGCAAGCTCGACGGCCTGATGTTCACTCAGGCCGCCCTCGCGAGCGACGAGCGTGATGGCCACGATCCGGCCGCCGTCCGCGATGGCGTGCACGCTCAAGTTCGGAGCATCCAGGAGGCGCTGCAAATCGCTGGGAGTAGTACGGTAGTGAGCGTGCACCAGAAGGCCAAAGGCGCTCCGGAGCAGCTTCTCGTCCTGCGCCAATTCGTCAGGGGTGAGCAGCTGCGGACGCGAGCGGCGCGGCGGGCTGTTGCGCTGAGCCGACGGCCCCGGAGTACGCTCTGGGGCACCGTCGATTCGGGGTACTTCGACGTCGAGGCAAAGCAGGCGCGAGATGAAACCCTCCAGTGGATCAGCCGGGGCCCAACGAATGGGCTCGCTGAGCGACAGTGAGGTCGTCGGGCGAGCCAGTGCCGCGAGCCACTTGGAGAACCGCAACACGTAGCCCCGGCCGGTGCCCTCGTAGCCGGGGGTGGTGGTCGCGAACGCCAGAGGCGTCAGGGGACATCGCACGACGATCTCTTGCAGCAATCGTATGGGGAGCTGCGCCGCTTCGTCCACGACGAGCACGTCGGCTCGCTGTGGAGCGCTCAACAACTCGTGCGGGGGTACGAACTCGAGCTGGGGCCCAGCGCTATCGTGGGCGGCGGCGAAGTGGAGGACTTCCGCCGCCGCGTGTTCACTGGGAGCGCTGATGATGGCACGCAGCGGTCTTCTGCTGCGCTCAGCGGCTCGCTTCAGGGCCAATCCAAGCGCGGCCGACTTTCCGCGTCCCCGGTCGGCGACGAGGCTCACGACATGCGGAGCGCCCGAGGTGAGCAGCACGCTGATCTGCTCGACCACCAAATGCTGCTCGTCGGTCCCTTCAGGGCGCCACGCGAGCGGCTCGAGCGGCGTGTTCGGTGTCGGACTGACGATCCGCGGGAGTTGCTTCGTCAGGCGATGCCAGAAGCGCGCGCCCACGTCCTCGGGGCCAAATGGCTCGATGCACAGGCCTGGCGATGGCATTGCTTCGTCGTGCGGCGGCATGCGTAAGATCAGGGCACCTCCGGCGCGGATCAAACCGTGAACCTGCCCCAACACGTCCGCGGAAACCCCCGCGTGGAGGTCGAGCACGACCGCTTCGACGGATCTGCCGAGCCATCGGCGGACGTGTGCGGAAGACCCCGAGCACGTCAACACGTCTCGCAGTGCGGCTGTCAGTTCGGACGCCGCCGCCGACGTTTGTTCGGGCGTTCCACGCACGATGAACAGGCGGCGAGGCTGCACGGATGGTGTTTACTCGACCCCAGAGCGGCGCGCCAGTCGCTGGATCGAACCGGGAGGTTCCAGAGGCGTGCCGAGTGGGACTCTCTGCACGCCATCGAGCCGAGCTCCGTGTATAAGCGGACCATGGTAGCGGCGTTGTCCTACGAGCAGTTGAGCAAGGAGCTCATGCGTCACTTGCGCGGCGATGAATCGCAGCGACAGTTCAGCAGGGCACTCGGGTTCAGCAGCAACGTCGTGTACACCTGGGAGTCTGGGCGTCGCTTTCCCGAGGCGAGTGCGTTCTTCAAGGCCGCCAAGCTGTGTCAACCGCCGTTCAGCTCACGCTTTGCACGCTTGCTGCGCGATCAGTCGCGTCCGCTCGGCAGAATCGACCCGTCGACGCCGCGGGGGGTTCACCGTTTGGTGCAGTACCTCACCCACGGCGCTGCCCAAGGCGAACTCGCGTACCGAATTGGGGTCGACCGCACCACGATGTCGCGCTGGGTACATGGCAAGACCGAGCCGCGTCTGCCCGAGTGGTTGCGTCTGTTCGAGGTCACGACTCAACAGCTGCTTCAAATGCTGTCGCTGCTCGTCGACCCAGAGCAACTTCCGTCGACTCGCGACGCCTACGTCGATCTGAGGCTTCAGCAAAGGCTCGCGTACGATCTGCCGTGGAGTCACGCGATCCTGCGCGCGCTCGAATTGGACGCATACCGGGCGCGACCCACCCACGAGCCCGGATTCTTGGCGGCGCGCATCGGGCTGGACGCCGATCGCGAAGGGCCACTGCTGCGCGAACTCGCAGACGCAGGGCAGATTGGGTGGAACGGAACCCACTGGGTCAGTTGCCGAGTGATGAGCGTGGATACTCGCCAAGACCCAGAGCGCAATCGGGCTCTCAAGGCCCATTGGGCCCAAGTTGGGTTGGAGCGTCTGAGTCGCGGTGACACTTCGTCCGACGCACTGTTCTCGTTCAACCTGTTCGCGATCAGCGAAGGGTCATTCCAGAAGCTGCGGCAACTGCACCTCGAATACTACGACCGAGTCCGCGCCTTGATCGACGAATCACCCGGAACCGACCGTGTCGTGCTGATGAATCTCCAATTGCTGCCCCTTGCTGCGACGAGCGGACCGGGGGACTAGCGGCGGAAACCGTTGGGGAAGGTGGACCCAATTGTATTGCAGAATGCATCATGGTTGCGGCGCATATCGTCACCGGGGGATGCAATTCGTGCTAGCAAGGGGATAACGACCGGAGCAAGCTAGACTCATGACGCGCGGCGCTTCTCTTTGCTTTTCGAGTCGTTCATCCCGTGTTCGCGAACCTTGGCGTACTGCTTGCTGGCCCCTCGCCGCGTTGGCGATCTCCGCTTGCGCGACGACCAACCCTCCTACCGAAGGCGGCCAGACGGGATCGCCCGCGATGCCGCCCGATGGACGACCCATCGCCCCCGATCACCAATCACCCATCGAGTTTCGACCGCCGTCGGATCGTGCGCCGGGCTCCGGTGAGGCGCCGCGCTACCCATCGCGTCGCGGGCAACCGCGAGTTCGTATCGATGCCCGTCAAAGTGCGCTGTACGTCGCCGATGGCGCTCGCGGTCTGGTCGTGTTCGACCGGCGTGATGAAGCCGAACCAGTGCTCGTCGGAGGCTATGGGCTGCCTGGGGCTGCGCAGTGGCTGGCGGTCACCGGCGATCGGCTGACGGTGATCGCCGCCGAGAGCGCTTCGTCCGATGACTTCGAGGCGGCTGCCCCGACGACGACGGTGTTCACTTTTGACGTGGGGAACGACGCGCTGCACCCCAAGCTGCTTTCCAGCAACGTCGTGGATGGAGCGTTCGTCGAAGCGAGGGCGGAGGCCGAGCGCGTGATCTTGCTGACGCAGACGCGCGAGGGGCTGCAGTGCCTGCCCAGGGACGGCTGGGTCGACTATTGGCAACCGCCCCAGAGCATGGTCGTCACGGAGCTCTCCATCGCCGAAGCCGGGGCCGCCGTCGTCGAGCGGCGCGAGCTCGCAGGTGACGGCTACCTCGGAGCGGAAGGCTCGTTCGTCATCACGCGGGGGTGGGCAGGGGGAGGCGCGCAGGACGCTGCTATCTGGGTCGTCGATTTCGCCGAGGCGGGTGAACTGCAGGTCTCTGATGAGATTGCCGTCGAGGACCAGGTCGCATCGAGCCCGGTCCGTTTCGAAGGTGGGGTTCTGGAGTTCGTTTCCGCGCGCCAGGGGGAGACCGTCTTCAATCGTGTGACCCTCGATGACGGTGCCGTTCAACAGCGTTCGGTGGTCGCTTTGCCGCCCGAAGTTGGCGACTACGACGGCGTCGGTGGAGACATCGCCGGGCGTTTCGCGGTGCTTTCGTCGGAAGCGGGAGCGTTCATCGTCGATGTGGCGGTTGAAGGAGGGCCCGTGGTGACGGGGCAGTTGCCAGCGGACTGGCGCGAGGTCGTGCTTGCCGGCGAACAGTGGATCGCGCTCGGTGACGAAGTCGCCGCGCTGATGACCATCGACGACGACGGACAACCTCAGCTCGGACAGACCGTTGCAACACCCTACCTCGGGCGCCGGGCCCCCACACGCTACGTCGGCTCGGAACGGCGACTGTACGTGCCGTACATCGCGCGTGGGGCCGCCGAAACTCCGCACGTCGGCGCGCTCGGGTTGCTCGATGGCGGCGAACTCGTCTGGGTACCAGGTACAGCGCTGCTGGGCGACCCCCAGGTGATTGACTTTTCAGGCGGCGCGAGCTCTTTGGAGATGTTCACCGACGGCGGTGCGGTCTATACGGTGACGCACCCATTCTCGGATGGCGCGTACTTCGATACGCTGCTGGAACGATTCGACGTCGAGCGCGACGAGACGTCGCTGCCGCTCTCACTGGGAGATCTTCCCGTGGATGTCGCGCACCTCTCCGACACGGAGGTTCGCTTGCTGCGTACCCCGACCGGGCGCGCGCTGAAGCTCGTAGCGGACGGAACAACGACCCGTCTCGACCTGCAGTATCGAACCGACCGGTTGCTCGCGATGGACCAGGGCTTGCTCGCCTATTCCTTCCACTACGACAATCCGTGCTATCGAGGGGACTACCCCTCGAGCGAGGAGCGCGATGACGAACGGCCATGCACCAAAGCGGGTACCCCCGCCGTCAGCTACGTGTCCCTCGAGGGCGACCCGGAGCTGGTCTTCGAGCTCGAACTGCCAGTCCCGGAAGTCGAGTTGCCGGACGACACCACGCTGACTTGGGAGTGGAACGAACTCGTCGTCAGTGGTTCGCAGGTCGGTCTGCTTCAGCGCAGGGGGTGGCGTTGCCTCAGCGTCGAACGCTGTGATGCGATGGGCATCGCGTACGAGATGGATAGCGCAGGTGGGACGCCCATGTGCGATGAGGAATCGCAATGCGGTGAGCAAATGCAGGAGGCGGTACGGGTCAGGGGTTATCGCGATGATCAATGGTATTACCCACTGGACGTAGACGCGGGGCGATTTGAGCCGCCCTTTCAGGTGGGTGCCGCGACGGGTAACAGCTACCTCACCAAAGAAGGGTTGCATTCCGACGATGGTGTCGTGTTTTTCGAGTTCACCGATCTCGGCCGTTCAGACCAAAGTGTGAAGAGCGGGTTGTTCGAGTTGGTCACAACGACCCCGTCGAACGACGACGCGAGTGTTCAGAGGACGACCGTGCAGGGTTTCCCGATGCATGCTGATGACGACATCGTCGTCACCGTCGAGCCGCGCGGTGGTGACCTCGAGCAGGGGGTTGCGGCGGACGTCGACGTTCATCTGCTCGAGCTGTTTGAGGGGACCGCGTACCTGACACAAACGTTGTCGATCGGACACGGACACGGCGGGCACGTGTGGACAGGGAGTCGCGGCTACGTCCTGTTGTATGGCGACGACCGGTGCGTCGAGAACGAATCGGAATTGGTTGCCGTCGAACTCGACGGGGGGCGCTTGTCGGAGTTGGGTCGACTCGAGCTCGAGGGTACCGGTTGGCGGTTGGTTGGAGCTTCACGACAACGCGTCGTGCTGGTGCGCGAAGCAGACCGTCAAGCGCGCTACCTGGTCGTGTCCGTTGGTGATGATGGGCTGGAGATGCTCGAGCACGCGGTCCTTCCGATGGCGCTTCCGGTCGCGGTGGACGGTGACGTCGTCGTGCTCGGGGCCCGGGCCGATCGTTCTGCGGTCGAGTCCACTCGTGAGTAGCACGCGCACGGGGTGACTCACCCACCGGCCTCCTCGATTCGTGGGAAGTGGGGAGCTGCGACCAGTGATGGCGAGGTCGCGACTCGAGGTCCCGCAATCGACCGCTGCAAAGTGGCTTGCCCAATTGGCTTGGCGCCCTACGGATTCTTTGCGGCCAATTCGCCGTCGAGGTGCTTTGGTCGGGCGAGCAGGGCTGCCAAGTCAAACCTCGATCGAGTCTCACGGGCAAGGCGCTAGCTGCGGCTTCGGTCGATCACACTGCGAACGTTCGTCAGCAATTCGCGGCGATTGACGGGCTTGTTGAGCAACAGGGCGATTCCATCGTGACTCCAATCGCCGCTGGCATCGCCAGTCAGCATGATCACGGGAGTGTCGACGCCGAGGTCTCTCAGACGACGGATGACCTGCTCGCCGGCGAGTCCCGGCATCGAGCGATCCAGGACGATGGCGTCGAAGTTGGCATCACCCGATTCGAACAGCCGAACTGCGTCATGGCCCGTCGCGCACTGAACGACGTGATAGCCAGCCCGTTTCAACGTCGATGCCACGACGCGGCGCACTGCAGACTCGTCATCGACGACCAAGATGCGCTCGTCCCCCGATATGGAGTCGACGGCGATCTCTTCCGAGATCGGCTCGGGTGGTGCGCTCGCTCCACATGGTAGTTCGAGTTCGAAGCTGGTCCCGTAGCCCAGAACACTCTTGCAACGGATCTTGCCCCCATGGTCGGTCACGATTGCATACGCGCTGGCGAGCCCCAGACCCGAGCCGCGACCCACCTCTTTGGTGGTGAAGAACGGTTCAAAAACGCGAGCCTGAACCGATTCATCCATCCCGGTACCGTTGTCGGTTATCGTCACTCGGAGACCATCGGGTCGAGGCGAACTGATCTTGACCGATATGCGCGGCTCATCGCGATTGGCGAGAGCGTCTCGAGCATTGAGGCATATGTTCAGCAGTACCTGCTCGATTTGACCTTCGTCTCCGTGCACCGGAGGCACCTGTTCCGTTCGCAGGTCCAACAGGATCCGGCGCTCGAAGGTCTTGCGGCACATGTCGACGATGCGTTGAACCGTCGTGTTCAGGTTGAAGGAGCGCTTCTCTGCGTGAGCGTGAGGTCGAGCGAACAGCATCAACTGTCGGACCATCTCCGCAGCGCGTTGTGCAGCGTGCGTGATGTCGTGGACACGCTCGGCCAACTCTCCGGTGACCTCCTCTTGGCACTCTTCTGCGCACGGTATGATGACCGACAGTGCGTTGTTGAGGTTGTGTGCGATCCCGGACGTGAGTTGGCCGACGGCCTGCATCTGCTGCGCGAGCTGCAACTGCGATTCGAGCGCCTTGCGTGCGGTGATGTCGAAAACGCCGCCCCGAAGCGCCGTAGCGGTACCGTTTTCGTCGAGCAGCACCGTACCTCGAGTGAGCAAGTATCTGACGCTGCCGTTGGGGAGCAACACTCGATGCTCGAGATCGGAAGCAATGCGACGGCGAATTGCTCCATCGACGCCGGCCTTCACGCGCTCGCGGTCCCCTGGGTGAATGAGGTCGAAGTACCCTTGGGCGTTCGTCGGCGCGTCCTTGGGGAGTATTCCGAACAGGTGCGCGGTCACCTCGTCCCAGATCACTCGGTCTTCGGCGATCTGGTAGGTCCAGGCCCCCATTCCGCTCGCGCTGAGGGCATAGCGCAGCCGCGCTTCGCTGTCTCGCAGTGCTCGCTCGGAGCGAAGCCGTTCGGTCTGGTCGGCGCTGGTGACGAGCATGAATACCACCTCGGGCCCATCCTTGACGGGTATCAAGTTGCTCTCCCAGTGCCGCCCGCTCAGCGTACGCAATTGAACGGTCGTCGGGTTCCCGGATTGCCAGGCTTCCTCGAACACCCGCGTGTACCTCTCACGATCTTGCTCAGCGACGTACTTACGCGCGTCGGTGCCATACAGCTCGGTCACGTCTCGCCCAGGGACGGTCCGGTTCAAGTAGACGATCTTCTGGTGTTGATCGAGGACGTTGACGACCGTCGGCAGTGCGTCCAGCACCATGCGATCACCCAGCAACGAGCGGAGCCGGCTTTCCACTGAACTGTCGGACAACTCTCGAGCCGCGTTGAGTTGGGCCCGCAGCGAGGCAACCTGGCGTTCGAGTTGGGCTATCCGCTCGTCTTTCGTGCAGCACGATCCGTCAGTCACAGCGGGCCCCGCTACGTCGCGGCCGGTGCGAGTTCACATGGATGGACACTCGGCTCGACATCTTCGTTCAAATAGCGCGCCGTGGATGACCGAGCAATCAATCGCGCCGTGAGAAGTGACCGGTTGCACAGGCGTTTGAGATGCACAGCCCTCTGACGCTCTGCTCTGGCCGCGGCTGCACTTCTGTGGTCGAATGCGCGCCGAGGTATGACTCTCGCTCGAGCTGCACGCGCTTGTGTGCGTGCGAGTGTATGGACGTGTTCGATCGGACGGGCGCGCCATACATCGCACGTTTCGCACCGAATAGCTTCTTTCGCGTGGAAACCGAGTACGGCCCCAACACCTTGGCGTCGGCGATTGACGGTGAACTCGCCGAGTTGTGGGTGCGTCGCTGTGGTGGGTGAACGCAGCCTCTGCGCGCACCAGATACGCTCACTTCGTTGCCCGGGCGGCAATTGCGTGGAACGCTTCGCATGGTGTCGATGGCGCACTTCGTGCGCAGCGGCGCCCCGTGGTGGGCGGTCTGCGCCGTCACAACGGCGAGCGTCGGATGCGGTTGCGTTTCCAGCTGCGGCACGCGCGGCGGTCGTGCGGCGAGCCACGAGCACCGCGGAGCAGGGAGCTGAAAACGCCGACATCGCCCCGTCGGGTCGTGCGACCTCCCAGAACCCGACTGGCGAAAGTCGCACCGAAACGATTGGGAACGGCGGGCGTCTCTGCAGCTTTGCAGAAACTTTCGTACCAAGCGCCAAGGTTCCAGGCTCGCGGTCTGGCGACGGTTCGCGGATCCGAAGAGAAGTCGGCGCGATTGACGTGGCGCGTGATCGCCAGCGCTGCGAAGGGCATTGTGCTTCGGCATGTTCCGAGCGCTGTGTTTCTTCTCGTTGGCATCGTGCGGGGCGACGGTCGCGTGCCAGGGCAATCCGTCGGGCGGGGGCACGACCTCGTCGCCGAGTGGCGTGACCGCCACCAGCCAGCCTGGTGGTGACGTTTCCGCTCAGACCGGGTCGACGGGGCTATCGAGTATGACGTCGTCGCCCGTCGGCAGCGGGACGACGCGCCCGGCAGTGGCCCCTATGCAGCAGTCATCGTCGACTGCGGATGTGAACAGCATGTCGGCGCCGTCGGACGAGCTGCATCCTTCGCCGTCGAGTGCGGTCAGTACGTCCGGGCCGATCCAACCTTCGGACGTCGGGCAAGGGACGTCCGCGGGGGGCGCGGCGGGGACCACCGAGCAGCTGGATGCGGGCGTCGGCGATGAGGGCGGGGCACCGGGCGACCTGTCGGGTGCGGGCGGCGGCATTACTGCTCCGCCCGTGGATACGGCACGCGAACGTCGCGTGTGGATCGCTGGCGACTCGACCGTCGCCAACGGTAACACCCCGTGTCCTACGGGCTGGGGTAAACACTTTGGTGAGTTGTTCGACGACAAGATCACCGTCGTCAACAGCGCGGCAGGGGGGCGTAGTGTTCGGACTTGGATGTATCAAGTGCAGACGCAGATGGGCGACGACGGCGAGTGCTTGCTGAATCGCGACGGGACCGGTGAGCCACTGCTGCAAGATCGTTGGCAAGCGATGTTGGACGAGATGGCTGAGGGTGACACGTTACTCATCCAGTTTGGGATCAACGACGGTGCGGCGACGTGCGACCGCCACGTGGGGTTGGACGCGTTCAAGGAGAGCTACGGCGTGTTGGCCGCGGCTGCCAAGGCGCGGGGCACACAGCCCGTCTTCATCACGCCGGTCAGCGCAATCGCCTGCAACGGTGACGTACCACGGGGAACGCGTGGCGGATTCGTCGACGCTACGATCGAGGCGGGGGACGAGTTTGACG
Organism: Deltaproteobacteria bacterium; assembly: GCA_003235365.1. Classification (GTDB taxonomy): domain Bacteria; phylum Myxococcota_A; class Polyangia; order Polyangiales; family Polyangiaceae; genus SZUA-265. Next base: position 24,209 of record QJWJ01000122.1, read on the forward strand.
TTCCTGTCGTCGACTTGCACGCTCTGAGCGTCGAGCGATACACCGAACTCGGGTTCTGTCCCATCCCCGGAGGCGACGTCACCGCCCGCACCGACGGGGATGTGGGTGAGTACTTCTGTGACGATCACACGCACTTCTCGCCGAGCGGTGCGCGCGACATGGCTCAGATCATGGCCGAGGCAGTCGCGGCGCTCGAGTTGCCGTTGGCCGCATACTTGTTGAGCTCAGCCGGGGAGGCGCCGTGAACGCTACTTTGAGCGCTCGACTGGGAAGGGTCATACCAACAGCTCTCTGTGCCGTGTTGGCGCTGTCGTGCCAGCAGGAGAGTCAGCCGCAGAACTCCGACGCGGTGCTGGGCGGAGATGACACCAGCACGACGTCGGTGCCCGCTGCGTCTCCATCGCAATCGAATACCACAACCGCGCCGGTTTCGAGCCCGGCAGCGCAAGCGTCGTCGCCTTCCGCTACCCACGCCGGAACCAACGCCGTGTCGCCGAACGTACCGAGGAACGTCGCCGAAGTGCCTTCCTCGACGTCAGGGCCAGCAGGGGTGCCGACTGGTGCGTCGACGTCCAATCCCGCGTCTGCCGCCGGAGGTGGGGGCGGTCGAGGCGGCGAGGCTCCGCTCGACTCTGATGCTGGCGCGGCAGGGGGTGGGACAATCGGGAGCGGCGGCGGCGCGGGGGGCGAACCCGCTATCGACCGTGGCGAGCCGCCGACGATCTACATCGCTGGTGATTCGACGGTGTCCACCTATCGCGACACCGAGAGTACGACGGATCAGGCTGGGTGGGGGCAGATGCTCCACGAGTACTTCGAGCCCAGCGTCGTGGTCGAAAACAGAGCGATCGGTGGGCGCACGGCTCGGCGATTCATCGACGAGGGCTACCTCGCAGAGATCGACGCTGACATCGGACCGGGAGACGCGTTGCTTGTGCAATTCGGTACCAACGACGGCCACAAGACCGCGACCTATGAGCTCGATGGGCAGCAGATCCCCTACTATCTCGATCCGGCGACGGACTTCAAAGACTACCTGAGCGAGTACATCGACGTGGCCGCCGACCACGACGCCACTTTGGTGTTCGTTACGCCGCCGCCGCGAAACTCTGCCTATTGCACTGGTGGCAACGGCACGGGCGCACACGCCCAAGCGATGCGCGAATTGGCAGCAGAGCGCGACGTTGCGTTGGCCGACTTGAACCAGATGACCGTGGATCACCTCATCGCGATTTGCCCCGCGCCGACGCCCGAGGACTTCTTCTTCGTTCGCGCCGATGGCACGGTGGACGGGACCCACTTTCAAGAGAACGGGGCACGGATCATGGCCGGGTTCGTTGCTGATGGGATTGAGATGGCCGGCGTCCCTCTATCGGGTTGGCTACGGCCGAATGACGAAGAGGGCCGCTGATGAACCACGCTCGACATGCAAGACTGGCCTGGCAAGTGTCGAGCCTCCTCGCGTTGATCGGTTGCTCGGAGAGTTCTTCGAATGGGCAGGCGCTAGACGGCGTCGGGTCGTCTCCGACGTCATCGATCGATCCCGCGTCCGGCTCGTTCACGTCCACGTCCATGTCGTCAATGGTGACCGGGCCCGCTTCAGCTCCAACGACTCCGAACTCCGACGCCGTCACGCCGGTGCCTGGGTCGGGGCCCGCGGGGCCGACCGGGCCGATGAGCACGGAGCCAGCAATTCCAACCTCGGACGTCGGAAGTCACCCCCAGGAGGCACCTACGAGCGCTGCGGGAGGAACCCTGGGCTCAGGGAGCGAACCGGGCCAAGCTGGCTCGGACCAAGGCGGAGCGGGGGGCGTCGACGATGCCGGTGTCTTCGAGCCCGAACCACCGCTCGACCTGCCTGACGGACTGTTGGCCGTGTTTCCGACGCCCGGTGGCGTCGAGTTGTGCGCGGACCCGACGTTGATGCTTCGTTTCTCCCATTCCGTGAGACTTGCAGGCAGTGGCGCCTTCATCGTGCGCGACGCCGACAGCGGTGACGCGGTGGCGCGCGTCGATCTCGGTTCGACCTCGACGCAGGTGAACGTCGGCGGATCGAATTTGAGGATCCCGCCGCCCGCGTTCGTCGTGGACGATCCGCAGACGGGGGGCGAAAGCGACTTGGTCGTCGTATCCTTCGCAGCAGGAAAGCTCAGCTACGGCGGTTCCTTCGAAGTCACGTTCGACGGCGACCCCATCTTGGGCAATGACGGGCAGCCCGCATTGGATCCCGCGGAGCTGGATTGGACGTTCACGACCCGCGCCACGGCGCCCAAGGGCGAGGCGCTGTCCGTGGGGCTGAGCCGCGACGCCGATTACTGTTCGATTCAGGGGGCGCTGGACGCGGCCAGTGACGGAACGACGATCGAGGTCTCCCCCGGTGTCTACCCGGGGTTGATGCGACTCAACGGCAAAGACGGCATCACTCTGCGGGGGGTGGATCGTGAAAAGACAGTGTTGTTGGGGGTGAACAACGAGAGTTTGAACGGTGGGACGCGGTCGCGTCCGCTATTTCTGGCCGAGTCGGTGAGTGACTTGACCATCGAAACGCTGACAATCAAGAACCTGACGCCCCAGGGGGGGTCTCAAGCCGAGGCCCTGGCCTTGCTCAGCTGTGACCGCTGCGCCGTGCGAGACGCCACGATTGAGAGCCTGCAGGACACTCTGCTGTGGTCTGGACGCATCTACGCCGAGCAATGCCTGATCGTCGGCAATGTCGACTACATTTGGGGTACCGGCGCGGTCTTCTTCAAAGAATGTGAAATCCGTACCGTGGGGCGCAAGGGCTACAACCTACAGGCGCGCAATGACGCCGGGAAGTACGGCTACGTCTTCGTCGACTCCAAGCTGACGGCTGAGCCCGGCATCACCGGCGACATCTTGGCTCGCATCGAAGTCGATCGCTTTCCGGGCAGTCAGGTCGCTTACATCGACTGCGAAATGGGCAGTCACATCGCGCCGGAGGGGTGGATCATCACCGGCGGTGGCGCGTCGAGCCAGTTGCGCTTCTGGGAATACAACAGTCACAGCCCGTCCGGCGATCCCATCGACACCAGCCGCCGCGCTGCGGGTTCGCGTCAACTGTCGGCGTCTGAAGCTGAACCGCTGCGTGATCCGTCCGTGGTGCTCGGCGGTTGGTCCCCCTGACGGTCGAACCGGGCCAGACCGGGTGCGAAGCGCCGCTGCGCGACGCCAGGCGAATCGACCCTTCCGTCCGTCTGCCCGTCACGGAAGCTGTCTGTGCGGAGCTGTTCGATACACCATCACGGGTGAACACGGCGACTTTGGCTACTGCCATTGCAAGAGTTGCCAGAAGGCGAGTGGCTCTGCCCATGCAGCCAATTCCCCGGTTCGACGCGATGAATCTCGCTCGCTGGCAGGCGACGAGATGCAGCGTGGGCGCCGAAGTCCGTGTTGCGTCAGCGCGGCTCACGCCAGCCTCGACCGTGCGAACGTTGCCGCTTCAGAAGCGATAGCCGATGCCCACTTCCGGGAGGTGCTGTTCGTAGCCTTCGCTCTCTTCGGCGATGATCTGCTCGTCGTTGGTGAATGCGCGCCGCCAGCCGATCGTGTCTAGGGCCACGTTGCTGCGCACGACGTTGAACGCATAGCGGCCGAAAACGGACAAGCCCGGGACGAACTGTGGCCCCCAGTTCAGCGAGACTCCGAGCTGGGTCCGTCTGTCCCTGCGGTTTTTCTCGGAGATCACGAAACCGGGCATCGAAACCGTGCTCGGTCGCAAGTAGTGCTTGTACTCGTAGGAGCCGAACAACGAGAAGAGCACGTGGTCGTCGAGCGCCAGCTCGGCGTAGGCTGCGATGTGGGGGGCGACGTACGAGAGCGGATTCGAGACGAGCGCCGCGTTGCAGTCGTCGTCGAACTGACCCATCCCAAAGCCCGGGCCACCGCCGAAGTCGGGACCGCCGAAGTTGGGGCCGCCGAAGCCGGTGCCGTCTTGGCACTGGGGAGATTGTTCGGTCGCATACAACTGCTGGGTTCCGAGCCAGTTGGCGTTCACACCCAATTCAGCGCCGAGCCGCAACGCGTTGGGAGCCCACCGTTCGGAGACCGACGCGTCGATGGCGTGCCCGGTGAGGTAGTCTTGAGCACTGAGGCCGACTTGCCTCCGATACTCGAACTCCGCCTTGCCCGTCCAACGCGGCGTATTGCGCCACAGTGCGGCGAGTTGCCCGTAGCCCTGGAGCGTAAACGGAACGCCATCGAGTCCGCTCGTTGCGTAGCGAGCGCCGGCACTGAGCGACAACGTCATGTCGAGGGACATCGCGTGACTCAGCTCCATGCTCAGGTCGTGGCTGAGGAGACTCAATGGCTGCGATTGGCTTTGGGTGAACGTGATGCCGAGCAACTGGTA
>QJWJ01000373.1 GCA_003235365.1 Deltaproteobacteria bacterium
ACGCATTGCTTGCGATTGGAACGCCGCTCGCCATGACGAAGGGTGCGCAACGGGTTGTTGTTTCTCTTGTTGTTTTGCTTGTTTCACGCGTGCGCCTCCCTTGCATCTCTGACGGCGTTTTCTCCAGCCACAGCCCGCGCCAGTCCGAGCAACAGAAACTGCCCTGCGTAGTGCTCAGGCTCCTGCCCGGGCTCACCTGACAGCTCGTAGCAGCGGCGGCAAAGTCGGATGCGCTTCCAGCCGGCGGTTTCGTCGCAGGACGGGTGCAGGCACTTGGTGACGGAACAGATCATGTTAGTTCACTCACGTGTGGAAGTGTTTTTGCGAAGTACTGCATGATGTGCATCTCCCGTTCAATCCATTCAAAACTGTTGACATATGGCCGGTTGTACCACTCAAGAGGGCCACCTTTGCGGAAAGCTTTGCGCCACCTTCCGTCGTCGTAAGGCTCTGACTTTTCTCGCTCCATAAGCCGAACAAGCTCTTCCGCCGATTCAGCGCAACAGACCGGCGACAGCACTTCGACCTTCGGACCGCGCATGTCGTTCAGGCACAGCACGAACATCCCGTCTTTGAGGATCACGGCTTCACCTCCGGAACTTCAACCCCGCACAGCGCGCAGACTTCGACGAGTTTTTCGGTTGACATGTTGCGAGCAGGACCGTTCCAGTCGAAGTGCTCGCGCAGTTTTGACAGAGTGACGGCTCGGTTCAATTCTGCCTGTCGGTGAGCGTTGCTTGGCCACGCTCTGAATCCGAACTCACAATATCCGGTTTCGATGCTGACTCGTTTGTTATCTATGATAACCCACTTTCTGCCAACCGATTTGACCAACAGTTCGCGTGGAAGGCCGTTTTCTGTCGTCGGAACCATCGACCCTACAACCCAGTCGTCCTTGGTGAACGTCACCTTGCACCCCGCAGCACCATGCGCATCCGGCGCACATCGTACCGCGTCACCCGCGGCAGTGACATCCGTCCAAGCGCGACCCACACGGCCGACTGCACGCCTTTGCGCCAGCGGTACTGGTCAGACTCGGCGACTTCGAGCACGCCAGCCGCGAGGTTCGCGACAGTGCCGTTGCGGAGCAGGACGCGTGCCGAATTGGTGAGGTCGGCGGCGAGTTTTTGGATTGGGGTTTTCATGGTTCCTCCCTTTCGACTTTCCGGTTTTTCTTCGACTCGGGCGCCTGCGGCTCGTTTGCTCGCGCGGCGCGGTTGCACAGTTTGATCGCCACATCGATGCTGAACAGCAGCAGCGTGTAGGCGAGCATGACGAGCGACAGGTCGATGAGTGCGTTGGTCATTGCGATTCCTGTTCTTCCCGCTCAAACAGCTCAGCAGAAAACACTGTCTCTCCGCGTCGCACCCAGTATGCCAGGTCGCGCAGGTGGTAGAGCTCGCTCAGGTCTATGGGCTCGCCTTCCGCTTCCAGGTTGGCGAACTTGTTGGCCAGGTCGGCGAAGCGCTGCAGCAAAGTGCGCGCTTCGGCAAGGTGGTCGATTGTGTCGGTGTTGTTCATGACGCTCCACTTCCTTGCATGTATCCAAGACCATGCGGTTCGTCCTCGTCTGTCGGAAGCCCTAGCGTCCAGTCCAGCTTTGGGAAAAGGTTTTCGAAGTTGCACCCGCTGAAAAACAAGCACGCACCTGTCCTAGGGTGTACCGCGTGTCCTTCATCTGCACGCTTTGGGTGGTCAGTCACGAACGTGTGGGCTGCCTTCATTGCGCCGCGTAGTGTCTTGTATTTGCGTGTTCGCTCTGTGGCGGCGAAGAATGTGAGCTCAATCATCTTGCTTCCCCCTTGAGCTTCAGCGTCGCCTCAGACGCCATGCTCTCAGCCGCTCCGAGGAACAGCCACACGTCCAGGTCGGCAGCGGTCTCGCGCGCGATCTGGCGGGTCTTGCGCACCGCGCCAAGCTGTGTGCCGAAGTAACGGATCTGCCTGCTAGCGGATAGGTTTCTGACATCAATGGTCCAGGTCTTTTTCATCGTGACTCCTCCTCAATCAGCTTCTTGATTCGCGCGATGACCAGCTCGCGAACGAGCTGGATGGGCGCCTTCGGGTTGCCTTCGGTCGGGTTGCTGCGGCGCTCGGCCACGTACCAAGCGCGGTCGTCGCACAGCAGCGGCAGCTGGCTGACGGCGTAGCCATTGGCGAAGTGCGCCACGAGGCGCTCAACCTGAGCCCTGCGCGCTGCGGTTAGGCGCTCCCTCATGACGCGCTCCGCTCTGCAGCGATGTTGCGCGCCGCGACGTCCAGGAGCATGCGGTAGGGGCCGGAGTTGCTGCGCGGCATCTCGGTCAGTGCGACCTCCAAAGCCTCGGCAGTGGTCGTACCAGGCTCGCCGTTGGCCAGGATCTCGTCAACGAGTGAGCCGAGCGCGAGTTCGACCTCGGTGACCTGCGCGTTCCACAGCCAGTCGCGCTCTGGGTCGCAGTAGTTGTAGCCGGCGACGTCCTCGTGGGTGATGCGGTGTTGAGCCATGAGTGGGTTATGTCCGTTCTGGCGGACGGGCGCAAGTTCGGTGAGTGATAAACGTACTTCAGCGCGGACGTCCGGCCGAAAGAACGTCATCGCTTGACTTTCTCTTTGCTTTGGAACCACGATCGGGGCGTGAAACGAGAATCGACATCAGAACGAATCAAACGCC
>QJWJ01000248.1 GCA_003235365.1 Deltaproteobacteria bacterium
TACCGTGCAAGCCACAGACCCCAACTGGGTCAAAGAGATCTTGCAGCGGCACGGCTGCGACACCGAACAGATCGTCTGGAACTGAAACGATTCCCCTGCTGAGCGCGGCAGCGAAGCCGCGGAAAGCAGAGCAAAAATGGAAGAGCAAAAAGTAGGCGACCACGTCATCTACGTGGACGAGAGAAGCGTCGAGCACCACGCATTGGTAACCACATCGTGGGGTCCAACATGCGTGAACCTGGTGTTCGTCAGCGACGACGATCTTCGAACCGACAACTATGGTCGGCAAGTCGAGCGACGCTCTTCGTCGGTGCACAAATCTCGACAGGAAGCCCACGGTAACTACTGGAAGCTACCTGACGAGTAAGTGAGTCGACGCTCAGGCTGGAACCTCATGGAACCAGTAGGGCCTTCGATGTCGCGTTCAGCAGGGGAATTAGGAAGGGAAAGACATGATCACAGGATGCCTACCGGACACCGATCGGCAGCGCGAGCAGGACGCCAGCGAGTGCCCATACACGGGCGCTGGTGATCCTGGCGCGAAGGACACGACGGTCGTCCAGACTGTCGCGTGGCTGCGGAGCCAGTCACCGAACCCGAGCTGCGTCGGCCATGCATTCGCGCACGGCATGGACGGGGCCATCGCGAGACACCTCGGTCTGCCATCACGTGACACGCCGATGCCGCCCGGTGACGCGCTGTGGGTGAGCGCAGTATCACTGTGGCGCGAAGCTCGCCGGCGTCAGACCGGGTCGATGGAAGAGATCGACAAGGGGACACGGCTCTACCACTGCGCCGAGGGCATCGCCAAGCGTGGCTGGGACCCGTACGTCCCCGGTGAAGAACGCGACAAGGGCGAGGCGAGCAAGCAAGACGACATCGTCGACGAGCTTTTCGCGCACGACACTCGAGACCCGGACTGCAAGCGGTACCGCATCACTGGGCGCGGAGCGGACAGAGTCGACCAGATCGTCCAGGCGCTTTCGAACCCCCGCAATGTCGTGGTGGGCGCGTGGTTCCTTCGGGACGCGTTCTCGGCAATTCAGCCAGACGACTTCGCGACAATCGTGACAGATGAACACGTTGGCGGTCGTGATTCCAGCCACGCAATGCGCATCTTCGGAGTGACGCAAGTGGACGGCAAACGGGTGCTGCTCGTGCAGAACTCGTGGCGCAAGCGCGGCGGCATCTATCTGCCGGATGGCACTTGGATGCGGCAGTGCTACCGTTTCAGCGAAGAAGCGATCGGCGACACGAAGCTGATGCATGACGCGCACGTGATTCGGCTCGGGACCAAGTCCCTGGAGCCAGCGCGACTGGAGACGTGATGGCCAAGCCACACACAATCAACGTCGAGATCGAGCCCATCTTCCGCGCGTGGATCTGTGGGCTATATCGCGTCGAGTTTCCTTGGGGAACGTCGCTGATGTTCGTGACGCGCATCCCAGGCGTTCCGGCGCTGGTTTACACTTCGAAAGGGAACGGTGGATGTCACCGGATAAGCTTGGCGATCTGATAGCTGACGTCATCGCGGACGCTGCGCGTAGCGTGGACGAGTACGCCAGTCTACCGCTACACGCAACGAGCGAAGCGGATACTATCCGCGTTCCGCCGCCACCCCCTCCACTGAGTCGGCGCACGCTTGCGTTTGCGCTGGCCGAGGCTGAACGCTGGGGCGGGCAGGTCGTTCCGCAGAAGGACGTGGCCCAGTACTTCAAGACGGTCGAGCGTGGGATCGGTGGCGATGGCAAGCCGATTGTGATCGGCGGCTGGTTCGTCAGCGAGATCCGAAAAGGACGACGTTTCTCGCACTGCGCGGCATTCGTTGGGTACTGCGAGCGCATGGCGTCAATCGACGGCGACGTGCTCCCGCCGCACCGCGCTGGCGCTTTGGAGATCATGCGCGACGCCCAGCAAGGCCTGCGCCCTGGGCAGAAGTTCGTCAGCCTCGAAGAAGTGCTCGACACGCACAGCTATCCGCACCCAGGGGCGATTGCGATCTACAGCAATGTGGCAGCCCCAGAGCGTGGGCACACGGAGATCAACATCGTGGCGAGTGTTCACGGCTACCGTTCCGTCGGCGGGAATGAGCAGGGCGGGCGATGCATTGTCGACGTCGAGCCCATCCCATGGAGCAAGGCCGCCAACGCAGATGGAAGCCAACGGCTCAAGCTCGAAGGTTGGAGCGTTGACGAAGAACTGCCACCGACCCGCCGAACCGGGTCCGGTGAACACCTGCAGGTGCCATGACTGACGACGAGCGCAAACCGCTGATTCCGCCGCAGCCAGCAAACCAGCCACAGGTGTACATTGACAGAGGTCACGATGGCGCCGCCGACACGGAGCGGCCACCCGCGGACAGAATGAGCGCCGAAATGCCCGAGCTCAGCTTTGCGGCCGAGATACGGGGGTTGCTGGTACAGAATCTGGCGGCAACCCAGCAGGCTATCGGCGAGCTTCGCGCCGTCCGGCGTCTCGTGAAAGACGTCGCCGACGGCGTGCAAGTGCTACAGCTCGCGAGCCACAACGGCAACGGGCTGGACGGCATCAGCGTGTTGCTGGTGGAAGACAACAAGGAAGTTCGGGAAGCGACGGAAAAGGCGCTCAGGCTTGGCGGGGCTCAGGTTTACTCCGTG
>QJWJ01000442.1 GCA_003235365.1 Deltaproteobacteria bacterium
GGACGGCACAGCGTCCACCTTCAAAACATCACCCTCGAGGGCCCAGCACAGCTCTCGTCGATTCCTACTCAGACAATGTTGTTCGAAACTTGCATCGTGCTGCGGATCGTCGAAGAACGCCTGCCCCGGATGCTCCGGCTCGTCGTTTTCGCCGAGTAGCGGCAGCATCAGTACGGACTCCCGCATGCCCGTGACACGGTCGATTGTCTCGCACACGCCGTGTTGTTTTCGGTTCCCGCGGCGACGTATGCATTGTCGTGGGCGTTCGGCCAGACCACGCCGACGAGCTGGGACCTTTGCGGCGTGGGGCTCATCCTTCTGGGAGTGGCTGGGCACGAAGCTAGCATGCGGCGAGCTCGCAACGGCACCTGAATCGAATTGCTGCACGTTCTTACTATCGGCATTGCTGACTTGCCCAAGGCCGCTACGCCCGTTTACCCCTCCTGTTGCGCAATGCAGCGCAGCCTTGCGACGAGCTTGAAAGTGGACGCGAGCCTACCGGCCAGTCACGTCGATTTCACGCCGCTCGCAATGTGAATCGGCCTAGAGGAGTGCGGAGCCTGCCCCTGCAGCTGGCTCTTCAAACTCAACAAATGAGGAACATCGAAATGAGCTCCCCCGCAAGCCATACACCTCGCTCACCCCGCGCAAGAACCGTTGGTGCCGTTTCCCTCCTGACGGCGCTCGGTGTCGGCGCGTGCGCCCAATCCGACGACAGCGCTTTCGTTGGCGAATCCGTTGGAGTTCACCGGGAAGCGCTCACCGAGTCGGATTGTGGATTTTCCGTCAGCGCGACGGTGACCAAGGCCAACAAGAAGGGGTTTCGCGCTTGGGTGAAGGTCCAGCGCACGGATGGCGGTCGTCTCGACACGAGCGGTCTGACCGTGCTGGTCAACGCCGGGGACGCCGAACTCGTAAAGGTCGGGCACGGCACGTTCGAGGAAGTGGAGAACGGCTACCTCCTCAGTACGATCGACCGCTCCGCGCATCGTGGCGATTGTGATGACGAGGACTCGCCTGAAGACGACGCCGACGTGTTGGCTGGGCGTGCCTATCGGTTCCGTTTGACGTTCAAGGGTGCCCCCGGCGAACTCACGGCAAACATCATCTCGAGCGATGGTGTGGCGTGCGACCAGAGTGCCCCCCAGGTGTCGCTCAGCGCGAGCGGTGACTTCTTCACCTCTGACGACAGTTTGGCACTCGCCGCGACGGCCACGGACGATGTTGCCGTATCCAAGATCGTGTTCGCGCGAGATGGCGTCGAGATCGCAACCGTGACGAACGCACCGTACTCCGTGACGGAGCCGATTACCGCGGCGCTCAACGGTCGTCACGTCTACACGGCAACTGCCTACGACTTGACGGGCAATCAAGCGTCGGAGTCGTCGAGGGTGCTGGTGGCCATCGGCAACAAGTTCTTCGGCACGGCGGCGACGGATGCAGCGGACTATGCCGATTTGTTGTCGTACTTCGACCAGGTTACGCCTGGAAACGCCGGCAAGTGGGGTTCCGTGGAAGCCACCCGTGACGTCATGGACTTCACTGACCTCGACATCGCTTACGACTTCGCGGTGCAGAACGACATCCCCTTCAAGCTTCACACGTTGGTTTGGGGTCAACAGCAACCGGGCTGGCTGGCGGCGTTGCCGGCGGAGGAACAGCTCGTCGAACTCGATCAGTGGATGGCTGCCTTGGCTCAGCGCTACGGGAAGATCGACATCATCGATGTCGTCAACGAGCCGCTTCATGCGCCACCGAGCTACGCACCGGCGCTCGGTGGCGCCGGTGACACTGGTTGGGATTGGGTCGTCACTGCATTCGAGATGGCGCGCGAGCACTTCCCCAATTCGGAACTGGTGCTCAACGACTACTCGGTTCTGCTGATGGCGAGCACGACCCAGCAGTATTTGGAGATTGTGAACGTGCTCGATGACCGTGGGCTGATCGACGGGATTGGCGAACAAGGGCACTTCTACGAACGCGCTCCCGAGCTGTCCGTACTTTCGTCGAACCTGGATGCGCTGACGGCGACGGGCTTGCCGTTGTACATCTCGGAGCTCGACGTGAACTTTGCCGACGACGCGCGGCAGGCCAATCGCATGAAGGACCTGTTTCCGATCTTCTGGTCCAATCCGTCGGTCCTCGGTGTGACGCATTGGGGCTACCGCCAAGGCAGCATGTGGCAGACCAATGCATACCTCGTGCGTACGGACGGCACGGCGCGTCCGGCGCTCGACTTCATCGAGTGCTTCAAGGCTGGAGGCACGGATTGCCCCGTGCCCGAGTACATTCCCCAACCCCGTACCGGCGACTCGGCGGCGATTGCTCTCGAAGCCGAGGACTACGACGCTGCCGAAGGCTTGCTCCCGGCGGGGAACGTCGTCGCCTATGCCAACGACGGTTCTTGGTTCAGCTTCGACAAGGTCGTGTTCGACGATAATTGGGATTCGCTTTCCGTGAGCTACGCTCAGGGTGGGTCGAGTACCGTCAATCTCGTCATTCGCCTCGACAGCCTCGACACCGAACCGGTCGCCATCGTGCCGCTTGCGCCGACCGGTGATTGGTCGACGCTGCAAACGGTTTCCATCCCGTGGTCGCCGATTGGGGCCCAGCGCGACGTTTTCGTCGAATTTCAGGGTGGTGCGGGCAACGTCGACAAGCTGACGTTCTCGGCGCCCACGGGTGCCGGTCAAAACATCGTCGGCGACGGCGACTTCGAACTCGGCGGCACCGCGGGTTTTTGGAGCTGGGCGGAGGGAACGATCGAGAACACGACGGCGCGCGCCGTCAGTGGCACGCATTCAATCGTGATGACCGAGCGACCCGACAACAGCCCGCTCGTACAGTCGCTCACCAGCATGGTGGTTCCCGGCAAGACGTATCAGATCGATCTGTGGGCGACCGTGGGCGGCGTCCCTGACGCTTCGGCTTGGGTGACGACGGCCATCAAGTGTGTCGATGGCGACACCGCCTACGGGCGCCTCGGCGGTTGGGAGAACGTGCAGAACATCAGCGATGGCGACTGGGTCGACTTTGCAGGCGAACTGGCTGTTCCCGATTGCGCGTTGGAGAACGTCGCGTTCTGGCTCGAAGGTCCGGGGGCAGGGGTGGACTTGTACATCGACCACGCGTCGGTCAGGCAGCAGACCTCCGCCAACATCGTGCCGAACGGGACGTTCGAATCGGGGACCGGTGGCTGGTATAGCTGGAATGGCGGCGTCGTCTCTCAGACGACCGAGCGTGCCCACGGTGGGAGCGCGAGCTTGCTCGTCGGTGACCGTACCCAGAACGCCCCAGCGGCGATGGACCTGCTCAGCCTCGTGACCCCCGGCAACAACTACCCGTTCAGCCTTTGGGTTTCCGTGCACACTGAGGACGCTTCGAGTGCGTCGATCAATGTCACGCAGGCAACCGGCTGTGAAGGGGCCAGCACGAGCTACGACTGGGTTGGTGGTCCCGTGGCGATCCCCGGCGGCGACGACTGGGCGTGGGTCGAGATCAGCGGAACAATCGCGGTTCCCGACTGCACGCTCACGCAGCTCCAGTTCGTCGTGGAGGGCGGCGTGGGTGCCGATCTCTACGTCGATGACGTACAGATCCTCGATCAGAGTGGCGGCTCACAGAACTTGATCCCCGATGGTACCTTCGAATCCGGGCAAGGGGGCTGGTTCGGTTGGGGCTTCACCTCGCTTTCGACGACTACCGTCAGCGCACACGATGGAACTCAGAGCTTGTTGGGCGAGGGGCTGCAATCCAACGCTGCTCTCGCGCGCGACATCCTGTCGTTCGTCGAGCCAGGCAAACGCTATCAAGCGATGGCGTGGGTGTCGGTCGGCAATCTCGAGGCGGGCTCTGGCGCGGTGAAGTTTCAGACGGTCCAACGGTGCAACGAAGCCGACAGCGACAGCTATCCGTGGCTCGCGGGTGACACCGTGGACAACGGCGATTGGAAGCAGCTGACTGGCGTCGTGGATCTCAGCGCGTGCACTTCCGTCGAGAACCTGTTGCTCTTCGTTGGCGCCGACGCTGGAGACCTGTACGTCGACGACGTCACGCTGACGCCGCTGCCATAATTACTTCCTCGGTTGAACGAGAGCGCCGGCCGAACGCGTGAGCGGGGCCGGCGTTTCTCGTTTGTGGCGCCTCTGCGGCCGTGGGTTCAGAACAGGGCCGGGAGGTCGCTGTCTTCGACCACTACCGCGCCGTGCTCGACGCGATGGCGAAGAAGCTTCAGCTCGAGGCGACCAATCCCGAGCTGTCCCGCTGGGCCGGCGGCGCCACGTTGGGTCAGCATTGGCAGCGACGCCGACTGTCCGACGTGGGAAGCCACCGGGCTGTGCGCGGGGCCGGTCAAGACGCAGTGCGGCGCGATGGGTACCTGCGAGCCGCGCAGTAGTGAATGGCCTTGATCACTTCACGAACCCACTCTGGATGAGCCGCGGCGAGACATCAAGCGTTCGATTCCCAATCCAGCCGAAAACTGGAATGAACCTCGAGCCTGCCTGGTGTGCGACTGCTCCGATTCATGCCTACAGGCAGGCTGACGCACACATCGGAACCTAGGTCCGCACTTGGCTGTGGAGCTTCTGCGTAAAGTTCTCCTTCTACGGACACCGGAAGTGAGGTAGCCTTGACTGGCTATGTCGAACGTTGCCAAGGTTCTTCCGATGCCCGCCCGTCTGGAACTCAACATGTCGCGTTGGCCCGTGGTTGAGATTACGAATCCGATGAGCTTCACCGACGAAGAGTGGACTGCGTTGATGTCGCAGGTCGAGCAGGTCGTTCAAAGGGACGTTCCGTTCGCGATGATCAACGACGTTCGCCAAGGACCGCCACCCTCAGCGAAGCAGCGCAAGGCGATCGCCAATCTGTATCGAGAACATGTGGAACTCGTGAAGAGAAACTGGATGGGCACGGCCGTGATCACCAGTTCGTCACTCGTCAAGGGCGCGATCACGGCGCTCAATTGGCTCATGCCTCCGCCTCATCCGGTGAAGGTTCACTCCAACTACGAGGACGGGGAAAGGTGGGCGTTCGAACAGCTCGGCCTGAGTACGGCGTGGCCGCCCCGGCGCAAATGAACGCGCAGCGCGGCTCGTAGGGAGGACAAAAACGGCGTGGGGGCGCCAGTGGGGCGATGCGGGATCCCGTGCAGCACTCTCGTGCCGGTCCATTGTTCCGCGTGGATCGGAAAGCTGAGCAGGGGGTGGTCTTTGCATGAATTGTTGGTCATGAGCCATCCTGGGAACGTGAGCGATCGCGGCTGCTGATGGCATGAGCGGCATGCTATTGGATGTGGCGGATGGTCATGGCACTTCGCGGTTCCTCACTTGCTAGCCTCGTCTCGCAGGCGTTGCTCGTCGCGTGCAGCGGCACGGAAGTGAGCGATGACTCTCCAAATCCTTCTGCGGTCGTGGCGAGCTCGGAGTCCGCGAGTTCAGCCAGCGTTCCAACCTCGGAGCCAAGTGCCGCCGTCAGACCGGTCATCTCGAGCACACCCAGCGCGTCGAGCGCTGCGACAGTCGACACCGCGTCGACAGTTCCCAGTTCGACGGCGTCGGTCCCCGCCGCTACCGTTCGTCCGAACGGGGCCGACCTTGGGCCGGCGAACGGGGGATCCGGTTCGGTCGACGGGAACGAAGAGGGGCGGACAGGAGCGGGCGGTAGCAACTCGACCGGCAGTGAGGGCGGTGCCTCCGGCAAACCATCGGGTGCCGTTGCTCCCACCGCGGGGGGAGCGGGTGGTAGCAACGGAGGGGCCCGCTCAACGAATGCGGGAGGGGCCGGCGGTGGCAACGCGGTCACCCAAGGCACTGACGGGACCCCGATACCAGGGCCCAACTTCGACACCCTGAAGTTCGTGTTCAACGAATCGCCCTGCTACGGGGGAAGCTGTCACAACTCGCCGAGGAACCACCTGCAGGTGGATAAGCCTGACGACATTCTCTACGACTACCTGCTGTCCTTCACCACTTTGGAGTGCGGCAAGCTCATCGATACGCAGAACCCTCCCGAAAGCGCGATCGTCAAGTACTTGCGAGGGCCTTGTGGGACCATCGAACGTATGCCCGCGACGTGGTGCGTCGAGGATTCCGATCCGGGGTGCATCCCGGAGGAGTACATTCAAGCGATCGAGCAGTGGATTGCCGACGGCGCTCCACGCTGAGCCACGCGTGACGTGAATCGGCTCAGTTGGGGTGATTCAGGTTAACTGTCTCGCTTGAGCCAGGCGCCTGGCCAATGAGTCACGTTCTCCGTCAGGTCGCTCTCGTTGAAGGGCCACGGCGGCTGCACCATCGAGAAGTTGGAGTGGTTGGCGACGAAGTCTTCTGCCGCGGCGGTGGGGTGGTCGTCCTTCCAGTTGGGATCGCCGCGCGGGACATCGGTCAGCTCCGACATGAAGCCGTCGGTGGCGACGATGTACGAGCCGACGGACACGAGCGAGTGGTACGCCTCGAGTTCAGCGGCGACGTGCGCCTTGGAATGATTCGAGTCGAGTAAGATCAACGTGCGCGCCCCGTCGGGTACGAGCTTCGCCACTCGATCCACGACGGCAGGTGCAGTCGAACCCCCTTCGATGAGTTCGATCATGGGGAACAGCTCGTGGGCTTCGATCGCGCGTCGGTTGTGAGGACGGATGTCGATGTCGATGCCGACGACACGCGCGTCATCGCGCCCCATGCCCTTGAGCAGCGACGCGTAGTAGATCAACGAACCACCGTGCGCGACGCCGGTTTCGATCACCACATCCGGCTTGATCGAGTAGATGACTTCCTGAACACGGATCATGTCGTCCGGCAGTTGAATGATGGGGCGCCCCATCCAGCTGAACGTGTACGTGTATTTCTGGTTCCAGCCGACCTTCAGCCAGAGGTGCGACAGTATTTCAAAGCCGCGTTTGGAGAACAGCGGCACATTGATCTCGTCGTCAGTGCTCAGGCTGTTGGTTTCGGTATCGATGGTGAACTTCATGATTCGACTTTGGGTGCTCTGGGCTGCCGAACTGGCCGTGGGTCAGCCAGGGGTCGGGCGCAGTGAGTCTACGAGTTGTTTGAGGCCATCGTCCAGCGTCACCTGGGGCTCGAACCCCAAACCGCGCAAGGCGGTGATGTCAGCCACCGCGTGATCTGCCGTCGCAGTGGCGTCTTCACTGATGCCAATTCGACTTTCGTCGACACCTGCTGCGCGCGCGATGGTCCGGACCAGGTCGAAGACCCGCACGCCCCGGCCCGTACCCAGGTTGATCGGTCCCGTGAAGCCCTGGTTCAACACCAGGCAGATGGCTCCGGCGAGATCGCTGATGTGGATGTAGTCTTTCTCGCTCCACGGCGTTCGAAGCTCGACGCGCTCGCCCCGCAGGAGCTTGCTGGCCATCGCTGAGCAGAGTTTCTGCGGCGGTTCGCCAGCGCCGTACGGGTAGAAGACGCGCCCCCAGGCCAACCTGACGTTTTTCTTGGCGAACGGTGCTTCGAGGCGCTCGTACAGCTGGCATTTGCTTCGCGCGTAGAGGGAGTTCGGCTCGAGCGCAGCGGTTTCCGACAATGGGCTGCCGCCCCAGCGATACTCCGCGGAAGTGCCCAAGACCATGGCTCGGTCTATCCCCATGTCGAGCAAGCGCGTCAGAAAGCGATTACTCCACTCGAGATGTTGCAGGTTGTCCGGTGACGTCCAGTAGACGCCGGGCGTGGCGATCCACGCTGCGTGGAATGCCGCTGTTGGGGCGAAGCGCTCGATCGCTTGCCAGGGAGGAGCTTCCATTCGGCCGACGATTGGCGTCAGCCTCGGATACGCGGTCCGCAGTGTCTCTGTTTGTTCGGCGCGGATCAGAGCGGCAACCTCCCAGCCCTCCTTCGCCGCGTGCTTCAAGACCGCTTTTCCGATGAAGCCACTGGCTCCCGTCACGAGCAGTTTCATCATGCCGTCCGTCATGTTGCAGGTTTGGTCGACAGCCGCAGCAATGCACGAATTCGTTCGCGTGTTGCGGGGGCGCTCAGGGCGGTTGCCGCGAGGACGAGTGCCGAGACCCCGACTAGCAATGCTACGTTCCACATCCGGCTACTGTCACGGGGCAACACGAGTCTCAGACACACCGCAGTCAGTGTCCCAACAGCTAACGGCAACAACACGTCGGTTCCGTACCAGCGCCACATTTCGCTTTTCAGCAGGTGTCGATGCATCACGTTGATGTTGAACGTCAGGTAGACGGCGTTGAGACACACCCAGATGGCTCCTGCTCCGATTGCGCCGTACCTCGGAACGACGAAGGCCAACGCGGGCACCAACAGTGTGACCGCGACGACGTTCGTGTAGATGGCTAGCTTCGTCCAGCCGTAGGCGAGCTGCAAGTGGTAGGGAACGTACATCAGAGCGTTGAGCAGGTTGCCGATGGCGAGCAAGCTCAAGATGCCAGCCGCCGAATTCGACAGGTCCGAGCTGTCCGTCCACGCTAGCATGACCGTGTCGCTGAACAACCCGAGCACCAACGCTGCCGCGCCGGTCAAGACCGTCACGAATTGGGCGCCTTGGTGGTAGGCGCGTTTGAGTTGATCGACGTCGCCACGGGTTGCCAACTCGGTGAACCGCGGAAAGAACGCCGTCGTGACTGGCGTCGTCAGCGCATACAGGCCGCGCGCAGCGGTGGTCGCCAAAGCGTAGTAGGCGAATTCTTCCAAGGTCAGGATCTTCGACAGCATCAGCTTGTCGACTTGCGTCAGTACCAACGACAACACCGTCAGGGTCATCATGCCCGCTGCGAACCGCCACACGTCTGCGATTGCGGTGTTCGAGAAGCGCGGTCGTTGCGGCGGAGTTGGCAACGCGCGATAGACCGTCGATGCGAGGCCCAGAACGGTCAGCAACGACACGGCGCCTTGCCAGATGAAGAATGCCTCGAGCGTGGGGGAAACGAATTTCAGGACGAGGATGGCTCCGAGGTTACGGCAGGTCGCCGCAACGATGACGACGAGATTGAGCGTCACCTGTTTTCCCAGTCCGGCCATGCTGCTCGTGTAGATGTCTTCCACGAAGCGCAGCGCTGCGACGACGCCCATCGCCACGAATGCCCGAGCGGCGACGTGAGGGTCGATATCCTGAGTCTGTAGCCAATGGGTAGACAACCAGTCCGAGGCGCCCCAGATCGCCAGTCCGATGGCCACGGCGATGATTGAAGCAACGACCTCCATCGTCCGCAGCACGTCGCGAATCGACTGGGCGTCGTGCGCGCCGCCCAAGAAGCGCGCCATCTCCCGACTGAGCGTCGGCGTCATGCCCATGTCCAGAATCGCGAGCCAGGCCTGTAGCAGCGCAAAGATGGCAATCAGCCCGTACGCTTCGATCCCCAGGATCTCGATGTAGAACGGGACGAAGACGATCCCCATCGCAGTTCGCCAACCCTGCCCGAACAGGTTGGCGAAAACGTTCAGTCGGACGGAGGCCATTGCGCTGGGGTATGTGGATCCTTGCGAGCGCTCAGTTCACGGGTTCCCAAACTTGCAGGCGCGGGATGCAGGTGACGAGGCGGCCGCCCCACTGTTGCACGTAGTTCAGTTGCTGGCGTAGTTCGTCGGTCAGGTTCCAAGGCAGCAGCAGCACGTAGTCTGGCGTTTCGGCGCGCAGCTGATCTTCGGCGACGATCGGAATGCGACTGCCCGGCAAGTACTTACCGATCTTGCCTGGACTTCGGTCGACGACGAACGCGATCAGATCCGGCCTGACCCCTGCGAAGTTGAGCAGGGTATTTCCTTTGGCCGCTGCTCCGTATGCTGCAACGCGTTTCCCTTCCCGCTTTGCTTCGAGAAGGAACGCCAACAGTTCGTTCTTCGCGCGTTCCACGCGAGCCTGGAATCCCGCATAGGTCGTCGTAGCCCGCATCCCCGCTGCTTCTTCGAGCCGCAGGGTCTGTGCGACCCGCTCGCTGACGCGATGGCAGCCGGCGTCACTGCGCTGGGCAAATACTCGGTAGCTGCCCCCATGGGTGGTGAGCGTTTCGACGTCGAACAGCGACAGCCCGTTGGCTTCGAAGATACGGGCGACGGCGGTCAACGACAGATACGAAAAGTGCTCGTGGTAGATCGTGTCGAACTGGCTCTGTTCGAGTAGCGCTGGCAATCTCGGAAACTCGAAGGTCGCTACACCGTCGGTTGCCAGCAGCTCGGCGAACCCTCGAACGAAATCATTGATTTGCGGCACGTGCGCGAGAACGTTGTTGGCGGCGATGAGGCTAGCTCCCCCGCGCTCGGCGGCGAGGCGCTTGGCGCTGGCCGTCCCGAAAAACTCTTCGACGACGGTGATGCCCTTGGCCCGGGCCGCTCGTGCAGTGCTCGCGGTCGGTTCGATGCCCAAACACGGAATGCCGCTGGCGACGACGCACTCGAGCAAACTGCCGTCGTTGGCCGCCACTTCGACTACCCAGGACTCGCGGGTCAGCCCGAAGCGCTGGATCATGTTGGAGACATACTCTGCGACGTGAACGCGCCACGTGGCTGACACGCCACTGAAGTACGCGTAGTCCGCGTCGAACAGCTCTGCGGCGTCCGCGAAGTCTTCGGTCTGTACCAGCCAGCACTGCTCACACACCAACACCCGCAGGGGGTACCAGGTTTCCGGCGCGTGGAGCGCGGCGGCCGTCAGGTACGCGTTCGATGGTGGGGCTGCGCCGAGATCGACGAACACCAGGTTCAGCTCTGCGTCACAGTGTCGGCATTTCATAGCTGGACCCCCCGGAACGTATCCGAAAGGAATGGTTGGCGTTCGTCTTTTTCGGAGACTTCGGTGACGGGAGCGGGCCACTGGATCCCGACGCGCGGATCGCGATGATGGATCGTTCCCTCCGCGCCGGGCGCGTACGCCGCGGTGTGGAAGTAGAGCATCACGACGTCGTCCGTGAGAGTCTGAAAGCCGTGTGCGCAGCCGCGCGGAATGACGAGGCTCGTGTGGCCAGCTCCGCTGAGTCGTTCGCCGTGCCAACCCAGAAACGTGGGTGAACTCTCCCGCAGATCGACCGCCACATCGAAGACTTCGCCGGACAGACACGTCACGAGTTTGGTCTCGGCGAAGGGCGGGTACTGGAAATGCATGCCGCGCACGCTTCCGCAGCGCACGGTCACTGTCTTGTTGATCTGCGCAATCGCTGCGCCCGGCTCGAGCAGGTCGCGCAACTCATCCGAACAGAACAGCCGTTCGAAGAGGCCGCGCTCGTCGCCGAGCGGTTTGCGTTCGAGCACTGAAACGCCTGAGATCGGCGTTGCCTCGACGGCAAAACGGCTCATGAGTTTGCTTCCCGAAACGCGCGGCTCTGCTCGATGCACGTCTGGAGCATGTCGCCACCCGCGCGCCACTGTTGGTACCACTCCAACGTCGCATGTAGCGCGCGCCGCAGGGGCCAACGGGGTTTCCAGTCCAACTCGTGTCTTGCCAGCGCGTTGTCTAGGCTCAGCCGTGAGGCCTCCGGTGGGTGAACGGTCTCGTCGAGCTCCACCTCGGCTCCTGCCCCCCACAGTTCGGCAAGGGTCCGAGCGACGGTTCCGACGTCGATCTCATCGTCGTGGTTTGGCCCGAAGTTCCACGCGTGGTGACGAATGGCCGGCGCCTGCAGCAGATGTTCAGCCAGTGTGAGGTATCCTGACAAGGGCTCCAGCACGTGCTGCCACGGCCGCACCGCCCCCGGGTAGCGCAGGCGTACTGGCAGGCCGTGGGCGAAGGCGTGAAGGCAATCTGGCACGAGACGGTTTTCTGCCCAGTCGCCGCCACCGATCACATTTCCTGCTCTGGCCGTGACGACGCGGGGGGCAGTTGCCGACGCAAAGAAGCTGGCTCGGTACGAGGCGGTGACCAGCTCTGCTGCGGCCTTGCTCGCACTGTACGGGTCGTGTCCGCCGAGCCGATCCGTTTCACGGTACGGGTGCACCCATTCCCGATTCTCGTAGACCTTGTCGGTCGTCACGATCACCGCGGCGCGGACGTTGGTATCGCGGATTGCTTCCAACACACACGCCGTTCCCATGACGTTCGTTTGGAACGTGCCGAGCGGATCGGTGTAGCCCGCCGGCACGAGTGGTTGGGCCGCCAAATGAAAGACGATCTGTGGATCGGCGCGTCGGACCGCGTCGCGCAGGCGCTCGACGTCCGCGACGTCTCCTCGTGAGTCACTCGCTAGCCGCCCAGATAGTCCAGCGACCTCGAACAGGCTCGGCGTGGTCGGTAGCTCGGGTAGCGAGTAGCCGTGAACCTTCGCGCCATGGTCGTTCAACAGAACACTCAGCCAAGACCCCTTGAAACCAGTGTGCCCGGTGAGGAAGACGGACTTGTCGCGCCAGAAGGGAGGATTCATTCCCAAACCTTCCACGGGGCATTCCCCGACGCCCAAAGGGCTTCGAGTTGCAGTTTGTCTCGCATCGTATCCATCGGTTGCCAGAAACCCGGGTGTCGATAGGCACTCAGCTGTCCTTCGCGCGCCAATTGCTCCATCGGTTCGCGTTCCCAGACTGTGGCGTCCCCCTCGACGTAGTCGATGACTTGCGGCGACAGGACGAAGAACCCGCCGTTAATCCAAGCCTCACCCCCTTCCGGTTTTTCGCGAAAGGCAGAGATGCGGGAGCCGTCGAGCTCGACCGCGCCGAAGCGCCCCGGGGGGCGCACCGCCGTGAGTGTCGCCAGGCGCTGCTCGGCGGTGTGGTGCGCGATCGCCGCGCCGATGTCCACGTCGCTCACGCCGTCCCCGTACGTCAGGCAGAATGTGTCGTCGCCAATGAACGGCGCCGCACGTTTGAGTCGTCCGCCCGTCATGCTGTTTTCGCCGGTGTCCAACAGCGTGACGCGCCAGGCCTCGGCGTTTGCCTGGTGCACTTCCATCTTGTTGTTGGCCATGTCGAACGTGACGTCTGACATGTGCAGGAAGTAGTTGGCGAAGTACTCTTTGACGACGTACCCCATGTAACCGAGGCACACGACGAACTCGTTGATCCCGTGGTGGCTGTATATCTTCATGATGTGCCACAGGATGGGGCGGCCCCCAATCGTCACCATGGGTTTGGGTTTGGTCACGGTCTCTTCGGTGAGACGCGTGCCCAAGCCGCCTGCGAGTATGACTGCCTTCACTTCGAACCCTCCACCGGCGGGGAGTCCTCGCGGTTCCCCGATACGGATTGAGTCAATCGCCACGCCGCTGACGCGTAGCCCCAGGCTCGCTTGCTGGCGATACAGCCCACGGCGCCCAAGCCGAGACTGGTACGGTCCACGAGCGAGAGCTTGTCGAACACCGGCGAGTGCACGGCAATGTTCGTCAGCAGACCCCACGCTGCCGCGGTGTAAGGGAACATCCCTTGCCACTCGGGCACTTGAAGCGAACGCGCCATCGCTCGGTGGTTGCGTGTCGCTCCGCCGAGTTCACGGTTCATCGGTAAGTCGGGCAACGTGATGATCTTCCCCTGGTAGGCGATTGACGCCAGCAGCAGCCAATCCCAAGCCATGACCTTGACGAATGGCACGTTGTTCAGCGCTGCACGACGGTATACGCCGTAGAATATGCCGTTGTCAGTCACTTGAAGCAAGTAGTTGAGCGTTCGCAGTCGCGGGTCGTTCTCGCAGGCGACGATCACCTTCCCGTCGCGAACGTGAACGCCGTCGCGGTAGTACCGCGGGCGACCACTGACGAGAGCCACGGCTGGGTCCGAGTCGAACATCCGAATGCAGCGCTCGGCGTGTGTGGGGTCGAGCCAGTCGTCGTGACCGAGCCACATGAACAATGCGCCGGTGGTCGCATTCATCACCTTCTGAAAGTTGTCCGACGCGGGGATGGTCTGTTCGCTACGCAACCAGCGGACACGCGAGTCGGACCGAGTGAACTCACGGCAGATTTCCGGCGTCTCGTCGGTCGAGCCGTTGTCGCTGATCACCAGTTCGAAGTCGGCGAGAGTTTGAGCGAGTACCGATTGCACGGCGCGCCGGAGTGATCTGCCCCCGTTCAAGACGGGGATCCCGATGGACAGAGTGGGAGTCATGTCCGCGCGCGAGCCTCATCGATGCCGGTTCGAGGCGAGTTCCCACGGCTACCCGCGTGCGACGCCTTCGCGCTCGTCATCCGCGTTGAAAATGCCGGGTTTGCCATGGGTTGGAGTCTACTATCGCTGCCCCAGTTGCCGATGCACCCGGAACCAAACCCTTCACCGGGCAGTTGCTGACCGGATGGTCGACTCCTCATGAAGGAGCAGCATACACGCTTGTGGGGGCTTCAGGGCGCACGACGGGTCAGGTCCGAGTCGAGGCCAGTCGCGAGGCGATGGTGAGTCGCGCTCCCGATGATGTCAGACAGCGGCAGCGACGCCCGGGGCGATTGCCGTGGAACACTTCGCGATGGATCTCCGCTTTCTTGGGGGTCGATTCGCTGCGCCTCGCGTGCTGGCGTTTCTCACCTGGTGCGTCGGCGAGTAGTGACGGCCCAGTTCGGAGACGTACATTCGCGGGACAACATCGCAGCAGGTGCCGGGTTTGCTCACCCGGGGCGTCGGCAAGGTTGCTGCATTTGGGGAGGCGCGTCCCGAGCCTCATTTGTCGAAACACGCGAGGGAACCTGTTGTAGCTTGAGCCAACGTGTCCGTATCTTCAGCCTCTCGCAGCGTCGTGGTGACCGGCGCCACCGGGCACATCGGGATCAACGTGGTTCGCGCGTTGCTGGCCCAGGGGCGGAAGGTTCGGGTGCTGAAACATTCGACTTCGCTCGGATTGGACGGGCTCGACGTGGAGCAGGTGCCCGGCGGGTTGCTCGACCCCGCGAGTCTGCGCGCGGCCTTTGCCAATGCCAGTGCTGTGTTCAATTGCGCAGGCGTGATCTCGCTGGACGGCGATCGCGATGGGCGCGTCGAGGCCGTCAACGTCGTTGGGGCGCAGAACGTGGGTGAGGCGTGTCTCGAAGCGAACGTCGAGCGGCTCGTCCATTTCTCCTCGATTCAGGCATACCAACAGAATCGCGGGGCGACGCTCGACGAAAACGCGCCCTTGGCCGAAGGGGCTGAGCACTACGCCTACGATCGTTCGAAAGCGCGGAGTGAACAGGTGCTTCGCCGACTCGCCGCGCGCGGCCTGCATTGCGTGATTGTGAACCCGACGGCGGTGGTGGGCCCCTACGACTACCGGCCGTCGCGTATGGGGCGACTGCTTCTGGATCTGGCGCAGGGGAGATTGCCGGCAACGGTGAACGGCGGTTGCGACTTCGTCGATGTGCGCGACGTAGCGCGGACGGCTCTGGTCGCAGAGCGCCGTGGTCGCAGCGGTGTGAGTTACTTCATCGGGGGCACCTGGCACGGTTTGCGAGAGCTCGCCGACGTGGTTGCGGCGCTGACCGACGTGCCCAGCCCGAGGGGGCACGTCCCGATGTGGCTTGCGCGTCTCGGCGCGCCGCTGGCGGTCGCCTACGCCCGGTTGCGCAGCGTGGAACCCACCTACACGTCCCAGTCTCTCGCCGCGCTGCGCTCACACCGAAAGCTCGACTGCACTCGGGCCCGCGCCGAGTTGGGACACGTCCCACGCGCCTTCGAGCAGACGATTGCCGACACGCTGCGTTGGTTTGGGCAAGCGGGCATGCTCGCGGCACCCAAAACCTCCGAAGAGGCTTCGTCTCGTTGACGCGGCGGACGTCGCGTTTGCCGCGTGCGCGTCGCGTCCTGTTCGCCGGGGTACGCCGTCGTCTCAATCCCAACCGGAGCCGGACGCTTCGCCGAGGATCGCGTGGACGGCGATGATCTGCCCGCCGGTGTTCTTGAACATGTGCATGTCCGTGTACTGATCTTGAAACATCGTGAATCCGACGCCGATACCACGCTCCTCGTCCGCAAAGATCAACCGGGGCACGAGGTTGTCGTCGTCGGGGCCAGGATCACCGTTGGCACAGCTGGCGCCCGAGCTACACACGAAGTCCCCCCCGCCGTTTTCGAGGCGTTGGCAATCGCTCGTCGTGTCGCAGACGCCTGCAGGGAACAGCCTGAAGTACTTGTCCATCCAGGCAATGAGCTCCTCGCGTGAGGCACGGCTGCCCTCCGGCACTGGTTCTTCCCAGCCGATGGCGTCGCCGCTGGCGATCATTGCGCCGGTGTTGGAGCCGAGTATGTAGTCCCCGCTGCGGATGGCGATGGTTTCGATTTCCGTGATCTCCCCGCCCTCGAGTCGCAGGCGCAGGGCCAGGGGAATGTCGCTACCTCCTTCGGGCACGACGGCTTGGGTGGCGGACATGCACACCTCGGTGTCGAATGCCGAGTGTGAGTACGCCAACGGTCCAGCGTCGGTCCACAGCCCGCCACTGCCGATTTCCATCTCCTCGCCGTTTTCGGTGAACTTCGCTCCGGCCGCCAGGGGCAGCGTCGAAGGATCACCGGCGCCCAGGGCTTCGAAATAGGCATCGACCGCACTCTGAAGCTTCTCTCGCGTGCATTCTCCCGTGTCCGCTGGACCGTCAGGTCCTGCGCCACCGGGACCGCCGTCGTTCGTCATTCCTCCCGCGCCACCCGCGGAGCCGCCTGCGTTGGTGGCGCCCGCTTCACCGTTCCCGCCCGCACCGCCGCCGGCGGGGGTGGGGTTACCGCCTGTGGCCCCGCCGGCACCCGTCGAATCACCACCGGTGGGCGACGGGGATGTCACTGACGCACTGGGCTGACCGGACTGCGTCTCGCTGGGGGAGGCAGAGCTGGATGCGCTACCAGCCGGTGACGGCGGCGAGCTGCTCGAAGTCGGGCCGGAAGTGTTCGTGGTTGGCATCACTCCGGCGTTCGTGTCTGTGGGTGAAGGGCTGGTGACCGATGGTTGATCGGTGTCCGATGACTTGTCGTTGCCGCAGGCGGAAGCGAGCAACAATCCGCAGAGGGGCGTCAGAAATCCGGAAAGGACGGCACGTTGAGTGCCGAGAGCACAGCTCCATTCGCGCGGGTGCATCGTCGATCTCCTTTGTTAGAACGAGCGAACGATCGTCCTACCTGCCCCTACTCCAGGCCACCGGGCGACGCAAGCCGCACCAACGCACCGCCACGCGGCTGCACGTGGGTCATACATTCACAGGCAGACGGTGGAGATGGTGTGATTCGCGTAGAACGTTTGAGCGATCTGCCGAAATGGAGAAGTTGGGCCAGTTTCGCCGCGTCCGTTCGCCTGCGTTCCCGGTCAGACTGTTTCACAATACGGTTAGATTCTGCCATCGACGGTCAACGCGCCGCGCGCGACGGGAGGTATGCGGGCCGGAAAGGACTCAGGACACTGGGCGCGTCCTGGCGATGACGCAGCGGCCTTTCACGAACCCGTCGCGTCGTGAGTCGTCGAGAATGGCGTTCCACTGGCGCACCGGAGCGTGATCTGTCGCGCGGTTGGTCCGGGCCCCGCTCGCGCGGTAGAGGAGAACACATTCGAAGGCGGGCGTGGACCTCGGTCTGCATTTGCGGCAAACAAGGGGTGCCAGCCGTGCCGGTCGAAGGGTATTCGCAGGAAAGAGTGACGTCATGAGCGAGGTGGAGTTTCATCGTGTGGTCGTCTACGGCGAACTGGGGCTGGCTGCGGTCACGTTTGCGGCGTTGTTCTTCGTTACCGCACCGTACGGGCGACACTTTCGCGGCGGCTGGGGGCCGAGCGTGTCGAGTCGCCTGGGGTGGCTCGTCATGGAATCGCCACCCGTGTTCGTCTTCGGGGCGATCTTCATTGCGGGTGACGCTGCGCTGAAGACCGCGCCCCTTTGCCTGCTTGGATTGTGGCAGCTGCACTACCTGCACCGCACGTTCGTATTTCGGGTGCGGCGGCGCGGGGACCATCGGCCCATGCCGATCGTCGTCGTGGCGTTGGGTGTGGTGTTCAATGTCATCAACGCGTACGTCAACGCTCGTTGGATCTCCCATCTGGGACAGTATTCGACCTCGTGGTTGGCGGACCCCCGCTTCATCGCTGGAGCAGTCGTGTTCCTCGTCGGCTTTTCGATCAACGTTCACGCAGATGGCGTACTGCGCGAGCTGCGCCCGGCGGGCTCGACCGAGTATCGAATTCCGAAAGGCGGGTTGTACCAGTTCGTCAGCTGTCCGAACTACTTGGGTGAGATCGTCGAATGGGGTGGTTGGGCGCTGGCGACCTGGTCGCTGGCGGGGACTTCCTTTGCGGTGTACACCGCCGCGAATCTGCTCCCTCGCGCATTGAGCCATCACGCCTGGTATCACGACACCTTCGAGGACTATCCCAAGGCACGCCGCGCCGTCTTGCCGTTCGTACTCTGAATGCTCTCGGGATGCGCCGAGTGGGCGTGAACCTCAGTTTCGGGTCATGACGCGATGGATCGCGTCGTGCCAACGCTTCGTGAACTGTTCGACAGAGAACTTCGAGAGGTCAGTCGGGGGGCGGCGATCCGTGTGAGCGAGGCAGAAACCGACCGCGTCCACGAGCGCTTTGGGGTCGCCCGGATCGATCGCAACACCCGCGCCGACCACTGCTTCGCGGCTGGCGTCCGCGGTGCTGGCCACGACGGGGACACCACACGCTTGGGCTTCGAGGTATGCGATTCCAAAGCCTTCCCCGCGGCCCGGCATGAGAAACGCATCGGCGGCGCGGTAGTAGTCGACCTTCTCGTGCTCAGGCACGTAGCCGGCGAATACGACGCGCTGTGCTAGCCCCAGCCGCGCGGCTTTCGCTTCGAGTCTTGGTCGATCGTCTCCGTCGCCGACGATGAGGTAGGTGAGCTCACCGAAGGACCGTAAGAGTTGCGGCAGCGAATCCAGTACCTCGTCGTGACCCTTGTATCGCTCCTGGGAAGACAGGCGGCTGACGGTCAGCAGGACCTTCTGCCCGTCGAGCCCGTGTCTGGCGCTCAGGTACGCTGCCTTCGGTCCAGGGGAAAACCGATCCAGATTCACGCAGTTGGGGATGACCAGACTGCGGCCAGGAGCGACGTGAGACCAACCTTCGAAGCGTTTGCGTGTGTAGTCGCTGACGGACACGACCAAGTCAGGACGGTGCGCCAAGCCGTTCACCGAACGGCGCGCGTTGGGCTCCCAGGCATCGATGCCGTGGATGACGAGAATCAGTGGTGTCCGCTTGCTGCTCGCGATGGCCCAAGCCAGCGGAAGCAGGTTGATGTGGCCGCACAAGGTGAGCGAATACCGATCCGTCAGATCGAGCATCATCTTTGCCGTGCCGCGGAGGAACGCCGCGGTCGATTTGGCGGCCTGGGTGCGGTAGCTGAGGCCTGCGGGCAGGCTGCCCGGGTCGTCGGGAACGAGCCGCGGTAGCGCGACGACCTCCTGCAAGTCGTCTGACGAGCAGAGGGCTCGACACAGATTGCGATTGAATTCGGCAATGCCGCCGCGGCCTCCGAACGCATCCGTGAGCAGCACGGCGGCCCGTTTCGGTTTCGCACTCATGGACTTGCAGCCGCGTGCGCGAGCACGAAGCGGGCCCACCCGCGAAGCCCGCGTGACGGACGGGGGCCTTCGTGGGGCGCCATCCACAGTCGCGTCGGTACGGAGAAGCCCGTCTTGCGGCGTGACAGAATCGAAGCGGGTAGGGGCTTGCGCAAGCTTTTAGCCAGGTCGCGTTTCGAGAGGTTCCCGTTGGCGACGATGAGCGGCACCAGCTCTTGCAAGAGTCTCCAGTCCACCAACGGGACGCGTATCTCGAGAGAGTGGGCCATTCCGGCCCAGTCGGCGTCGCGCAGCAGCTGGTTGCGCATGTAGCAAGTCAGTTCCAGTGCCGAAACTTTGAGCCGGTCAGACGTCAACGGCGCCACCGTTCGCTCCAAGTGGGCCAATGGTTTCAGTTCACTCCACCCTTGTTGGACGAGATCCGCGCCGAGGATGTTCGGAAGTTCCCACGGCATGAACAGTCCTCGGCGAAGCAAGTAGGCACCGCCGAAGCTGCGGCCGTACTCGAACAACCCAGCGTACTTGGGAGACGTCGATCTGGCGAGCAGGGGACCGGCAACGACCCGGAAGCCGCGGTCCCACAGTTCGGTTCCGGGTAGGTGGCGTAGCAATCTGACCAGGCGAGGCACTTGGCGGAAGCTGGGGTAGCCTGCAAACACCTCGTCGCCTCCGATCCCCGACAGGGCGACCTTGAGACCGAGTCTCGCAGCAGCGTAGCTAACCAGGTAGGAGTTGACGCCGTCCAAAGACGGCTGGTCCATGTGGCCGAGCAAGCGGTCGCGTTCCGCGTTGAATTCGCTGGGGCCGATTCGGACGGTACTGTGTGCCGCGCCGTAGTGCTTCGCGACGGTCTCCGCCAATGGGGCTTCGTCGGCCTCGGTTCCCTTGTATTCGTCGAAGGCCAACGTGACCGTTCGCAACCTGCCACCGAGTTGGGCGGCGAACCCGGCGAGCGTCGTCGAATCGATCCCACTGGAAAGAAACACGCCGACGTCGACGTCGGCGACGAGGTGGTGCTCCACGGAGTCGGATAGTGCCGCCGCCAGCCGTTCACGAACCAGCTCGTTGCTGATTGGCTCCCGTTCGCTTTCGCAGGTCGCCAGAAGTTTCGAAAACGCTTGCGAACGTTTGCGTGTGGGACGAACCGTCGGCGTCGATCCACAGCCAAGAGCCGGCCGGTAGTGCCTTGATGCCGCGGTACAAGGTGAACGGCTCGGGCACGTGCCCCCAGAGCATGAAGCCAACGTTGCCCGCCGGGCTCGGTGTCGTATCCACCCCGCGACACGACTTGAGAGCCCGCACTTGTGAGGCTGCCCAGAAGCGCTGGCCGTCGTCTGCATGGTAGAGCGGCTTGATCCCCAACGGATCGCGGGCGAGGAACAAGCCTCGCTTGGTTGCATCCCAAATCGCGAATGCGTACATACCCCTGAGGTCGTTGACCATCTCGGGTCCCTTGGACGCATACAAATGCAGCAAGACCTCCGTGTCCGACTGCGTCCGAAAGACGCAGCCTCGCCGCTGCAACGAGCTCCGCAGGGCGCGGTGATTGTAGATCTCGCCGTTGAATGTCACCACCAGCGAGCCGTCCGCACTGATCATCGGTTGGCCTGCAGCCTCGGAAAGATCGATGATGGACAGACGTCGATGCGCGAGGCCAACCCGTGCGTCAAACCCGATCCACGATCCGCCCCCGTCAGGTCCTCTGTGTCGCATTTGTTCGCGCACGCGGTGCAACTCGTCCTGATCGATTGGTCCACCCCTGTAAGAGAAGACGGCGGCTATTCCACACACACGCCGAGTATACTTCGCGCCCATGACGGGAGCGAGAAGGTCCGTGAGTGGGACTCGTCAGGCCTGCACGCCGATCGGACGGTCGTGGTTGGTGAGTCACTCAGAGCAGCAATCAGGTTGATTGCTGCGACAAACCAAACACCCAGAGCGCCGAGCTGCGCGCAAAGGGAGCCGGCGGTTGCCCCGAAAAACGCCCCCACCGATCCGGGGCGATTTCTCGGGGCAATTCCGTGCTCTGGCAAGGCTGATCAGACGCGACGTGGTGTGCCATCGAACTTGGCGTTGTCGTCGCGGTCGTTGTAGACGCGGGAAATGACGGAGACGGTTCAGTGCGTTGTTTGCGATGCGGACGCCCCACGCGAACGGAATCCGGCTCCCGTCGGTCCTGAAGGGCCGGACTTGCTTGCCCGGGGCGCGGCATGGCTTCTGGGGGCGGTGTCGTGAAACGCGCCGAAAAGGCCATACGAATTCAAGTGATGCTCGACGACCTCTATCGCCGGGTGCCGATCCCTCTCGACCACGAGGATCCCTACACCTTGTTGATAGCCGTCTTGCTTTCCGCGCAGTGCACCGACGCGCGGGTCAACCAGGTCACCCCCAAGCTTTTTGCTCGCGCGAAGACACCCGCCGCGATGGTTGAGCTTTCAGTCGACGAGATCCGACGCATCATCCTGCCCTGTGGTCTTTCGCCCGCGAAGTCCAAGGCGATTGCCGGGCTGTCGAAAATTTTGCTGGAGGCTCACGGTGGCGATGTGCCCAGGACGTTCGAGGAACTCGAAGCACTGCCTGGAGTCGGCCACAAGACGGCGAGCGTGGTGATGGCGCAGGCGTTCGGTGTTCCCGCGTTTCCCGTCGACACGCACATCCATCGCTTGGCAGCGCGATGGGGGCTATCCGACGGTCGCTCCGTGGAAAAGACGGAACGTGACTTGAAAGCCGTCTTCCCACGGGAGGCGTGGAACAAGTTGCATCTGCAGATTATCTACTTCGGTCGCGAGCACTGCCCCGCGCGGGGACATGATCTGAGCCAGTGTCCCATTTGCAGTTGGGCAGCGACGAAAAAACGGATTGAGCAGGAGCGTCGGCGGTAGCGCTGTCCCGGTCCACAGCTCAAGGGCCGAGCCAGTCTTCGCACCGCTCGACCGCCGCTGAACAAGTCTCGAAGGGAGTCGCTTCTCCGTCGAGCACGAAGTCCATCGATTCTCCGTTCGTCACGCACTGGCATTCGTAGCTCGAATCGGTTCCTTGTGCACAGACTGTGCTCATCGTCTGGTCGCGTGAAACCAAAACCCCTTCGACCTCTCTGCCGAGCTGGCAGTTCAAGCGCGCTTCGCAACTCGCCGCACTCGCGGTTTGGCTGAGTGTCTCGCAGCTGACCGACTCGTCCAGGGTCACGTTCTCCAGAGTTCCGCAAAAGCTGGACGCGACCAGGCAAGTGTCGAGGGGAGCCGTTTCGGGTGCAACCGCGAAGCTGTACGGCAACGCCCCAGTGTTCTGGCATTGGCAATCCCACGTGTCGCCATCGGGGAGGCAAGACGTCGAGCGATTCAACGAGCGGGTCGCCGTTATCCCGTCGGAGACGTCCGCGACGCTGGTGCACTTCTGAGAAATGTCGCAACGCAGTTCACTCGCGCTCGAAGTCAGTGTCTGGCAGGCCTCGTCGCCCTCGAAGGTCAGGTCGTCCGGCGATTCGCAAAGCGAAAGGGACAATTCACACGGTGCCGTGTCGGAGCCATTGAGCAAGTACGTGGCGCTGACCGCGCCGAAGCTGCAGGAGCAGTTCCAGCCTCCCGCGCCGTCGCTGGTACACGACGAGGCATTGTACTCCGTCGTCGATGCTGAGATGCCCCCGCCGAGGTCGACGGAAGTCCGGCACTCCAGCGTATCGTCGCATGCCGTCGTAGTGGTGGACTGCGAATACGGAGTGCATTCGGTGTCTCCGTCGTAAGTCAACGACTCATACATGAGGCACGCGGCGCTGATCGCTTCACAGGCTTCGATGCCCGTCACTCCAGCAAGTGAGGTGCTCAATGTGTGGGTGCTGTCTTGGCACGAACAGTTCCAGTGGTCGCCGTTCTCCGTGCAGCTGCCGTAAACGCTGGCCGCCGGGCAGCTGTACTGAGTGGTGCACGAGGTTGGCATGACTGACGCAGAGCTTTGCGTGCACTCGGCGGGCAGCTCGAGTGGCGGCGGAGGCGACGGTTCGTTCGGCACGGTGCTGCCGCCGTCGTCTTCGGTGGCTTTGCCGCTGCCGGCATCGGCTCCGACTGGGCCCTGATCGTCCGTGTCGTCCGTGACCGCGTCGTCGGTGGTGTCAGTGGTGTCTTCATCCGTCGTCGAGTCATCGGACGGCTCGTCGGTGGTGTCGTCCGTGTTGCCACTCGGGTCGTCGGAGTTGTCGTCCGTGTCGTCGGACGTATCGTCGGTGGTGTCGTCCGATACGTCGTCTTGCTTCGACGGGGACTTGTCGTCGCGTCCGACGCCCGAGTCTACGGTGTCTTTCGAGTCCTTTTCGTCATCGTCGGACGCGAGGCAACCGACGAGCCCCAAAGCCAACCCCGCAACCAAAGCCAGTCCGATCTTCTTCATCTGATCTCCAAGGTCTTCAAGCTACGTCAGTGTACACGAGGGCCTACCGGTCGCGAGGGGTAAGTTTCCCCTGGTTTTTGGCCGAAATGGGCTGCCGTCCACGACGACCACAACTTTGCGTGCTCGTCCTGTAGGATACGACCATACGTCGGTTTACGTGCTGCGTCCCACTGTGGTTTCTGTCGCCCGACGAGCTGTCAGCGCTGGGATGCACGGTTTCGACCGGTTCGCCGCCGTTCCCTCCGCCCCGAAGGTCGCCCGAAGTGCGATGGGCAGGTGGTGCCTTCCTCCCGGCAGGTGGAGTTGTGTCGCGGCGAAGGCAAACGGCCCGGCATCGTCGCGCTTACGGATAGCGGTAGAGCGCGGGGCGACGCCACCTCGTTGGGCCGGGACGGCTCGGTTGGCCACGACATCAGGCCGATGCCGGAGGGCTCGTGGCTACCCTTCTCGATTCGACGTTCAGGTCTGGTGATACCTGCTGTTGCAGTCAGGTGAACGTTGCTTCGGTGGCCACCACGAGCCACGACAGGCTCCGGTCCCAAGAGCGCGTGCGCCGGAAACTCGGGCCGGCGCTGCGATCGGCCACCTCGGAATCGCGCGGGCCTGCTTTCAGTCGCACCTCATCCTGCGCGCGAGGTGACATTGGCGACGTGCTTGTGAATTGGAACACAACCACGATGCTCAGCGTGTGGCCAACGTCGACGTTCGCTTGGTAGGATGGGGTGGCGTTGGAGGCGGACCCCGGTGGGACTTCTCGTCGGGATGGATGGCCGCGCATGTAGAACGGTCGTCTTGGCGGAGCAAGGAGCAGACATGTCAAAAGCCACTCACCAGGTTTCCATCCATGCTCTGGCAGCGAGGCAAGTCGGGAGTGTGCTGCTCCCCATCTTCATGGGACTGTGCGCCTCGTTCGTGGCGTGCAGCCCCAAGCCGTCTCCGAATGCCCCCCCGGCGATCGTCGCGAGTGATCCGACGATTCCGGCACTTCAGCCGTTCCCCGCGGACGACCCAGAGCTGTGGGTCTGCCAGCAGTCTCCAGCGCCGGTGAGCGACGCTGAGATTCAAACTTGGTGCGCGGAGCATGCTTCGCGCGGCAAGAAGCACGACTTGGGGCTACCCCCCAATCTGTTCGATCTGAAGGCGAAGAACGCTTATGACGTCGCCCTGCAGCGGTTTCTCAGCGACTACGCCTACAAGGCAGAGCTCGGTTGGTTTGGCGACCCGGGGTGGCGTCTCACGGGCCCGTTCGTGGGTGAGTTCGGCGACAGCGACGGGCACCAGGACGGTAGCTATGGGGTTCATCCAGCGGTGCGAGTGTACTACTCGCCAGAGATGGTGGATTGGATGTGCTCGGGGAGGCGGGGGGAGCCTGCGGATGGCGCGATGATCATCAAAGAGATGCACTCGATTGACCCATCAGAGCTCGGACTGGATCAGACCGCCGATTGCATGCGCATCACCAAGCAACCAAGTGGCGTCGATGGTCCGGGGTGGACAGTGATGGTGCGCTCCGCGGAGGCCAGCCACGATGGTTGGTACTGGGTTGGGGTTGGGCCAGTGGACGCTCATGGCGATCCGACCGGCAATCCACCGATCTTCGACTCGAGCGCCGTGACCGTTCCGTCAGAGCAGTTCTTCGGTCCCGCTCCCGTGAAGCGCAATCACGCTTGGTATCCCACCGGCAACAATCCAGAGCCGAACGTGGTCGTTCCGTACAACGAGTACGGTGCGTATTGTCTCAACTGCCACGCGTCCGCCAACGATGCCTCCACGTACGCCTCGTTCGACAACCTGCTAGGTGGAGGCGCCTTGTATCGGCACTTTGCTTCAGCAGGTTCGAAGCGGGATCTGGGAGAGAGTGGCACCGCACACGAGCAGCTGACCCTCAGCGCGTCCAAGGGCGACTCGTCCTGGCCGTTTTCACAGCCGCTCCCGCAAGCCGCGGCGGGGTTCGGCCAATTCTATGGTGACCTTGCCATCAGCAGTTTCGATCAGGCTCTCCAGTTGCGCCTTCCCGCACAGACGTGGGACCACGTGGTTGCACCCAGCGGGGAGCCCATGCAGTTCCTGACATCGGACAACTGCAGTGGTTGTCACGACGCGACGAACTCGAACGCCAGCAACGCTAACATGCTGCTGATCGACGGCGAAGAGACGCCAATCAATCTCTCTCCCTACGGCGAATGGGCGGCATCACCCATGGGGCTGGCGGGCCGTGACCCGATCTTCTACTCTCAGTTGCAGAGCGAGACGAACCATCTGCCCAAGCTCACCCGTTGCATCGAAAACACCTGTCTGCACTGCCATGGCGTCATGGGGCAACGGCAGCTGGCGATCGACACTCGCAAACCCGACGCCGAATGTCGCGATCTGTTCGCGGTCGAACCACCACCAGGCGTGCCCTTTGGTGAACCTTTTGCGTTGGAAGAAGTGAGCCGATGGCAGGATGCCTCTGCGCCGGCCAAGTATGGGGCTTTGGCGCGTGACGGCATTTCGTGCACTGTGTGCCATCACGTGTCTGAGCAGTCACTCGGAGAAGAGAACACCTTCACGGGCAACTTCGTCACGACCGAACCCTCAGTGTTGGTTGGGCCATATCAAGACGACACCATCGTGCCCAAGCCGATGCAACACGCTTTGGGTATCGCGCCCAAGTTTGGCTCTCAGGTCAGCAGCTCCGCATTGTGCGGGAGCTGCCACAACATTCTGCTGCCCACCTACACCAACGACGGTAGGCGATATCGCGACCCGAAGACAGGCCTGAGCGCGACCTACGAGCAGTCGACCGACTTGGAATGGCAGAACAGCACGTTCGCAAAGTCTGGCCCCGAGTATCGCTCCTGCCAGGACTGCCACATGCCGACCCACTACCGAGGACGGCCCATCACGGACTTCCAGATCGCCAACATCGAGAGCAGCGCGTTTGCTCCGACGTCAGAGCGCTTGCCAAACGAAGACATCAAGCTCACCACGCGAGACCGGTACTCACGGCACTCACTGCACGGGCTGAACCTCTTCCTCAACGAGATGTTTCAGCAATTTCCCCTCATTCTGGGAGTGCGACAGATCGACTACAACACTGCGAGCGCGGTGCAACCCAGCCTGTTGACTAGCGCCCAGTCGATGATTGAAATGGCCCGCGGAGAGACCGCTTCGGTGGGCCTCCAACACCTGGATGTCGCGTCAAGTGGCCAACTGACTGCTGAAGTGCTGGTCACTAATCTGACGGGCCACTATTTGCCGTCGGGTGTGGGGTTTCGCCGGTTGTTCATCGAGTTGCTGGTCGAGGACGATGCCGGCCGGTTACTGTGGGCCTCGGGGCGAACAAACAGTCTTGGTGTGATTTTGGATGGCACCTCCGACCGACCGCTTCCTACGGAGCAGGGAGTGAACACCCGGATATATCAACCGCACCACGAGACGATCACGAAGGGTGATCAGGTCCAGATTTATCAGGAGCTGATCACCGACTCCGAAGGGTTCCTGACGACGAGTTTTCTTCGTCGCATCCATCACGTGAAGGACAATCGACTACGTCCGAAAGGGTTCGATCGGAAATTCTTCGAGAGCAATCCATCGCCGTACATCAAGCAGCTGGCGGAGTTGCACGGAAGGGCCGCCAAGGACCCTTTTTACACCGACCCCCAGCTGACAGGCGCGGATCGAATCACCTACCGCATCGCCCTATCACCCGAGCAGGCAGCGCGCGTCGCGAGGATACGGGTGCGGTTGCACAGCCAATCGATTCCTCCTTTCTATCTACAAGAGCGTTTCGCCGATGCGAAGGTAGGCCCAGCAAACTCGCGCGAGATCCAGCGGTTGTACTACATGACGAGCCACCTCAACACTGGCTCGAAGCCCGATGGCTCGGCGCCCATCGAAGGCTGGAAGTTGTTGGTAGCGGAGCAGTGCCAGAATCCAGCGGGGCAGCCGTGCTCGCCTCGATGAGCCTGGACGACGACTCGGCGCCACCGTCATCACGTCAGACCTGGCTCGGGTCACTCATCCTTCAACTGCTTGGAGTCGCGACTGGATACTTCTCCACGAAGTTCTTTCTTGAGCCAATCGCTCGAGCGCGTTGACGACCGAGCAAGCGAGGACCCGCGCCTTTGGACATCAGGACTGTTATCGATCAGGACCGCGGCAACTTGTCGATCTCCCGCAGACCGCACCGATGCCAACTTGTTCTGGAGCGGGTCCTTGGCGATTCCGCCAAGCCCTGCTTTGGGTGGGGCTTGGAGCATCGCCGTCTGGGCGCTGTGGGCTCAGCACTCTGCACTTTCGTCTTTGTGGCCCGCGATTGCACGCTCTTGGCGGTGGGGGCGCGCGTCGCATGTGCAAAGGCGAGCGAGCTGCGCGATGTGGATGCGTGTCTGACGTGCGCGTCGCGGCGCTGAACGCTAAATGGTTAAATGCCCCGCGTTCTGACTTCGCTGTGAGGATCATCTTCCTGGGAGAGTTCAGTTGCGAGCGGAAGACGCGGCAAGTGACGGCTAGGAGGCGTCAGTGGCGCTGCCTCCCATGTCACGGATTCTGCACAGTGATCTTTCATAGCCGCAATATGAGAACGATTCTGGATGGTGTTCCAGGTCGTTGGGGCTCGGGAAAAAAGGGCTTGGATGTCGAGGTTTTGCGGC
>QJWJ01000321.1 GCA_003235365.1 Deltaproteobacteria bacterium
GGGTCAGGGTCCTCTTGGTACCAAGCGCCCGGCACCGAGACGAGGGTACCGCCAGCGGCGGTCACCGCGGTCTCGATACTCGCCCAAACGCCGTTCGGATCGGAAACATCTATGCCATTCGCGATCAGGAAGCGCTCGCGTTGCGAGATGACCAAGATTCCAGATGTCGGAAGGGTCGTTGTTCCAGCAGCACCATGACTCGCATCGAAGGTGTCGTCTGCGTCACACAGCGTCGTGCCCGCCAATAGCGACTTTTGCGACGCCGGCGCCGCAATCGTCGTGCCCGCCGCATACGGCTCGGTCGACTGCGCGCCCGCAGTGGCAACCACGGCGAAGAAGAGCTTCTTGGTGCCGGGCAGAACTTTAACAAGAGCTTGCTCAGTGGCACCACCGAGCCCAGCCGAGACCGCCACGACCTCGACGTCGTCCGCCTGTAGGCCACTGAGGTTTTCAGAACCAAGCTCAGTCCAGCCCACGTCGCTAGTAGTGAGATTGCTGCTAGTCGCGCTGGGAAACTCTGAAAGTGGCACGGACCCCGGCGTGATGAGCCCATCTTTGAAGGAGGTGTATAGCGGCGAAATCTGGACGGTGCTTAGGTCCCGTCCCAACGACGTGTACAAGGGCGACGTCGTCATTTTGGGGATGCCGGTCGAGGAGGTGTAAAGGGGCGACGTTCGCGGCGTGAACTCGTTGTTGCTCGTGTACAGCGGCGAAGCCGACATCCCCCCCAACATAGTGCTCGACGTGTACAACGGCGATGCCTGGGGCGTGAGTTGTTGGAATGAGGTATACAGCGGGGCGGAAACCAACGGCCCTACATAGGCCGGATTTGTCGTCGAGTACGTTTCGGCCAGGACGATCAAGTCGTAGTCCGCGTCCGGTGGCTCGACCGTGATCAGCACCTCGGTACCTGGCTGTGGAGGATCGAGGACTCCGTCGTTGTCGATGTCGACGTGCACCACTTCGTAGACGTCGATGTCACTTGGGTTCGCGAGGTATGCGAGCCGCGTGACACCCGGAGCAAACGGCGTGGCATTCAGGGTGGTGTCGTTACCGTTGACGCCTTCCCATGTCCCTTCGCGGAGTTGAATGTCTCCCGCGCTCAGCGTCGTAACTGTGAAGCCAGCACTACCGGACTCGCCG
This sequence comes from Deltaproteobacteria bacterium, assembly GCA_003235365.1. GTDB lineage: Bacteria > Myxococcota_A > Polyangia > Polyangiales > Polyangiaceae > SZUA-265. The sequence continues at coordinate 1,144 of QJWJ01000321.1, forward strand.
TTTCGATCCGACACCGTGCAGATACCGTCTGCGTTGACCGTCGCGGTGGCGACACCACTCGTAAACGCCGGCTCGGATTCCATGTCGACCGACACGTCGCCGATGGCGCCGTTGATGCCGACGTTCGTGATTTCCGGTTCGGTGACCTGTCCACCGCTGATCTGGCCGATACCTGGGTCGATGAACAAGCACCTGGCCGTGCCAGTACCGCCAGTCAGCACTTCAAGATCGTTCACCGATACTGACGGTGCATGGTTCTGCAGATTGATTGCCGGTACCCCCGCAACGCCAGTGATGATGGTCCGGCTGTTACCGGGGTCGGCCGGATCCGACACCGTGAGCTTTACTTGCGGATTGTTGTCGTCCGGGAACCAGAAGGCGACGAACGGCCCGTCTAGCTCTTGACCGTCGACGAGCCCACCGCCCGTGGCCTCCCAATGGCAATTCACGGCACCCCCGTTCGGGTTCACGGACAAGCCTGCCGAGGCGCAATCGAAGAATACGGTGTCGCCTTCGGACGCAACGCCACATTGGGCCGGCTGGCCGGATTCACCTGGAATGCACTCATCCGCCTTACCCGGGCTGAAAAACAGGCTTGCCGTCACGGGCAGCGGATACGCGTCAGCATAGATCCAGCTCGGCTGACTTTGGTTGTCATCCCCAATCAATGTGTAGCGCAATCGAATGGTGGCGCCCGCCTCCACACCCCGGATGTACGCCGACACCCAACCCGTGTCACGTGGCGCCTTCGGAGTCTTCGCCACGTTGATGGTGATTTCGCAGAGCGGGCCCGCTAATGCGCAGGTACCTGCGCTACCGAGCGCGAACTTTTGACCGGCCAACGTTTCGACGCGGGCACCGTTCGCGCCCAGCACCTCTACGACGAATTTGTCGGCCGCGCGAAATTCGTAGGAGAAGAGCCGAAATGCCACGCGCACGTAGGGCGTGTTCGCTGGAATGGTGATTGGATCGCTGATAATTTCGTTCGGACCGCGATTCTGCTTTTGGTTGCCATCCTGGGGCGTCCCCAACCGCGCCATCTTGGTGCCCGAGGCCGTCGGCACCTGGATCTTGTACTGTTCGTAAACCGGCGCCGTGGTCGCGCAGCCGAACCCTTCGCAGCCGGTGACCACCTCTACCGAATCCGCCGGCGTGGGCACGACGCTCCAGCCCGAGAGCCCGGCTTCAAAGCCGAGATCTGCGTGCGCAGGCAGCGCCGAGACCAAAAGCATTGCAGCGCCGACCAGCCCGAGCGACAAATTACGCCGCCGCATCGAGTAGATATTCACGTCTTCCCCCTTCATGGTGCTTCGCACCATCGTACTAACTGTCACCGGCGGTTTCTGACCCTCAATGCGAACAGCGCCACGAGCGCCCCATCAGGCACCCTTGGCCCCCAACTGCCGGAATCCTGCTGCCAGCGCTGATCGCGTATCGCGTCGTGTGTGAACCGCCAGTTTCGACGACACGTTTCAAGTTGAGGTCAAGCTT
>QJWJ01000262.1 GCA_003235365.1 Deltaproteobacteria bacterium
TGGGGCGCTTCGGGTCGCTCCGCTTCCGCGTTTGCATCCCTCATCGAGGTGGGACTCAAGGAATTGTCGAACGCGTACGCTCCAACCAAAGCGACAGAGCTGTACGATTGGCTCCACGAGCGCGACGAGTCTCCGGGCTTGGCCATCGGTTTCGTGCCAGCAGAGCCCGATTTCGTGGTGTTGCCGCGACGCCAGTTTCCGTCCAACCCCGCGGCGTTGTCACCGAGCCCAATGGTTCGAATGGGCGTCGTGCCTCCGCTGCCGCCACCGCCGTTGACGCCGCCGCCGACCGTCGCTGCCCCCCCCTTTGCTGCAAGCCACGGCGCGGAGCTGAACCACTCCCCGACCCTGTTACCCGACAACAGCGGATACCCGGTGCCCAACGCCGAAGCGCAACCGGGTTCGAGCACCACCGCCAACGGTCCGCCAAGCAGCAACGTCGAGCCCCGCCAATCGGTTCCACCACCGCTGCCGTTCGAGCGAACGTCTCAGCCGGGCGTGGCCGTTGAGGCCGCACCGCCACCCGACCGAGTCTCGACACCGGCGATGCCAACTCCACCGCCGGTTCCCGTCGAGCGTGCCTCGCAACCGGTCGCACCTCCGCCGCCGCTGCCCGTCGAGCGCTCCTCCCAACCGGCGGGAGTGAGCCCGCCGCCGCCGCTGGAGCGCGCCTCCGGCGTCGCCGTCGCGGCAGCCGCGGTCGTCGATCCGTCCCCACGCACGGTGGCGCCGGTCTCGACGCAACCCAGCCTGGAAGGCGCAGTGGCGCTGTTCGAGCATTTCACGCCGGCCTCCGAATCTGCGTCCAACTCACAAACGGAAGACGTCGGACCGCCCCCGGGGCAATCGCCCTCGTTCGCATTCCCGAACGAGGAGCAACTCGAAGTGTCGAGTACCGCCATGGATCCGACCGCCGCGTCGGGCGAAACCGAAACCGCCGGTCCCGTCGACGAAGCTCCGACGTCGGGTGTCGAACCGGCAATCCCAACTGAACACCGATTCGTCCACGATCGGACCCCACCCCCAGAGGACGAACCGCCCCGAGACGTCTACGCGACGAGTCCGGGGTCCCCCGAAGGAAGCGGGTTCGACGACGATTGGGAGCAAGAACGCCCGAGCGAAGCTCCCACGGCGTCGGGCGAATTGCCCATCGGGGCGCCGCCTGAAATCACCCCACCGCCGAGCAGTCAGTCCCAACCGACGGAACCCAAGCCGCCCGGCACTGCGCACGATTCACCCGCCGCCCCCATCGCCTTTCCCCCGCCCCCCGTGGCAGATCCGACGATGAGCGAGAACTCGGTCGCGGCGCAACCTTCCCCGGAACCACCTGTCGTGGCCGCGGAAGCTCAACCCATTCCCTCGCGGCCTCCCAAGGCACCGCCACTGTTCGCCGGCCCCGAATCGTGGCAGCCGCCGCGTCCACCACCGCCGCCGAGCGAGGCCGTCGACGAAGCAGCACTCGTGGCCAGAGCGCAAGCGGCACTTGCCAACGACGATGCACGTGAAGCCTTGGATACGGCTCGCCGCTGCCTATCCTTGTTTCCCAACTCGGTTGCTGCCTTGCAAGTTGCGGCAACGCTGTTGGCACGCCTCGAGCAGTGGGAAGAGCTCGCCACGCTGTACGAACAGCTCATCTCTGGTCACCCAGACCCGCAAGCGGTATCCAAGCTCTGCTTGGCGGCGTCGCGCCTATACATGTCGAAGCTGAACTCTCCACAGCGGGCAAGCCGCGCGCTGGAGCGAGCCTGCGAACTTCAACCGAGGCGCAGCGAGCTTCAGCTGGAGGCGGCCGCGTTCTACGAGACGCTCGATCGCGTCGACGACGCCGAGATTCACTACAAGAGCGCCCTTCGCGTCGACCCGCTGAACATCCGCTGCTACCGTCGTGCCGCTGCCTTCTTCTTCTGGATCCGTGAGAAGGACCTCGCCTGGAACGCCGCGTCGATCGTCGCGTTCTTGGGTCCAGCGGAAGAACCCGAGCAAGAAATCCTCGCGCTCAACGTCAGCGATGGCCTACCGAGACCAGCCTCCGCACTCGCCCCGGGCCACTACTCTTCAGGGCTGAGCGCGGCAGCCAGCGACCCCCAGCTCGGTTCGTTGTTCACGTTCATCGGCGACGTTGCCCGTCGCATCGACCTTCCCAAGCAGCGTCAGCAGCAACAAATCCTCCGTGAGCTGTCCGCTGAAGCTCCCGCCTCGAGTACGACGACCTTGGCCCGGGCGTTCAGTTGGGTCTGTCAGCTGCTCAGCATCCCGGTTCCAGAGCTGTACCTCGCCGAGTCGGGCGAACTGCCGAGCCTACTGCCGACGGATCAGGCGGCGTGGCGCGTGGGCAAAGGCGTGGGTAGGGGCCTGAGCGCACGCGAGCTGTTGTTCATCTGGGCGCGGGCCTTGAGCCGTCTTCAACCGGAGGCCCGCTCGTCGTTGCACTTCGCCGACCACGACGGGCTGCTCGACTTGATCGCTGCGACTCTGTTTGCCACTGGGCGAATCGGCAAACCCAACGAGCGCGCGCACCGTCTGGGCAAGTCGCTGAAGCGACAGCTGGACCCAGGCTCACTTCACGCGCTGAACGAGCGCCTCGAAGGCTTCGACCCGACCACGGCCCCGGCTCGCATCGCGGCCTGGCAACAGCAACTCGACTTGATCTCCAATCGCGTCGGCCTGCTGGCGTGTGCCGATCCCCAGATCGCCGCCCGCACGCTTCAACGCTTCCCTGCCGGCAGGATACCGCTGCAAGATCAGCTTGCGGACCTGTTCAGCTTCGCCATGAGCAACAGCTATCTCGAACTACGGCGACAGCTGGGGCTCGCGCTCGACTGAGAGTCGCGCACGACAGCGCAGCCGATCCGAATGCTCAATCTTCGGACAGCGTCAGCTGGAGCCGAATCCGACCTTCGGACTTCTTGTTCGCCGGTTTTCCCTCTTCGTGCTGCCCGACGCCTACGGCGCTCAGGCGTGCGCCCGGGATGCCACAACTCTCGAGCACACGAACGGCGCCAACGGCCCGCGCCGCACTGAGCTCCCAAACGTTGCTGAAGTCCTTCTTCAGGATCGGGTTGTTCACCTTCGAGTCGACGGTGCTGCCGCGCACCGCCACGCTGGCCCCCAAGTCTTTGATCGCCTTGCCGACCCCACACAGCAACTTCCGTCCCGGCGGATGCACGGACACCTCGTGCCCGCGGAACAACGCCAGATCATCGATGCTCACGACCGCGCCGTCTTTTCGCTGCTCGATGCTGACCAGACTGCTCTTGAGCTGCGCGCTCAACTTGTCTTTGGCCGAGTTGAACAGGTCCTCGACCTTCTTGTCAGCGGCAGATTTGGCATCCTCGAACGTCTTGAGCTTCCCCGATGCCTCATCGCGTTCTTTCTGGGTGTCCATCAATTGGGCAGTGGTCTTCTCCAGCTGAGCTGTCGTCTCACCTTTGCTCGAGTTGAGCGTCTCGTGTTCCTTGACGAGCATCTCGTGCGCGCCGCTCAAGGGCATGTAGAAGCCAAAAGCAAACGCCAGGAGTAAGATCACCAACAGGCCGATGGTGAACCTGCTGCCATTGAACTTGGATCCGAGCCCCCCTGCCGATGGAGTAGCTAGTTCTGCGAAAGGGTCTCGAGCCATTTGTCCTCCTGAACGAGGCTAGCATAGCGGCATGTGACGCTTAACCCCAGAGATCGGCAAAGCCGAGCCAGACTGACCCCCTTTCGACGACCATGACCACTGGATCGATACGGGGTGGTGGCCTCAGCGAGGGTTCGAGCGGAAGAAATTGCCGACATCGGCACCTGGTCGAGATGAAACGACACGGTCGGCCCGCATCACCGATCCCTCCGATCTCAGTGGCTTTTTCCAGGAGACTAGTGCTCGTGGGCAAGGCCATCGGCCGGGTTTTTTCTGCAGAGGTTTACGCACGTCGCCCGCTATCCGCTAGCCTTCGGATCGTGGCCCCCCGTGCCCCCACATGCCGTCGCTGGACAACGAGGTTCCAGCGCCGATGCCTGCATCGCGCCGACCGCGCGGCGAGTCGGAACCGTCGAAACGCTCGCTCTGCCAGGGGTTCGACCAGCGCGCAGGGGCGACGCCCCGGTGAAAACCTGCAACCAGCACCGGTCACAGCGACGCGCAGAGCACGCGGCGTTCGGTCGTTCAGCATGCGGTCGTTCAACGGCGCGCTGGGCGCTTGCACAGTGACACACCAGGAGAGGTTCGATGTCCGACGCTGAACTTTGGCAAGTCGAGGTGGCACCCAACGACACACGGGTGATGACCTTGGACCAACTCGACGACGCGTTCAGCCGCAATGTGGTTTCCGAGGCGACTCGCATTCGCGAATTGGGAACGACCGAGTGGCAACCCCTGTACGTGGTGGCGGGTCTCGATCCGCCCGCGCCGCCTTCGATGCCCGCACCGCCTTCGATGCCCGCGCCGCCTTCGATGCCCGCGCCGACGCAGAAGTACGGCGCGCCCGGAGCCGGCCATGGAGCACGACCGGCCGCTCCGATCCCCAGACCGGGTGTGGCCGTCCCCCGTCCGGGAGCCGGCGCTCCTCCAATCGTTCCCTCGCCGGTCCGCGCAGCACCGGCGGCAGCGACGGCGAGCCCCGCACGAGGCAAAGCCCCGAGCCTCGCAGAGACTGCCGCAGCCGTCGTCGCCGTGACGGGTCCCAAGCCCAAAGCCAGCGCCCCTCCTCCCTTACCGACGAACGCCTTCCAACACCTGGCCAATCAGGCCGTCGCCACCAGCCGGCCGCCGCCGGCAGCGGCCCCGTCGCTACCTCCCTCGCCACCGCTCGCTTCAGCGCCCCCTCGCGGCGGAATGTCGGGCACGGTACCGATCGTCCCGTCGCATCCTCCACCTCCCGCGGGCTTCGGAGGGACGGTTCCCATCGTTCCCGGTGGTCCCCCACCGGTAGGCTTTGGGGGCGCCACCATGCCCGTCCCGCCATCTCAACCCCCCGGCGCGTTCCCGGGCTCCCAGGCGCCGCCGCCCATGGGCTCGGCCCCCCCACCTGTAAACTCGCGACCACCACCGTTGCCCCCAGAGGCGTTCGGCTCGGCTCCGCCCGCCGCGGCAATGCCCTCCGCGGCTCCACCGGCGATGATGCCATCGGCCGCACCCGCTGCCATGCCGTTCCAATCGGCGGCAATGCCGACCCCGGCCACGCCCGTCGTTCGCGCGCCGTGGTATCGGTCGAAAGAGAGCATCCCACTCGTCGTGGTCGCAGCCCTGGCCGCATTGGTCGTTCTGCATCGTCAAGGCACCCTGCCATCGGTAGCCAGCGCAATCGGCATGGGCAGTACTTACACCTCGGTGCTCGGCAAGCCGTCGATCGAGACGCCGCTCGGCGTCCAACAGTTCCTCAAAGGTCTGCCCAAGCCCGCCCCAGCCGACTCCGAGAAGAAGTGACGCGCTCATGTCGCGCAAATACTCCGGTCCCAATCACGACGGACCGGCGCTGAGTTCACCGTACCCCACTCACCGCCTGTCCAGCAGCATCTCCCTCGTCGACACCGCCCAACAGATCGAGGCGGCGTCGGAGCGCATCGCGAGCCAGACGAACGCCCAGCTGCAGCTCATCGCTGCGCAGATGCGCCAGCTGCAAGAACAAGCCCGCGCGATCCTGGAAAAGGCGCAAACCGACGTGTCGGTACACCGGGCCGAGTGCCGCTTGCAGAAGATCCCGGGCAAGATCTACCACCTGTACGAACGCGCCGACGAATCGCGCTTCCTGTCCCTGTTGTCGCCCGACGACTATGGCGGGGCGCCCCCGCACACTCACCTGGGTAGTTTTCGTCTCGAACTCGACCAAAGCTGGAGTCGCATCGAACTGAGCGACGACGTCGTCGTACCGTGAGTCGTCACTTCGCGTCCCTCGTTCGAATCCGAACCGCGAGGGGCGACGACATCACTTGCTCAAACCGACGCGTCGCCTCGCCAGCAAGCACGCCTCGCCGGCAACCGGAAACTCCGCGCACGCACGCGGCCGATCCGCGTAGTGAGCACAACGAAAGGGTCGGGGCTCGGAACCGTCACCGTGAAGGGCCCTGCAACGACCCGAAGGTCGCGCCACGTGCAACCCGAGCGACGACTCACTGACCAGCTCCGGATAGCGCTTCAAGAAGCGGTCCTTTGTCCGAACCTGAACCAGATCGAATCCCTCGCGGCAACACGCGCCACACTGACCACAATCGTCGCCGCTGAGCTTGGCTTCCCACATCTCACACGCCGGTTCGTCCGACGCGAGCGCGACGACCGTGTTGCCGGCGAGCTTGCTACGCCGACAACGCATGCGCCCAGATGCCGTGGCGTAGGACCACGCACAATCGCTGCAGCGTTGCTCTTCGTCGTGAAGCAAGAACCCGGTTCGATGCCGGCCGCGAGTCTTGCTCCACAACGAATCGGCGCCGACCAGCGGCCGCATCATGTCGGCGAGCTTGGCGGTCGCGTGCAGCGCATCGTTCAGCACCGCTTGCCAAGGCGGGCGCGTCGATCGCAAGTGAGCACGCTGGGCAATCTCAATCGCCGGATCATCGCCGTCAGCGAGGGGGTCGCGCGGTAACCCGTCCCAATACGGCCGCCAATCGGTCGTGACTGCGAGGAAGTCTCGCAACCCATGGGGCGCGGCCAGTGCCGCCTGCAGGCGATGAGTCGCGTGCTCGAACACCAAGTCGCGATCGTCGTCGTTCGTCAGCCCCCAGTCGGACTGGTGTCGGCGATCGCCCGCGACCAGGGCGTGGCAGATCTCGTGGAAGATCATTTGAGCTAGACTGTCGTCCGCGTCGAAATGCGCACTCTCGGCGATGCTCAGCGTGCCCGCACCGTCCCACGACGCATACACGTCGTCGGACCGCACCACGTGCATGCCCAGCCGAGCCGCGGCGTCGAGCCAAATCACGGCAACCGGATCGTCGTAGCGGTGTTCGATGCGGCGACTGGCCATCGGCGCGGGCATATCACAGAAGCTCCACCAGACCAGCGCATCCGGGCCCGCGGCGCGTCACGACGCCCAGGGTGAACACAAATGGGTCGAGTTTGGCAGTTTGCGGCCCGCGCCCCGTGGCCAGGCAGTCACGGACGCGTCAGCTTCAGGGGTCCCGGCAGCATTGGCTCGTTCCGAACGGACGCAACTGACTAATGGAGACATTTCAGGCCCCATTGATCCCCCACACCCGAGCTTCGAAAGACAAATTTGTCTCGTAACAACGGTTACACCGTCGAAAATACAGACATATTTGGCTCAAAAGAACCCTCTCTGGAGCCGTATTTGGCTCGAATGAACGGAGAATCAGCGGGCTGGACCGAATAGTAGACAAATACGTCGCCGTTTTCGGGAGTCCCAGCCGCTGAGCGAACAAATACGTCTGCTTACGAACGGTATGCCCGTTCAATTTCCGACCAATACGTCTCGAATTCCCCGTTTTGGAGACACTCATCGTCTCCGTTACCCGTGGGCCGGGACTTCTCGCGGGAGCGGCCGCAGAAGAGCAGGAGCCGCCGCCGGTTCCCCTCACCCACTACATCCTCCGCAACCACCACCACAGCCGTCGCCACCACCACAGCCGTCGCCGCCACCACAGCCGTCACCACCACAGCCGTCGCCACCACCGTCGGAGCCGTCGGAGTTTCCGCCCCGCCGCACGGGGTAGCTGGCGCGGTACAACGCTCCAAGCTCCGCGTGGCTGGCAAGTGCTGCGAGCCCAAAGAGTGCCACGGCGAGCGGGATCGATTCGCCGCTCAGAGCCGTTATTTCGCCCGCAGATTCACGGAGGACGACGTTGCGCCGCTGCAAACCGTACAGCAATCGCTCCCCAGAGGGCGTGCGAAAGGAGGGTTTGAAATGTGTCCACGCGACAATCAGGCTGACCACTACGAGCACGATCGTAGCCCCGATTGGGTGCGGCGAGCCAATTCGACTGGCGATCCGCGCCATGCCGACCATCGGCGCGACGAGCGCGAACGCCAACGGCAGCGACGCAGGCGTCGAGATGAGCTCGAGCTCAACCAGGTGTCGGCGAAGATCGCCGCTCATCGCTTCCGCGTCCGCCTCGAGTTCAGCAGGAGTCGCCTGCCCCATGGCTTTCAGCCGCGCATGCACTCGGGCAACGAAAGGGTGCGCAGTGTGAGCGATGGGTGCTGCTACCGTCAGGGTTGGAGTGGTTTCATCCAGTGATGCCGCACCCGTTGCGACGAGTGCCGCTATCGCGCCATCCACCGCCGCGCCCCCGCCGCCTCTGAGGTACGCCGTCTCGAAAGGGTCGAGTGGTTCTCCACGATGATCGTTCGAGCACTCGAGTCTGAGAAGCTCGTACTTCACCGTGATGGCAGCAGCGAGGCACAACAACCAGCCCGCGAACCACCAAGCCAGGAAGTCAGGACCAGATACCCGCCACGGTATGAAGCCGGTCGCGACACAAGCGATCACGCCCATGCCCGCGGATGCGGCGATCGCCCTTCGTCCGGGGGGCCCCGACGTCAGCGGCGACATCGTCACGTGGTCCGACTGGCCCAGTGGCGGCGCGGACTTCGACCTCTACGGCCACGACCTGGGGACGCAGACGGAGTTCCCCATCGCCCTC
>QJWJ01000355.1 GCA_003235365.1 Deltaproteobacteria bacterium
GCCGTTGACGTAGGGGTTCGCGAGCAGTGCCTCCTGCTCGTCGAAGATGTAGTTCGTCCACAGACTGCGCGTGAAGACCGCCACACTCAAAATGAGCAGGGGGGGGAACGCGACGGCAAACGTCGGCACTTGCGAAAAATAGTCCCGAGCGGCCTTGGCCACGGCCCGCCACCAGCCGGCCGCGGTCCCCCGAGGGTTGCTAATCAGCGCGCGCAATTGCCGGCGAAAGCTGGTCCACCCCGCCGCCAGCGCAGCCTTGCGCTTTGATGCCCAGCTCGGAGGCTTGGGACTGCTGGGTCGTTCGGGCGTCGGCTCGGCGCGCCCCTCCTGCTGCGTGGCCGCCACAGCGGGAGCATTGGACTCGGCGGGGGCGGCCGGGACGGGCGGCACGGCGTCCGACTCGGGGCTTTCCGGGGGCAAATTCATGACCGGGGCGGTTATAACCCGAGCTACGGCCCGCGATGCAACGACGCTCCGCGGGCGCGGGGCCGTGGAAATCCTCCGCCAGGCTGTTGCCAAAGGGGGTGCGGCTGTGAGACGCCCCGGGGCAATGGCGAATGAGCCCCATTTCGACGGCTGCGAGGTAGTCGAGAAGTTGCGTTCGGGGCCGGCCACGGACTGGTACTTGGGGCGGCAGCGCTCCTTGGGGCGAGCCGTGGTGATCAAAGCGCTCAGCCCGAACGTCCTACCCGAATCGCCATTTGCCGGTCCCCTCGGACAGGAAGCCAAACTGCTGGCGCAACTCCAGCACAAGAACATCGTGCAGCTGTACGAATTCGTGCAGCGACCCAGCAGCATGTGGTTGGTGCTGGAGCACGTCGATGGTGTCACCCTCGAGGAGCTGCTGGAGAAAAACGGGAGCCTGAGCATTCCTGCATGCGTCGCGATTGCGCAGCAGCTGGTTGCCACCCTCGGCTACGTTCATTCTCGGGGGATCGTCCACCGCGACGTTCACCCAAAGAACATCTGGGTGTCGCGCGACGGCGACATCAAGCTGACCAACTTCTTCCTCGCGGCAGAAAAGTCGGCGCCTCCACCGCCGGAGTTGCTCGAGGCAGACAGCGGTTTCGAAAGCCCGTCGTACATGTCGCCGGAACAGTTGCTCGGCGAGGCGACGGATCCTCGAAGCGACCTGTTCTCGGTCGGAGTCATCTTCTACGAGATGGTCACCGGGCACCGCCCGTTCGACGCATCAGACACGCGCACCACGACCCAGCGCATTCGTCACGAACCTCCGCCCGCCATCAGTCGCTTTGCGAGTGACGTACCGCCGGTGATCGAGCGCATCGCGCTGCGCTCGCTACAGAAGTTGCCCGCGGATCGCTTCCAGAACATCGACGAAATGCTGGTGATGCTGGATGCCGTGCTTGCCCAATACGGCAATCCGACTCCGCGGGATGCCATCCTACCGGAGCTGGCACGCGCCGGGCTCGTCGACCCCACGACGACGCCGCTACCCAGTCGGATGCCAATGGACGAGCAGCGGAGCCTCCTCGGTCGCGCGCTGCTGGTGTACGCCGCGTGCTCGGTGCTGGTCGTTGGAGGTACGTTGATGATCCGGGACGTTTCCCGTCAGGGTCGCGGCCCACACATCGAGCAACCGAAACCACACACCGGGCTGGAACTGGCACCCGCCAACGCCGGCTTCCTGTCTTGCATCGCGCGGCCGTGGGCGCATGTGGTCGTGGATGGACAACAGGTCGCGACGACCCCATTTGCAGCACCCATCCCCCTGCGCCCGGGAACGCACTACGTGCGCTTCGACCACCCCAAGGCTCCCAGCGAGCAACGCGTGCTCGAGGTCGCACCCGGCCAGCGGATCCTGCTTGATATCGACATGCAAATGCCTGCGCCACCCGTCGAACCCGAGCCTGACCTGATGGCAGCGCCCCCCGACGCCGGCTCGCGTTCTCCGTGACCCTCGCCGGCACGGCGCATTGTTGAAACGCGACACCCACCCGAACGGTTTCGGCCGTCCGTGAACCCGCGATTCGACGGTGTCTCGAATAATCCACAAATAGCCTCGGGCCCACGCCAGGCGATGGCCAAGGAGACGCACCGCAACTGCCAGGCCTGGCCCAACGCCCCCTCGCGATGTCAGAATTGCCCGACGACGCCCGCGACGCTGTCGCGCCCCGACGCCCGCGCGCTAGCATGCGTCGAACTTTCGTGCCCTCGCCCGAGTCCGTCGACCCTGGTTTGGGGGGAACAACGACCTCACAAGATGATCCACATCCCGACCCCCGCCAACGACGTCGAAGCAAGGCCACCCGCCACGGAAAAGACACGAACGCCCGCGTCGAGGACCTTGCTGACGGTGCTCGTGGTCTGCGCGGCCCTGGCCGGATGCACAGGAAAACGCTTCGAAATCATGACTGATGCGGGCAATCCACCGGGCGCCCCGGCGGCGACGGACGACGACGGCGACACCAGCGACGACAGCCCCGGCGCGCTCACCGACGACACGGCGGTGACGACCATCGATGAGGACGCTCGGTCGCAAGACGCCGGGCCGCCCAGCCCCCCCGGCCCGGAGCCGTCGGCGACACCAGACCCCCAGCCCAGTTCACCCGACGCAACGACACCAACACCCCACCCATCACCGGATGGCGCCGCGACTCCTCCATCGCCGGAAGCTGGCGGCCCAGCGCCGGTCCCCTCCCAACGTGCCGACGCGGGCACCGAACCGCAACCGACCACCCCAGCGCCCGAATCCGAGGCAGGACCGCCACCCATCGAACCGCCACCGGCGATTGGCCAACTCGTGGCGGACTACGAGTCCGGCACGATCACCCTCGGGGCATTCACCACTGGTGCCAGCGCGAACGACCCAACCATCGCACCAGGCGAGCTTCCTGAGGAGCTCGAGGGCATCGTGCTCCTCGGCGCAGGTGACTACACCATCGGAACCGATCTCGTGGTGCCGGAAGGCGTGGTGCTGATCCTGGCGGAAGGTGCCCATGTGGTCCTGGCAGACGGCGTGACACTGTCGGTCATGGGTCAGCTCTACGGTTTGGGGACGGCATCGAACCCGTTCACGATCGAAGGTGGCGGCAGCGCGGGCTTTGCGGAAATCCTGCTCGCTGGGGGGCGCAGCGAATTGCACCAGTGCGACGTGCGCAACGGAACGACGCTCCTTCACGTCGAAGAGACGGGCCTCGCGCCCGTCGAGATCGATCACTGCACGATAGACGGCTGGCAAGAGACTGGGAACGGGGTGTTGCTTGGGCTTGCCGAGGACGTGTGGATCCACGATTCGACACTGGGCACCGATGCCCAGGGCGCGGCAGCGAGTTCCGCCGTCGTCGCCAAAGAATCGATGTTCGTGCTGCAAAACAACACGATCGGCGCGATGGCCCCCGCCATCGACGCTCTGGACCTCGATGATTGCACACCAGACGCCACTGCGAAGGTGGTTGGCAACGTGCTCGTGCAAGGCGGGCAAGATGCCATCGCGGTCAGCAATTGTCGGATGATTGTCGCGAACAATCGCATCGAAGGATTCGACTCGGATCCGGACCTGGCGTCGTGTTTCGAGGCGAAGACGAACGCGCAGATCCTGATGGCAGGTAATCTGATGGCCAACTGCGCCAACGGGATGGTGCTGTACAACGACGCGTTCGTGCTGTTGCTCAACAACAGCATCGTGTCGGCGACCCGGGGCATCCATGCAACGGACACAGCGCAAATCAAGATCGTCGGCAACGTCTTTTGGGACAACACGCTCGACTTGAGCGTCGAAACCGACGCCTCCTCGAAGGTAGAGCACAACATCATCGACGCTTCGGGCTCCGACAACGTCGTGAGCGATCCGTTGTTCGAGACGCGCGATGGCTTCGACTATCACCTCGCCACCGGGTCGCCAGCGCGCCAGCGCGACTACGCGTACGCCGAAGACGTCGCAGACGGGACACCTTTCGAACCCAGCGAGATCGCCGAAGTGCTGCAGCGAGACCTCGCCGGCGCATCGCGCACCCTACCGATCATCGACTTCGGCGCGCTTTCGGAACAATGAAACCGCCGCCGCGTCGTGCCGACGGTGGCACAGAGCGCGTGAGGCTTTCACGGTTCGAGGGTACAGCGACAACGCCGTGATTTCTCCGCGCGATTTCACAGGTTGCGCCTGAAGCGACAGATCCATCGAACGCGCGACGGCTGCACTCGATTGTGCTCTCGAGCGGTGGGGCTTAACCTGTCGACATGCAAGCGCCCAAGCTCCGATACTTCATGGCTGCGGCGCTGCTAGCCCACTGTCTAGGGTTGTGGTTCGCAGCAGTCCTGAAACCACAGCTCGTCGCGCTCACCTCACTAGCAGCACGTGAACGTGTGGACGGAACCGAATTCGAATTCGAGGTCGACCTGAACGAGGACACCGACGAACACACAGACACGGCGCCAAGTGGCGCGCGAACCCCAGAAGAAACGCAGACCCAGCCGTCAATGGTCGCGGGCGGCTTCACCCACACCACGACCGGAAGTGAATCCGCGGCCGCCAGCACGTCGCAGCCAATCCAACCAGCGACGACCGAACCTCTCGAGCAAGACGTCGGTGCCGCGGAAGGTGATGCAAGCGCAGGCTCTCCCGACGGGCGAGGCGCAGGCACGACGGCGAGCGCAACGCAACCCCTGGGTCCCTCACCAGCTGGACCAAGTACTGAAAGAAGGCCGCTAACGCTCGAACAAATGGGCATCGGAAAGCCTAGCCCTCTGGCTCTCGGTGCTGTCGCTCGAGTCGAGCCGCCATCGCCCGAGGACCGCTTGGAGAGAAGCATGGCTCAAGCCGTGCTGGAGAGTGATAGTGCCAAAGGCCTCGGACCTGCCGCGTTAGTCACGAGCACGCTGAACCAGGTCGCCGTCGGGGTGGCGCCACCACGATCCAAAGCGCGACTGCGCGTGATCGCGAACAGCGATGGTACAATCACCCGGGTCGAAGTCGTCGATACCAATCTCGGCTACGAGTCTTGGCAGTCAGTGGCAGCGAAGACGCTCGCCGCGCTGCGAGGTAGGCGTTTGCGCCACGGGCTCAACCGTCCGGTAAGCTTGTTGGTGGAGGTTGAATCCAAGGTGCAGTTACCCAGCGGACGCAGTCCGGGAAAGAACGTGTCTGTGCTGGGGATACCCGTCGAAGAGAGCGGCCACGACGACTCGACCAAGGTAGAAATCTTGTCGCCAAAAGCGGGTATTGAAATGGTCGAGGTGTTGGACCCGACCAAGTCCGGCGGCGAAAGCCTGAAGATCCCCGTGCCTTTCGTGAAGTTCACAGTGCTCGGCGTGAACGGCGATCTGGTCGACATCGGCACCACGGGTCGGCAAGTGATACACACTCGCATCCTCGAACAGAAAGTGCTCTGAGCAACTCGGAGGCAAGGGAGCCTTTCCCACCCCCACACCGCCTTCGACGACAGGGCAACGCCCTCTTCGTCCGGGAACAATCTGACGGTCCGCGCAGCGCCGTTGCCAACCGCGACGCAATGAGAGGCAACGCGTGGCAGGGCTGAGCGTGGTGGAGCCAGGGACGGCGAACCTCGACTTCAACAATCCAGTCGTAGCGTGCGGCGGCCTGGGTCACCCTGCGTTCTCAAACGCCCTGTCCGTCACGGAAACGCGCGCCGTTCCCCTCGAGACCGCATCTCGCTCAGACGGATATTTCGAGCGTCAAGCGAAGGCCGGCGAGGCGTCGTTCAACTGCGGATCGGACGCGACGTAGGCGGCATGATAACTCGACTCGACGAGTCCATTGACGAGCGTGGCGCGCTAGGATTCAGAAAACCGACGCGCACCACTCCGCACCCGATGGCGACCAACCTGCGTCGCGCGTCGACCGGCGCGGAGAACGCAACCGACTGAGGAGAGACTTTTCGTGAACAAGACTACGACGGTGACCCGCCACGCGAGCCTGACGCTCCTGTTGAGCTTGCTTGGCGCGTCGACATCTATGGGTTGCGGTGCCGACGAGCCCGATACGGTCGGTACGCCCGTAACGGGCAGCCCATCGGCTACGGAAACGACCAGTTCGTCCAGCACTGCCATGCAGCCGACCACTGTCGCGCCCCCTCCATCGCAGACGGCGCCGACGCCCAGCACAGGCGGCACGCCCGGGCCCGACCCCAAACCAACGGTGTCTCCCGCCCTGCCGGCAACCCCCGACACGTCGACACCAAAGCCCGGCGCGCTCGACCCCTCTCCGCAGCCGAGTACGACTTCCCCAGTGCAGACACCAGAACCGCAGGGGGCCGGTGGCACCGGACCCAGCGACGGGCCCAGCGACGGTGCGGGGGGTGCAGGTGGCTCGATGGGCGCGGGCGGTGGCGGCTCGACCCCGACGCCTGATGGTCCCGCTGCGGCAGATCCGAGCGACGGCTGTGGCAAAGCAAATCCGCAGACCGGCAGCTCCGGACAGCCGCTGAACGTATCCAATCACGACTACTACGTGAAGCTACCGCAAGGCTACGACGAGAACACTCCGTATCCCGTCGTGATCATGTTCAACCCGACGGGCAACCCGATCACGTGGGCAGAGCAGAACGCCGGTTTCGAGGCAGTAGCTCAGGACGCGATTCGCATCTACCCACACATGCAAAATCAGAGCAGCGGTTGGGGCGGCGGTGACTTTCCCTTCTTCGAACCATTCTACGAGAAGATCACGAGCGACTATTGCATCGACAAGGCGCGTGTCTTCGCGGGCGGAGAGAGCTCGGGCGGGGAGTTCGTCGGAGCTTTGGGCTGCGAGCACGCCGACAAGGTGCGCTCAGTAGCTCCTGGCGCGCCCAAACCCATGAACGGTTTCGAACTGAACGCCAGCAGTCGTGACTGCACCGGACAAGTCACGGCGGTCGTCATTCACAGTCCCAAGGACAGCGTCCTTGCCCAGCCAGTCGGGGAGCAGATGCGAGACTTCTACAAAGATCTCAACCACTGCGACGACGCGTCCGACCCGGTCGAGGGCTACACTGACGACATGTCCAACTGTGTTCAGTTCCAGGGATGTGACGACGGTTTCCCCGTCTACTGGTGCCACCACAACGACCCGGAATACGGCGGGACGTACCACGGCTGGCCGCACTTCGCGGCGAAGATGCTTTGGGAGCTGTGGTCGAGCTACTGAGCTGAGATAGACTCAACCGAAGCGCGACAACCCTTGGGTCGTCGCGCTTCGTGCATTGGGGGGACCTACCCACGGCAAGCAGCCAACGACCCGGGGTTCAAATCCTCGCCAGTCCGGGATGGGTGAACGATGTGGCTCAGCCTTGATTGGTGTTCGAGCCGGGCGCGCTGGGCAAGTGCGCGATGACAAAGCTGGTTTGATTCGGATTCGGGGGCGGGTACGGCGCTGCACAAATTCGCAATCCGCTGTGTCGGAAAGGGGCTCGGGTTCGGTATCCGGGTTCGGGTTCGGTGGAGGAGTTGACGCGGTTCTTGTGTCTTCGTCCTGCCTGAGGCGCACGTTCCCTGCCAGCCAAGGCGAGGATGCGGGAGCGGATTCGGTGTCGGAATCGGGTTCGGGTGGAGCGGCAAGGCTGTCATGGAACCTGCGCCGGGGAGGGCATGACGAAGACACAACCCCCGCTTTCAACACTTCCCCATCACTCACTCATCGCCTACCGCGTCGCCATCGAGTTCGCCGAGCACATCGGCAACCTGCGCATCAGCGATGCACGGCTTCGCGAGCAAGCTCGCAAGAGCACCATCGCCTGCGTGCTCAACATCGCCGAAGGCGCCGGCCGGCGCAGCCGCGCCGACAAGAGTCGCGTTTATGCCATCGCGCTTGGTGAGCTTTGCGAAGTCGCGGCGGCCGTCGAGCTCGCGCAAGTATTCAAAAGCGCCCCGCAGGAGGAGCTAACGCGCACGCTCCACTTGGCGGTGCGGCTCAAAGATCTGCTGAGCCGGCTGATCCGCTGAGGCAGCACTCCAGGCGAGGCGCGTCGTTCGGACGCGCCTCGTTTCGTCCATTCGGCAACCTCGCAACGCTGATCACAACAAAGTAACATTCCCAGTGACCTTGGACCTGTGACTGAAAGGCCCAGCCGAATGGGAGAAACTCGAATCACGCGCCGCATTGCAGGCTTGCTGCGAAAGCGCCTGACCGAAGCTGAGCTCGACCGCACCCGGGACCCACGAGATCGTCGTGGAAAACGCTGGGCGTTACCCACGTTGCTCCGGGCGGTGCTGGTTGGGCTCGCCGCGGGCTGCAAGAGCCTTGCAGACGTAGAGCATCTGACCGAGTCGATCAGCCCAGCGATGCAGCGCTGGTTGGGGCTGCCCAAACGAGTTCCGGACACGATTGGGCACGCTGACTCCAGAAGCGCTGCGCCCCACGCTGCATGGTCCGCAAAGCACAGCGTCGCAAGGCTCTCGAGCCAAGTGGGTTCCCTTTCGGTGTTGTCGCGTTGGACGGCAAGGCAACCGTCATCGCTGGCTGCGACGACTTCTACGCGCAACGCCAAACGCAGAGCGATGCGGGTCCGCTGTTGGGCGCGTTGCGCACGGTTACCCTGGCCTTGACGACCAGCCCCGCTAGGCCGGTCATCGACGTGATGCCGATTGAAGCGAGCACCAACGAGATGGGCACATTC
>QJWJ01000371.1 GCA_003235365.1 Deltaproteobacteria bacterium
CAGTCCGTCAATCAGCAGCACCACGTCGGTGCCGCCGTCGAACGTGAATCGGTGGGGTCCAGCCTCGGGCAGGGCGATGGCCCCCTCGACTACAATCCCCAGAGACACTGCCCCTGTCAGCGACCGCAAACCGGGGATGGCGGTCGTGGGCTCCACATCACGAACGTCGATGCGCGACGCAAACAGTGGACCGACAGCGGGTGGCTGCGTCGAAGCCGAACTGGACCGAATTACCGATACCCTGACACTCAGCGAACACGCGATCGGGTGGCGCACCCCGAGCGAATCGGGGGGTTGAGCGCTCGGCGTGGCGCGAACGCCGTCAGGCAAGCCACGGATCTGCGACAGCTCCACCCGCTCGTCCCACTCGCTGCCCCAACCGACGAAGCGAACCTCGACGTGGGTGTCCTCGACGCTGAGCACGATGGCTTCGAACCACATCCCACGCCACTGCGCGGCGACTCGACCACCCGTGACCAGCGTCGAAACCTTCGGCAAGCGAGATGCGGACAGGGCCACCGGAGGTGGGCGCGTGAGCTCGGAATCGCCAACGTGCAAAGCCGAGCTGGACGACACCGCCGCCGAGACGGCGCCCAACGGCCCTCCTTCCGAATCTGGCGAGATTCCGTCGGGACGAGCGTCCGCCGTATCCAACGAGGGCACGGACGACTCAACCGGTGACTCGCCCTGCGGCCCGTCGAGGATCCCGCCGTGGAGCAGCACGACGAGCGCGCCGGCGAGTGTGGTCAAACCGAGCAGCGGCCGCAGCCCATTCTGGAAAGCGAGGCCGATGGCGATGATCGAGCACCCCAAGGCGCCTCCCGCGAGCACTCGCGCGACCGGCACCCAGGGCGACTGGGATAGGGCAAAGGTCAACGCGAGTGCAACGAGCACCAACGTGAACCCGAGCGCAGACAACCCCGCGACCCAGCGCTTCAACGTTCCCAGCGCTGTGTCAACTTCCCTCACCCCTGCCCTTGTACTCCGACGGCGCATCCAACGGAAGTGTTCGGCCGAGGCGCAATCAGCGGCCGATGATTCAGCGCTCGATGGCGCGCAACTGCCTCACGAGTTCCGTTTGAGGGACTATGGCACCATGACCAGCTTCCCAGGGGGCCGAAAGGCGAATCGACGGCGCTCGCTGCGGCGAGCGGTGGGCGCGCTCGTGTGGGTTGTCGGGTCGACGAGCGCCGCCAGCTGCGGCAAGGACACGTCGTTCCAGGCGACGGAGACGGCGCAGTCAGGACGAAAAATGCAATCCCCCACGTCCACGGGCCCCACTCCCACCACCAACGATGCAACCCCACCCGGTGGGGGGCCCCAGGCCGACTCACCGCAAGGAGAAGCTCCGACTGAGGACCCGTTAACCGGCAGCACGTCGACCACGACCACGACCACGACCACGACCGTATCGACGAGGGTAGTGACCGAAGCTTCGAACGACCCGTCCGCGCCGCCGCAGAACGCCGACCAACCACTGGACGCGACAGCGCCATCCGTTTACTCGACACCAACACTTTCCCCAGCAACACGAGACGGAGGCACCGCTTCCTCACCCGTCGTAGAGTCGGAGCCCGTTTCGACCAATTCGCCTGCACCCACCGCCTTGCAGCGGACGCCACAGGTGCCACAACCCGCAAGGCCGACCGTGGAGACGGCGTCGTTTGACGTCGGAGCGCTCACCGACATCGCCGATGACGCCGCGATCTACGCAAACCCCGACAACCCCGAGCTCAGTGTCGTAATCGCCGACGACAAGGACGATGCGGCAGGTGGGATCGGCGTCTTCGACATGCAGGGAAAGCTGCTGCAGTTCCGCCAGGAGGGGAAGATCGGCAACGTCGATCTCCGGACGGGCTTTCCGTTCGGCGGCGCGGATATCGTGCTGGTCGGCGCAAACAATCGAACCTACGACACGATTCAGTTCTGGTCGTTCGACGCGGCCACTCGACGGCTCGGAGAGCCGATTGGCGAAACGGCGACTGGTAACGCGCCAAACTACGGATTCTGTCTTTATCACAGCGCCGCAACCGGGCAGTTCCATGCGTTCGTGACGCAGCAAACCGGCGAGTCCGTCGTCGAACAGTACCAGCTGTCCGAAAGTGGTGGTCAGCTCGCGGCGACGTTGGTTCGCTCGTTCGCGATGGGCAGCATCACCGAAGGCTGCGTCGCCGACGATCAGCTGGGTCGACTGTACGTGGCTCAAGAAGATGTTGGGTTGTGGCGCTATGGCGCCGAGCCGACGGACGGCGACGAGCGCGTCGCCGTCGCGGAGGTGGGAGACGGGCACGTGGTCGCCGATCTCGAAGGAGTGGGCCTGGCTTTGGGCCCGGGAACGAGCGGCTACCTGGTCGTCTCGATCCAATCCGAGAGCCGTTTCGTGACGTACGACCGTGAAACGAATGCCTACCTGGGAGGCTTCGAAGTCGGCTCGAGCGGCGGCATCGACGCCGTAGGCCAAACCGACGGCCTCGACATCTCCACCAGCAATCTCGGAGCCGGCTTTCCCCACGGCGCGCTCGTCGTGCATGATGGCGACAACGAGAACGGAACGACCTCGAACCTCAAGTTCGTGCCCCTCGAACCGTAACGGCGATCGGGGCGTGGTTCGAGTTCTTCGACGACGG
>QJWJ01000084.1 GCA_003235365.1 Deltaproteobacteria bacterium
TGCTGTGCCTGGTTGTGGCTGTTACTCGTGTGGCCCAAAGCGGGGTGCCTGAATAGTCGTTGTGTCTGTGACAGGTGAATCCCTCTGGTGAGGAGGATAAGATGAAGAAGTTGCAAAAGTCTCTGCTGGGAGCACTGGGTGTTGCCGCGCTCGCGGCAGTTGGTATCGTGGGGACGAAGTCCACACCGGCGCAGGCGCAGGTGCTTCCGCTGCCGTCGCCTGCTGCGTACGTGAGTAATCTCGATCTCGAGTGCTACCGTCCGGGTAACACCACGCCGCCCTTGGTCAACAGCCTGACCATCAACCATCTCAACCCCGTGCTCCGGGAGTTGGGAATCGACCGCCAGAAGATCACGGTCGGGGCTCTGCAGGAAGTGTGTGTGCCGGTCACGAAGAACGAGAAAGTGCCGCCAGCTCTGCCGTTGCGCTATCTTTCCTACACCGATCTGGCGTGCTATCGGGCACAGTCACAGCAACAGATCAACGTTCCCTTGAACCTGACTCACCTCAATCCCGTGCTCCGCGACATGGGCATCGGGGATGCTCAGGTAGTCACCGGGAGCCTGGAACAGCTGTGCACGCCCGTGGAGAAACGAGGCGCGGAGGTGCCTAACGCCGTCAAGCGATTGGTGCGCCACGTCGACGTTGCGTGCTACCGGATCCAAGCACCGCCGGAGGACATTTCCCTGCGTCTCGACCACCAGAACCCCCTGTTGCGCACCTACCCGCAGCACAAAGTACGGGCCACGGAAGCGCGACAGCTGTGCCTGCCCGTCGCGAAGGACAACGCCTACCCGCCAGACGAAATCTTGAAGATCGTTCAATGGGTGGATCTGGAGAAGTTCGCGATCGAAACCAGTTCCGGTGCGACTCCGCTGAACCTGGTGCTCACACACTTGAATCCGCGTTTCCAGAACGCGCAGCCGTTCGTCACGTACCTGCCTCGTCCAACGAGCCTGATGGTGCCGGTTGCAAAGAACTGGCGTTTCCCGCCCCAGTGAACGACCCAGTGCCTTCCGCGGCAGTAGGGCGACTCCAAGGTCGTGCCGCTGACGCGGAAGGCGTCAGCTTCGTTTGCTTTTGGGGGGCCCGAGTGGAGAGGTGAAACCGGTGAAGACGGGGAGTGCTTCGCGCTCGAACGCTCGCGGGAGCTGGTCATGCGCATCGAGCAGCTCACTCGGCACCGATCAGTTCACACTGTCCGTCGTCGCCTTCTGTAGCGCCCAGCGGCACACGCATCGACAGCGGAACGCAGTCGGCACCCGGACAGTCCGAACCGGGGCATTCGGCTGGAGCAAGTGAATGGAAGTCGTCGATGTTCTCGACGTCCGCGGGGTTGCCCACGCAGCTGATCGTCCCGAGCTCACTGGCGCGCACCGCCACGAAGCCCAGACAGCAACGGTCCTGGTCGACAGCAGCGACGCAAGGATCCGGCGGTGGGGGGGCAGGTGCGGTCAACGTGCACAAGCCGTCGATGCGTTCGGCCCGCGCCTCTGCGCTCGATAGCTGTTCGAAGTAGTTTCCGCAATCGAAGTCGGGACAGAGGTTGCCGACGCAGCCATCGCCGAGCGCTTCCAGCGCCCCACTGACG
Source organism: Deltaproteobacteria bacterium (assembly GCA_003235365.1). Classification (GTDB taxonomy): domain Bacteria; phylum Myxococcota_A; class Polyangia; order Polyangiales; family Polyangiaceae; genus SZUA-265. The sequence continues at coordinate 1,592 of QJWJ01000084.1, forward strand.
TCTCCGTTCTCGAAGTCGAGCAGGCAGTACCGGGTCGTCAGGTCGTGGCGCGGTGCGGCCACGAGCGTGCCACAACACTGTCCAGGACCCGCCTGGATGGCGAGGGTACACACTGGAGCGTCGCTGCATTCCCCCCAGTAGTCGATGCTGACCCGGGCCATGTCTGCCTCGCACACGCTGGCGTAGGTTTGTCCATCGCATCCGCACACGGAATCCCCACCGTCGCAGCCGTCAGCCGCATAGCTCGGGCGGCAGACACCCTCACCGCCGCATCCCGATGCGTTGCACGTCAGCCCCAAAGATTCACACTGTGTGTTCGTGCACGCCAAACCGTCGCTGCAGCCTTGCAGCGGATCGCATGGGCTTCCGATGCACGTGCCATCATCACAGGGGGGAACGAGCTCACAACCTCCGCTGGTCGTCGACTTGGCGATGAACTCATCGGTGAGCCGCATGGCGCAGCTTGCGCCGGGGCACAGCGGTTGCCCGTCGCAGCCAACGTCGAGGGGCAGTCCGCTGGATTGACCGACTTCGACGAGGCACTCGTTGGCCTCCAGCTCTGCTCGGATCACCGCGCTGTGAGGGAAACAGCACTGCGAGGTGTCGTAGACCGCGACGCACTCGCTCGGGGATGTGCTTGTGGGTTCGGTTGGCGTTGCTGTCAACCATGAAAAGGTCGGTTCGGGGACGCAAATCGCTTGCGGGTTTCCGCAACGGTCCGGGGCGCGTTCGCAGGTAGCGTTCTCGGATAGCGTTTCGCAGTCGGCATCGACGACGCAGCGTCGAGTGCAGATCTCGCAACCACAATGCTCGTCGGTTCGGCAGTCGCCGTCGGTCCGGCACGCACGGACCCAGTCGGTACTCGTATCCGTACCACCTGTGTCATGCACGCGTGATCCGCAGGCCGGCACCTGGCTGACCAGGAGTGTCCAGAACGCAACTCCATGCCACGCTTTCGAGCCGAGCCTGGCGCTGAGGGTGGGGGGTGGATCGAATTGGTTCATGGAGTGTCCAGGGAACGGCCCGCGGGGGCCGTCGTGTCGTGCGACGTCTCGAGCGGGCCTTCCGATTCAGTCTCTTCGACGGCTCCACGGACGACGTGCTGCCCGAAGTAGAACGTAACCCTGTCGCAGTCGGTGGGCGGGGGGACTGCTTGGTTGTAGTCTGCTACCCGCCGCCACAATTCGCTGATGCGCTCGCGAGTGTCGGTCAGCAAGTGGTAGACTTCTGGCGCAAGGGGGTGTTGCGAGTGAACGAGGAAGCTGCGTGTGCCACCACCGACCTCGTCTCCTTTGCTCGCCACCGGGTGATTCACTTTGGCGGCAATGGCCGTCGTCACCGCGCGAAAATGGTCCATCACCGACGTTTCCCAACCCTGCTCGGCGTCGATCCCGCGTTCGAAGCGTCGAGCGCTCAGACGTGAGCCGTCCTGGATCAGATGACCGTCGTGAAGCAGCTCATCGATGAGCGGGTCGATCTCGTGAGTCGCCAATTGCAGTTGCTGCGCCAGATCGCGCCGCGACCCGGCGGCACCGCTGGCGACGAAGTACCAGCACAGATCGCGGTGGACCCGCCGCCCCTCGCTGTCGTCGAGGCGTTTTCGGTCGTGTTCGCTAGTCAGCCCGAACACGGTTCTGTCGCCGCGTCCCGACTTGTATGCGATTCCGCTCTGCACCATGTCCTGCAGTACGGCGGCGACCTGTTTGGGAGAGTGGGGGCGGTGGCGTCGCTCCAGCTCGTCTCGTGTTGCGCTTCCAGAGCCCAGATCTCCATACAGGCTCTGCCACAAGCTCGCGCCGCGGTCGTTCTCCTCTTCGAGACGTCGCAGCTTCATTTGGTACGAGCGCAAGGCCAGGCCGAACATGTCGGCGGCGACCTTGCGACGGATGCCCTGCTGGTCGAGTTCGCGCGCCAACTCGCGAAAAACCTGGTCCGCCAGATGAGACAACGGTGCTCGCAGTCCCGTCGCCGTGGACAGCTGAGCGATCAGTACGGTCGTCTGGCGCACGATTTCGTCGATCAACAACTGGACGTTCATTGGCGGAACACCGACTTCATTCGACCGCAACCACGGTACAGGTTGCTCTGGGCCCAAAGGGTGGTGGCGCCGCGGCGCTACCGACGACCCCGTTCTAGCTTCCGAAGGATGGGCTGGGGAGGCGCAAAATCTTTCGCTCCCGAAATGGGCGCAGCATCCAGCGGTTCTTGGCGCGAGTGTCGATCAGCCGTGCCCGTTGCTGCAGCCAGAGCCCGAGGCGTGCGTTGAGCTGCCCTGCTCCGCTCGGGCGCTGTGCCGGCTGCGTCACTGCGCACAGCACTCAAGCTTCGCAAGGTTGCGCGCCTCGGTGCTTCGGCCGAGGTTGTCGACCCTCGGCGTCTGTCAGTTCGTGAAACTGCTCGGGGGCAATTCGCCGGAGTTCGAACTGGCCTACGCGCATCGAGGTCAGACCTGTTCATTGGTCTCGAACTTCAACCTCGCTTCCTTCCGGAGACCAGATGAGAGTTCGCGATTCGCGAACTCTCATTCGATGTAACAGAGAATGGAGTCGAGAAAACGACTGCGACGGGAGCGGTTGTTCGGACCGTCACCCAACGGGGGTTCGACTGACCGCCCGACAACGGTGCTCGCCCACTCGAGCGTCCTCGATGAGAGGTTCGGGAGTCGACGCAGCGCGCGATTGTCGGGGCGTAGGCGCGGTTGCGCTCGTGGCGGTGTCCGTCGAGCACCGTCCGCGGAATGCTTCACAAGTACTGCTCTGGCGGCGCGGTTCGGTGAAAAACACGTTTGCGCTACAGACAAAGGAGGCGGAGAAGAGATGGGTGACCCAGCATTCTGCGTTGTTGTGCCGCCTCGTGTTGTTGAGCTCGGTGTTGCCCGCCGCGTGCGCCCAGGACGAGTCGAACTCCGATACGCCGTCCGACTCCTTGTCGGCAGGGCCGACGTCGACGGTGCCCGACACGACCGACTCGGCGACCACGCCAATCTCGTCACCGGGTCCTTCGGCAGACACCGACAACACGGGCGTTGCGCCCACGTCACCGACCGCCTCCGAACCCATCGCTTCTGTCACACCAACGCAGCCCACCTCGGGCGGAACGGGCCCATCCGCTGCGGGAGGAGCAGGTGGGGAGTCGACGGTTGCTCCTTCCGAGTCGAGTGTAGGTGGTGGGGGAACGAGCGCCGGCGGTGAAACGAGCACGGAACCACCGAGTGCGGGCGGCGCGGGGGGAGGGGTTGACGGCTCGACACCCGGTGGTCCGGACTCCAGCATTTGCACCCGAGAGGTTTTGATGGACGTGCTCGACAACTACCTCTCGGCGCTCACCTCGAACGATCCTGCACAAGCTCCCCTATCCGACAGCGTTCGCTACACGGAGAACGCTGACGAAGTAGAGATCGGCGACGGATTGTGGAGTTCGGCAGGTGAACCCAAACTCGTCCGCTCGATGTTTGACGTGGAGCGGTGCACGTCGTTGACCGAGTTGGTATTGCCCGAGGGCGGAGCGGACTCGGTCATTTCGCTTCGATTGACGTTGCAGGCAGGCAAAGTCGCGGAAGCTGAAGCGATCATCACGCGGGACGGTGATTGGCTGTTCAAGTCCGATGGATTCGTCGCCTCCGCTGACCAGAAGTGGGACGTGCTTCCCGAGGATCAGCGCACCAGTCGCGAGGATCTGATCGCTGCGGCGCGCGCCTACTACGATATCTTCAACGACCCGTCGGTGGTCGTGCCGTTTGGCGAGCCGTGTGAACGCCTCGAAGGCGGCACTGGACCCATTGGGTGTACCACCGGGATACCTGACGGCGTCGTGATTGGTGACCGTCGTTTCTATGCCGACGTAGAAGCCGGGATCTCCGCCGGGATTGGGCTCTTCGGCGGCGATTCGTCGGGCCTGCTGGACATCCACTACTATCAAATGGTCTCCGGCGAGATTCACCACGTGCACAGCATGACGGTCGACAGCAGCTTCATGGGTACCGGCTGGGACCGCGACGAGTAGTGGGTCGCAGCAGGCCTGGAGAAACGCATTAGGTTCTACCGGTCGAGCTCAATTCGCGCGCGATGAAGCTCGAGGCGAGGCGCATGTTGCGTCGATCGAAGAAGCCCGCCTGCCGCAGTTCGTTCGCATCGTCGAGAAGGCCGAGTTCTCGCAGAAAGCGCAGCGTCGGAGGATGGCAACGGTTGCCCAGTCCCCACAGACAGACCGCCATGGTCTCGCGAGCGACACCGAGGTTGCCTTCGATGCGTTTCTTGAGGTTGCGAAAAGCCTGTTCGGCCTTCACCGTGCCTGAGACGACCGAGCCGCCCACCGACAGGCCTTGACCCAGTCCAGGAACCGCGGAGAACGCGTTTCCTGCAACCGTTAGCGTTTGCGCAGCGAGAAGCGTCGCTTGGCGACGACCGAAACGGTCCAACTTCATCGCTAGGAAAGAAGCTGCGGTTCCGAGGGTTCCATCATCGTCCAGGCCCCGCAGCGATCTCAGGTCGAGGTCGTCTGAGCCGGTACCCACCATGCCGTATCTCTGGGCGTACGCATCGGCGATCTCCCGTCGGCGGGACCCGTCGCGCAGGTGCATTCCGATCTTGACTAGCGTGTAAACTCCGAGCGTTGCCTTGTCAGCCAACGCATTGGCGAGGCCCTCGGCAACCTTGGCGCCAAGTCCGGGCTCGTACCGGGCTGTCAGTGACGCGCTCTGCCGATTTCGGTAGTCCTCTGCGACCGCTTCGAGGGGATGGTGCAGGCCCACGGCATCGAACAGCGCCTTGCCCATGATGCTGCGCTTTGCCTCATCCGTCATGTGCTTGTAGGCGTCGTCGCCACAGTAGCGCTTCCAAACGTGCTTGAGCTTCTTGTCGATGTGCCATTCGGCCCCAGTTCGCTGCGCCCGGTCGAGCTTGGTGCTGCCGAGGAATTCCCGAACGAATTTGCGATACAGTCGGACCTCCGCGGTACCCTCACCATAGGGAATGAAGTTGTCGCTGGGATCGACGGCGAGCCGCGAGAGTTCGTTCTCGTTCAGCGGCTGTCCCGACTCTTTTCGTTTCATAGGCCCAAACCTGAAACGGACGCCGCCGAAACCGAGTTAACTCTTGGCAGTTCGTCTTGGTCAGCCGCCCGAGTCGATGGTGGGCGCGGTAGCTTCCCTCGTGCCTACCGGAGAAGCGGAGAAGTCCCGCCCAAGCCCGGTCTGCCAGGTCCAGAGTGGCGCTGGAGCACCAATCAGCTTGCCAATGCACGGAAATGCCCCCCAGCGGGGTGAGGAGGTCTTTCGGGGCCACGTTCGGGCACTCTTGCTCGCAGCTCGGTGCTCTAGGCGTTTGATTTGTCGCGGCAATCAACATGATTGCCGCGCTAGCGATCGTCAATCGCCTCGAAAGTGAACGACTTGTTCTCGAGGTCGAACACGAGCCGCACCGCGTCGCTAGCCGTGCGGCGCCGTAGTGTAGCTACCAGGCGTACACGCTTGCCGTCATCTTCGTACTCCTCGTCGATCTTGACCAAGACGACACGGGGTTCGAACAGGCGAATGTTCTCCTCGAGTTCTGCGGTCAGCTGAGTCACCGCTTCCTCAGGGGTCCGGAACGTCATCTCGCTCAGTCCGAACCGTTCGATGAAGTAGCCGCAGCCGCGCTTCGTCGACAAGACGAAGCCGAGGTTGCGCCGGATGTCTTGCATCTCGTCGTCCGGAGCTCCCAGAAAATGCTTAGAGAGAAACATCTACCCCCGCCGTTCGCGCGTGTTCACCGACGTGAACCCCCGTGATGCCTCGGTACATGATTGTGGCGTGGCGGACCGCGCCCGGACCACGCAATCGATCGTACCCCAAGTACCCCTGCTCGTCGATGGCGGCGCCCGGTTCATCGACCTTCGCCCAGCTCGCGTGGGCGAGGACCACTAGGCGGACGACCAGCGGCAGAGTAAAGGGACCAAGCAGCGGGAGCAGCTGGTCTCGCAAGCGCTCGAGAACGATGTCGGACCACTGTCGTCCGCTCAGGTCTTCCTCTTCATCTGCGGTCAAGACGAGCTCCAGTCCCGGGATTGCCGCGATATAGGTTCGCCCTAGAATCCCCTCGCCATCGAGGCGCGACTGCCCGGTGCGCACGGTGTGCTGGTTGCTCGAGGCCCGGACACTGCGTCGCTGCACCGACACTTGCAGCTCCGGAAAGTAGAGCTGTGCCACCCAGTGCAAGGTCGAGGGCGACGCGGGGTTGGCCATCGTGAAGAATGAGCGGAGGACTCCTTGCCACGATCGATACGTTCCGCCCCACTCGGGGTGTAGATGCCCGATCAGGTTTTCGATGAGGTAGTGATCGAAGTAACGGATGAAGTCGTACAAGCGATTCGGGTCGCTGCTTCGCTCCGCGATGTGTTGGACGTAGCTCGGTAGGAGGCTGTTGTCGCCCCACAGCCCGAACGAAACACAAATCAGCACGCTGCGCATCGGTTGCCGGCGAAATTCCACGGCCCGCACCGGGCCGCTCGATCGTCCGTCGTTGCGGCTTTCGAACAGAACGTCCTCTCTGTCGTAGCCCAAGCTGAGTATCAGTTCGAGCAATGGTCGCAGCTCGAACTTGCTGGCATCGCGTGCGATGCGTTCCTCGATGTCGCTGAGCTCGATGCTCGTCATGGACGATCAGCTCTCCGTGAACCCGCGCAAGTCGACCAGGTAGAACTGGCGCAGTGCTCTCCAAACGTGTTGAGGCGTAGTTTCTGCGTATCGAGTGAACGACGTGACGTGCTTGCTCTGTAGCGCGACGAAGGTTGCAAACAGTCCTGGGAAATGTATTCGTGGATCGAACTGGGCGATTCGCTCTTCGATGTCCGCCGCAACGACGGCGGCCTTCTCGAGCTGTTCACTGCGCACTAGCTCCTCGAAGGCCGCGAGGCGCTGGCAAAGATCGAGGAAAGGGGCGGCCGCCAATAGCTCGACGGAGCTCGGCTCCGTTGCGGAAGGGGCCTGCGATCGGGGTTGAGCGGCTGGGGGGTCGTTGCCAGGAGCGGGCGGTCGAGTCGATGGAGCCGCGCTGCTGGCGGGGGCGCCCGATTGCACGCCTTCTCCGGCCTGTTCTTTCACGCCGCGGACGATAGCAAGCACTTGAGCCAGGGAGCTGTGTGCATCGGGATAGGGAGGGGCTTCGAGTACCTTCACCAGCCGCGCCCCAATGGCGAGGATTCGGTCGAATACCTCCGCTTGCTCCGGGTTCGTCCAGTGTCGCCACCGTTCCGATTTGGTCTTCTGTTGGTATGCGAGCGAGGCCGCGACCTTCTCGAACAGCCAGTGCAGTCGCTTGTTGACGTAGGCTTCGCGTCGCGCGCTCGGGCCCATCGATGGGAGGCTGGGGCCGATCAGGTTCTCGACCGCCTTGAGGATCTCTTCGAGCGCCGATGTGCTGCCCGTGGCAAAAGCGTTGTATAGGTAGTAGGGCAACGGTCGTATGTCGAAGATGCCCTCGCGTATCAGATTCTCGACACCCTCCGCGGCGAGGTCGAAACGATTCTTGTCGGCCAGGGCGTCCAGCTCGAGTAGCCGCTCGTCCGAGGTGTCGAGAAACGGCGCCGCTGGAGGGGGCAACGGCGTCATCAGAAGGGCCATTTCCGGAGTCGTCATCGCTTCATCCTCCGCTGACGGTCATCTGTCCTGGCGAAGTGACCGAAATCGAGCCGCCAAACGCGCAGATCAACTTGCAGCTGTTGTCTACGGCCGGGAGATTGTCGACCAGAACCGTGGGTACACCCGGAACCCAAGGAGCGACAGGCATCGGCGTACACGGCATCGGAGTGAGGACCCCGAGTGCGGCCGCCGTGGCAGTTGCCACGGTAGGGTTGGCGAGGCTGGTGCACATGCCGAAGGGCAACACGTTGAGAAATGGCGCGTTGTCCATGATGTTCGCGACCGGCGCCGGGCCGAGCACGCGGTGTATTGGCAATACCACCAGTGATGATGGCGCCACGCCCATCGTACACATCGTCATTGCTCCTGCGGTGACCAAAGTGCCCATCGTTCCTCCGTCAGTTTGGGTTTATCGGCATGACAAGACTTGCCAGGCGGCTGAGCGCGCGGAATAGCTCCGAGCGAGCTTTCGTCGACAGTGAGCCGCTCAGGTACTGCGATCTGCACCAACCATGGTCGACTTCCGCGTCGTGCAATCGGGGTCTCAGTGGCAGCACTTCCACACGCGTTGGCTCGAACGCCTCACCAAATTCCTCGCGGAGACAGCGCCGCGTGCGCGCCGCCAGGTCGCTGGTCCTGGACAGCTCACGTAGTGGGTCGACGAACAGCAACACCGTGACCCACGCTTGATGAGCAATGCTACCCGGAGTGATCACGATAGAGGCGCGTGTCACATCCGGCTCTCGGCACAATCGAGCGTTCATCCAGTCGACTGGGACGCTCATTGCGTCCGGGCCGACATCGAGAGAGCCGCCGCACAACCATCGTGTTGCCTCTCGTTCGACGACGAGCCGCGGTTGTTCCGGGAGTGGTTTGCCGTCCCAGGTCGCGACGTACTGCCCCGTGTTGCCAAGTGCCGGCAGTGAGCGTCCGGCGAGTTCGTCGAGCTGCCAGGTCTGCCCCGGTGGTGGGGCGGCCGTCAATCCGAGGGGTTCGGTCGACGGCGGGCCGGCGAGGACGACCCCGCCCGTCGCCGCGGAGTAGGCGACGTTCATGGCGCTGACTCGTTTTTGGCGACTGACGGCAGCCAACTGTTCCCAACGAGTGGCGTCGAAACGATCGGTCAGCAGTCGCAGCCACAGTCGTACTGAGCGCGCCGTCCACTGTCCCTCTTGAAGCAGCTCCTCACGCAGTTCCGTGCGAACGCCCAAGACCGTTACCGTGTGGCGCGACAGAACCTCCGACGGCTTGCGGCCCCGACGTGAACTGAGCTGTGAACCCCATTGTGACCATCTGGCGCCGGCGAACATCACACTGAGCAACATCGTGGGCTGTACGACGAGCTCTTCGAAGTTGGGCATTGCCACGGTGTCCGTTGCGTCCAGCGCGAACGTGCACCACGCGTCTCGAAACAGCCAGAAGTGCAGCGCTCGAGCCGGCAGGTCCACAACCAGCGCGGGATCCGTTCCAAACGCCGAATACAGTCGAAGCACTGGGTCATCCGGCGCATAGGCGTGGGACGTGACCGACTCCGGTGCCGGTTGAGCCTGCGTTGGGAGAACGGCAGCGGCGCTCGGACCCAGATCTGCCAGTTGCCGTGGAGTGCCAATCACGAAATCGTGCTCGAGGCTCTCGAGCCGGCGACGCGTCGCTTCGCGCCCGAGTGGCGGCAGGGCACACACGGTGACGCCCAAGCGGAGCGCTGTGAGCAGCGCGACCAAGTAGTCGGGACCGATTGGCAGCAGGAGCGCGAGGCATTGGCCGGGCGCGGCGCCGAGTTCGCGCCACACGCTGGCGAGTCCTCCACAGCGAGCGTGCAGTTCGTCGTAGGAGACGATCGTATCACCGATCTCTTCTTCGGCTATCAGCGCTGCGCGGCGTTGGCCAATGTTGACGGTTACCGCATCGTGATAGAAGTCGAAGGTGCTCGGCTCTGCGGTCTTTGCCGCCGGAGATCGCTTCGCCAGAGTGCGGTAGAGGCCCGCGCGAAACGCGTCCGGATCATTCCACGAAGGTTCGAGCCAACTGGTTTGCCACGTGGGCGTTGCCACGCCCTGACGCAGGGTGCGACGAACTTGCGCGAGGTCGATGTCCAATGTCATGGCACGCCACCCGAGAGCTTGGCCGTCGGCTCGGGGCGCACTACGTCGACCTGTTGGACCTCATCCGTACCGAGCTCCACGACGATTGCGCGCGGCATGGGCGACGGCACGTGCACTCGCCAACTCTCTCCAGGGTGAGTGAAGAAGAAGTAGAGGATCACCGTGCTGTCCTGCGGTTCTGTCAGCTCGAAGCTGAGCGGAACGCCTGGAAAGATGGGTTCACCCAGTACGATGTTGGGATCCCGTTCTGACGAGAACAGCATGCGGGTCGCATCCTCGTACGACTCGAGCGCGGTGACGGCCTCGTCTGGGGGCAGGGCTCGGACCATCATGTACATCGTCCGTCCCCGGTTGGTTCCGGAGTTCGAACGCACATCAAGCGCGGTGTTGGCCTTCTCCTCCGCGGGTTGTCGTTCAAACGAAGTCGTCTGGACGCTCGTGGTCGGCGCGCTTGCGCAACTCAGTGCGCTGATCAGGCTCACGATGGCCACGCGTCGTGTTCCCGAGTTCATTGGCCCGACCTGCGCTTGCTGGTGTTCGAGGACAAGGAAACGAGTTGCCAGGGGTCGCGATCGAAACGCAGTCGAACCCGCAGGTTTGGACGTTCACCGTCTCGCGCGGGCCGCCGCCATTCGTAGACGCATTCGCCGTTCTTCCCGGCATTCCGCACCAATTTGCCAGCAGCGAGCAGCCGAAAGAAACGCCAATTGGGGCCCTCTGCCGACAGCGCTGCCGGATGAAACGTCTCGCGTGTATCGACGTTGACGGTCTGGATCGCCAATTGTGCTGGTTCGTCGCCAGCCCATACGACGGTCAGATCGGACATGGTGGGCTTTTGGTTGAAGTTGAACACGGACGCCGAGCCGACGTTGAGCTGCACTACCGTAGGCACAATCGGCTCTTTGGGATTGGCCGCGAAGGGAACCGGGGCAACCTTCAGGTGCAGCGGCTTGGGTTTGCCTTCCTCGTCCCACAAGCGCGCGGCGAGCGCCGCAACAGCGTTTACCATTGGGTACAAGTCGCTCGGCAGCCTCAAAGTGCCACGGCTCGACGGCAAAGCGCGGAATGGTTGTCCATCACCGAAGGCGGATACTGGCTCCAGGTAGTTGCGAAACAACTGGAAGAAGGTGCCGCGTGTCGGGTGGAACGCCGCTTCGAGCTCTTCCGGCGTGACCGCGTCGGTGGCCTTGGGGTTGAACGGAAATCTGGTCGTGATTTCACGTACGACCGGCAACATGTCTGCGCGCCAAACGCGCGTGACGACGTCGTCGACCTCTGCGCTACCAAGCCGAGCGAGCTGCTGGAAAGGCGCCAAGAATGGGCGACGTTGACGAGCTGGCAACCCGGCGCCGATTGCCCATTGCTCTGCCAACTCTCGGTAGGCGCCCGTGGTTGCCCGCATGGAGGCCAGCGATGTCTTCCCCGCTGGTGACAACCCGGATTCCAGTGAAGGCGTTGGTGAGTCAGCTTCCGCGGCGTCACTCATGTTGCTCAAGTCGGTCAACAGCTGCTTGGCAATCTCCTTGTATTTGGTCAGCTCGGTGCCGCCCTTGGCCACACCGACAGCGCGGTGCCACGCTTCGAATTCGGTGAGCACACCTTGCATCGGCGACAACAGATCATCCAACTGCAGGGTGGCCCGAATCTGAGTCGAGGGCGTTGCCGCTACGGCAGTGACGGTTGCGTCGACACACGGCGCCGCACCGGGCGTCGCTCCCGCGGTGGCGGTGCCAGCCGTGTTTCCCGACGACGCTGGAACGTCGCCTGATGCGCATGCCGGCGCTGTCGCAGCTGCGCTGGCGGTTCCAGGGGAGGTTCCCGAGGGGCCGCCATCAGCGACGGCTTGGTTCAGTTTCGTTCGTTCGGGTGAAGGTTTCATGTCGAGCGCCGTGTTCACGTCCAGCGTGCTCACGAACTCGTCAAAGGAGGAGCCCTCGCCTGACACTTGTCCTAGTACGACTCGCAGCGCTTCGGGACTCGGCGCGTGAACCCGGAACACACTCAGAAACCGCTCGGCTTCTGCAGTGTACTCCTGCGCGTAACGACCGACGGCACCGACCAAAGCGCGGCGTAGCGCTTGCTCGGTCGTAGGCTCGATGCTGAACTGACCGAGCAGCTCGCTGATGTCTTGCAACGGCCCTTTGACGTTTCGCTCGAAGCCGACAGCGGTGTACCGTCCTCGCAGCGTACCTCGCCCCTGGAATAGGGACGCGGCCGTTCCCACAGCGTTCCATTCGATGTCTGGCACGCCGCCGTCGTCGCGGGGTGCGAAGAACGGTGAGGCGGAGCTGGCGTTGGCCGCCAAGAACTGTTCTACGAGAGCCTGAGCTTGGCTGATCGCGAGCACGTCGTTCCATCGATTCGGATCGATCGTCGATCGGCGTCCCGCCAAGTCGAGATGAACTAGCGGGCTCGACGTGTGCTTGTCCGCGCCCCGCTTCTGCAGAACCCTCAGACCACTGACCAAACTCGTGAGGGGTGCCTCGCCATCCTTTGCGACTGCTACTCCAATCGACGACGAGGAGACGAGTTCGAACACTCCGCTGAGCACCTCGTAGAGTTGGTGCATTCGGTTCTCGACGCAGATCCCGGCGACCTCGCGGAATTTCTGGTCGTAGAAGTTCTGTAGCTGCAGCGCTCTGCCCGACGGGGTGGATTCCGAAGCTGCGGCGTGCCCGACGCCTGCGAGCAATTGCATCGTCAGCTCGTCGCGCTCGAATCGGGCCAACGGCGCGCGCAGCCGCTGCACGAGTTGCTGCAGGCCAGCGAGTTCGTCCTCGCGGATCAGCCCGTCCGAGAGTGCTGCGTCAATACGGTCGGGCAGTTCCGCCCACGTGGCGGCCTTGTCGTACGGATTGGTTTCGTCTTGTAGGTCGAAGATCACCGGCTCGACGTATGCGTGCGGTGAATTTGCGAGGTAGTCCTGGATCAGGCCCATGCTGAGACCCGTCATCTCTGCGAAAACCTCGATGTGCCTCCGTTCGAGGATCTTCAGGCGGTCATCCCGATCGCTGTGCAGCAAGCTCAACAAGTAGACCGAGCGACGCCAGCGCAGTGTGTTGCCATGGGGATCGAGTAGCCCACCCTGAATGGCGATTTTCCGCAGGTGCGGGACGAGCAACTCGTTGCGCAGCAGCTCCGAAAACCTCAACGCCATTCGTTCGCGGGTGCCGCTGAAGAACGGCGGAAAACGTGACACGAACCCACTGGACCCCGCAGTGAAGGCCGTGACCGCTTTTCGCATGGTCATCTCGCTCGGCGTGTCGACGATGTCGGGGGAGACTTGGTACGCGGACATTGCATGCGCAGCCGGCTTCCATTCCGCGCGCTGTGTTGCGAAAGCCATCAGGAAGAAGGTGATGAGGGCGCTCGAGCCGGCCGTGACCGCGATCAGGTGACGTCGCGTCGGATCCGGCCCGCGTCCGCGTTCGTGGGCGTCACGGAGCGGGTTGGCCGTCTTGGGAACCTCGGAGCACAAGAAGACCCCGCCGCGAATCGGGTCGAGTGACGTGGGTTCGCGTGCGAACATCACATCCAGGGCTCGTTCGAGTGGCACCAGCCACTGCTCGAGAGTGCGCAGGAATGCGAGCACTTGACGAAACTCGTCGGAACTCGACACCGAAAGTGCCCTCGGCAGTTGCGCTTTCGCTTCGGCGGACCACTCCCGGACCGAATCTCCCAGTGGGCCTTCCGGAGCCAGCGCAATACGGCTCGATATCCCCTGATTTGCCCAGAAGCGCGCCGTCACGTCGAAGCCCGGCAGCTGATCGAGGTGAGTGAGCGCGATTCGAACCTCGACTGGGACCCGGCGGATTGCGGATACTTGGTTGATCCGAACGCGCACCGCGCGAACGACCCGGGTCAATTCGTCACGGGTACAACGGGCGCAATGCATTGCGTCGAACACCGCAACGATGGTGGGACCCCGCTGTCGGTAGAGCCGCCGCCAAACCCCGTCGAGGGCATCTCGCGTACCCTGGCTCTGATCCTCGAGCAGTGATGAGGGCAGCTCCGTGATGATCGCGCCAGATGCCAGAACGGCGGGGAAGTCGGCTTCGACGGACCCTGGTCGCGCCACCTGGCGCATCTGGTAGGCCCAATCCGTCTGAGTGTCGATCAATCGCGACTTGCCCGCGCTGGACGGGCCGACTAGCAAGAAGTGCTCGAAGTTGAGGATGGACCGGCGATGAGTGCGTGGTAGCCGTCCTAAGAACTTCCCCCAGCTGGCTCTCAATCTGCGCGCCGTCAGCGGATTCGCAAGCGACCCGGGGGAAACAAACAACGAAGGCGTCGCGGCAGCCTTGCCTGGCCGCTGCTTCCACCATTTGTAGCCCTTGACGGCGAGCGCAATCAGCGCCCCTGCCGCAGCGAGAGCGAGCACGACCATCTTGGGATCTAGTGAAAGTCCCCATGAGGACAGTAACTTTAAGATGTCCTTGAGCTTCATCTCTCCCCGACCGACGCCCGCCCCAGAAACGCTCATAGCATTCAGGCTCTCGTCAGGCCAAGAATGCCGCGTGGCGGCGAGTACGTTCCGAGCGCCGCGGGGAGAGTGGTCAGTCCACGCGGCAATACAGGTACATGCGCACCCCTTCGAGTTGTGGCACGTCATAGAGGGTGATACAGCCCTCGGCGACTGCCGAATCCCACTCTTGACCTGTACCCACGCCGTAAATGTCGACGGTGGAAGAGAGGGTCTGGGCGAACGGTGGCCGTTCGATTCGTGAGTAAGGAATGCCGGTCAGGGCGCGCTCGTGAACCATCGCCAGGCGCGACGGGCTGGCAAGTTTGACTCGAGTCAGCTCCAACTTGGCGCCAACGTGGGGCTTTTGGAGCAGTAGGTAGACGTCACGGGCACGCTTGACGTTGCCGCGCAGTTCACACACGAGTTGACCCTCTCGCCGACGGAACTCGACGTAGGGAACCGCTGGGCCGCCGCGTTCTGCCATCGCTTCGAGCGGTTTCAGCAATGATTCGAAACACGCGGCGATCTCCGTATGGTCGTACGCCAGCTCCAATGCATCGAGCGGCGCGTCACGCAATACGCAAATGTCGATGTAGAGCGCCCGCAAAGCACTGTACAGTTGATGCGGGTGCGGGCTGATCTGCCCACCGAGATCGAGCAGAGCCGCGTGGAAGTGGAGCAGGCTGCGCAGGGCTTGTTTGGCGAGCAACTGCGTCTCGCCGGACAAGTGATTCTGCTGAATTTCTTGGCGCAACACGTGCCGGAAGGCTTTGACGATGTGGTCCATGCGGTCGAGCGCGTGGTCGAACATCTGTCCAGGAGTGATCCGCAACAGCGGAGGCACGTAGTCACTTCTGAAGCTCCAGGCGCCGGACGCGTCACACTCGACCTCCGCCAACGGAAAAGACTGTTCAGCGTCGGACTGGGTAGTCGACAGTCGCACCCGCTGCAGGATGCGTTGGATGCCCTCGTCTCCTTGGCCATCAACGGGATGATCGACCACGTCGAATCCCGATTCGAGTTGGACGTAGATGGGCACCTGACGGCTCCCCGTCTCCTTGAGGTCGAGCGTTACCGGCGCGGCATTGCCGGGGATGTCGATCACCGTCCCCGACTCGAAAACGAGCGACATCTCCTTGACTTGCAGTGTCCCGGTCGGCAGCAGGAAACGATCCCATTCCAGGTGACCCAAACCCCACGCCGGTAATCCGAGCAGACTGAAACGCAGGGCGACTTCGGCGCGAAGCGCCGCTTCCTGAGCATAAAAATGCTCAGGGAGCAGCGCCTGCCCCATGGTCCAGAACACCCGTGTCATGCCTTGCGGTTTGACGCTCACGTCGTGACCTCTGCCTTCCTCGTCTCGAGCCGAATCTCGTACGACTGCGAGTCGCTCACGTCGCCGGAGCAAGCGCGGCTTCCGCTTGCGTTCCGACCTTCAGACCCCAGCGCTTGATGAAGTTCTTGTCTTTCGACGTCGCGAAGTGAAAATCACAAGTCTGGTTCGCTGCGGGCACCACCTCGAAGTAGACGTTGTACACGTTCACGTCGATGTTGGCGGCGATCTTGGTGGCCTCGTCGGCAACGGAGATGCGGATGTCCGTTTTGCCCGGGGCGTTGAGCTGGCCGGTGATCGTCGTGGGCGCCTTGGGGTGTGCTTCGACGTACCAGGCCTTGGTTTCTTCGTCGAAGTTGCTGATCCACCATCCGAGCCCTTTGACGCTGGTCGTTTTCAGCGTCATCTTCAGCAACCCCTTGATGAGCATGGCGTTCTCCGCTGAGAGATACGCGCTGATGCAAATCGGATCGCCGACGCCACCCTGCCAGCTGAAGTCCTCGATTACCCCGACGACTTCGACCTTGTCTTCGGTAACGGTCAGGTCCGCGTAGCCGGTGTCCGCCCCCTCGACGTTGTACGGCGTGAATACCGTGATGTCCTTGGCCAATCCGGGGTCGGTAAGCCCGATGCCGTTGAACCCAACCAGGTACCCGACGCGTTGCTTCTTTGTCGGATCCATTACGAACCCGGCTTTCCAGTCGCAAGGAAAACTATATGCCATGACTCATCCCTCCATTTCCAAATCGCGAGCTCAGCCCCCGAGTCGCGCGTCGACGCGCAAGTCTACGTTCAATCCTTCGAATTGTATGTGTGGCAGAATCGAGAGGTTGCAGTGATACCAGCCGATTCGACCGTCGATTCTCGCGACGTCCAGGCTGTATGCCTTGAACGGGTAGTAGCGTAGGGTCAAGTCGTCGGGGTTGACGAGCGTCGTGACGTACCGCGCTATCCAGCGATCGATTTGTGTCTGTACGTACGCAGCGTCTGCCGTGCTGCCGATGTTGTCGCGCATGATGCACTTGAGGTAGTGCGCGATGCGTGACACGGAATAGGTGTACGACAGGTTTGCGACGAGCTGTGAGTTCTCCGAATCCTTCGGATCCTTGAACTTGTACGTCTTTTTGAGCGCTTGGGCGCTGAAGAACACCGCGTCCGCGCTGCCCTTTTTGTGAATGAGTGGGATGAGACCAGCATTCGCCAGTTCCAGCTCGCGGAAGTCGGGCATCGACGTTTCCACGGGAGCCCGCAGTTCGTCCTCGCCGCGGATGTTGAAGGTGAATGAAGGCAACCCCGAGACGAGTCCGCCCGCCTTCACTCCGCGAATGTACTGACACCAGCCGGAGGTCTCGAAGCTCTTGACCAGATTGCGGGCGAACAACATGGCTGCGCTGCCCCAGACGTACTTCGAGTCGTCGTCCCCGTGGAGCCTTTCCTCGAAGTGAATGCCCTCGGCGGGGTTGGAGAATTCGTTGTAGGGCGCACGGACCATGTACCGTGGCATCACGAGGCCGAGATAGACGGCTTCCTCGGATTCGCGGAGCTTGTTCCAGCCCGAATACCTGGGCGTATCGAAGATCCCTTCGATGTCGCGCAGCATGTTGACTTCGGCCATCGTCTCACAGCCAAAGAGTCGAGGCGAAGCCGACGCCACGAACGGCGCGTGAGCCGCGGAGGCAACTTTGCCCATGGCCCGCAACCAAACGAGATGCGACGGCTTGTTCTCGAACTCGTAGAGGCCGATGATCGCCCCGTAGGGGCGCCCGCCAAACTGGTCGTATTCAGCCACGTACAGTTTCTTGAACAGTTCGGAGCCGGCGATGTCCGCGATGTTCAGTTCCAGGTCCTCCTGGGTTTCCTCCTCGGTGACGTCGAGCAAGTTGATGTCGATGTTCGCCTTGAAGTTCGTGTTCGCGACGAGGTCTGCGATGGACATCCAGGTCGCTTCCAGCTCCTGAAACTCGGGAGCGTGGAGGACTTCGTTGAGCTGGCCCTCGACGAGCTCGTCGATGATCGCGACCAGCTCCTGAATCGTCTGCTTGTCGAACTGCTTGCCTGATGCGTCGAGATTGTAGACCAGCGCAGCCATGCTGGAGACGAAACGTTCCGCGACGGTCACGTCTTCGCTCACGTCGTCGAAGTTTGGACCGATCATCGGTCGGGGCGCGGTCAACTCCGATGGAAGACGCACGCTTTTGAGGAGTCGTTCAATGGTTACTGCTTCGTTCATCGTGCTTTCCTCCCTTTACTCTTCGTCAGTCTTGGTGGTCGACGGGGCCGGTGGTGCTGCTCCTTCGTCCAAAAGCGGTCCTACCTTCAGGGTGGCGACACTGTCGTGTTCAGCATCGACGCTGCCCTCCCAGCGTTGTTTTCCGGGTGCGAACACTCGCACGACGTGTTTGCCCGGCTTGACGCGAACCTCCGCGTTCCACTGCTTTGCATCGACGGGTTCGTCGTTGCGCCGAACCTCGATGCCGGGAAGTTCGGCAATGTCAGACGGAATCTCGATTATCAACATCGCCGCGGGGAGCTTGTACGATTCGAACTTCGGAAGCTCCTTGAGCAACGCGTCGATGGACCCGTCTGTTTGCGCTGCCTCACGCAGCAACGCACGGAACGCCTTGCTGTTGTCGAAGTTCGCTTGCGCCTCGAGCAGCAGCTTCTTCAGCAGCAACAAGGCTTTGATGCGAGGAATGTGCTGCGCGACCTGCGCGGGCAGGAACGACTTGGTGGAGGTGATGGGCAAGGTCACGTCGAACTGCTCGCCCGCGGATTTGGGATTGATGCGATTGGTGACGTCGAACTTGACCGACATCCCCATGTCGCCCATGACCTGATTCAGGTTGCGCCCGTCCAAGCGGCGGATCTGACGCTTGTCGAGCTCGAGCGCTCGGTCCTTCGAGCTGCCTTTGGAGAGATCTCCCATGACGAGTACGCGGAACGGAAGCGTGACGTCTTCGGGCTGACCGTGGACGGTCGTGCGGTAGGTGAGGGTGATTCTGGATTTCGGAATTTCATCGGTGATCGCCATGGCCACTCCATTGTTGCTTGCGTTGACTCGGTCACTCCCCGGCCCAGTTCAAGACCAGGCGTTGTGTCGCGCCGGTGGCGAACTCCAGCAGGTTGCTGCTGCCCACCGCGGGGATGAGTTGGAACTCCACTCGGGTTACCTTGATGTCGAGGCGCTCGTCGATTGACGTACCTTTGGAGTCCACGAATAGCTGGAGCTCCCCGTTGGCTGTATCGACGTTTGCTTGCGCTCGCTTGTCGTCCTTGACGAACGCGGCTTCAAACCACTGCTTTCGGTCTTCATCGAACGACACGATGTACCATGATACCTGTACGCTCGTTGCGGCTACAGGTTTAGTGATCTTTGCGCGGATGTTTGCGGCTGTCTCGCGGCTTACATAAGCCGTGATGCGGATGGGGGCATCGTCTTCACCCTCGAAGAGGAATTGGTCGATGAGACCAATGCAGTTGATTGTTGCGCCGGAGGCTAACGATAGACGTGTGCTCGTGATGGGGTTCCAAACCTCGATGTCCTTCGAAAGGCTCAATCCGCTACACCCGCTCCAAAAGGTGAGGTAGCCAATCGTGCCTTTGCGTCGGGGGTCGAGATTGAACCCCAGTTTCCAGTCGCACTCGTAGTTGAGCATCCCCGCAAATGGTGAGGGTGCACCGTTTGCCCCACCTCCTGCGCCTTTATGCGCGCAGGAAGCGAATGCGTCAAGTTCGAAGCTCTTTGTTGATCACGACGAACAGCGAGGCCGCCCGCCGCGAAGCTTCGGTAACTTGGTCCTCGAGGGGTTTGGCCGCTGTAGTTCCTTGTTCGACCAAGGAAGTCCGTGTAGCGGAAAACTGACCTTCGAGCACCTTCACTCCGTCGCGGAATCCGGTCGCTGCCGCGTCGAGCTGAGCTTCGAGTTCAGTAACTAGGGCGTCGGTGGTCGAGGCCATCTGATCGATGATGCCTTGGATCTGCGTGGTGGCTTGGGACACCGCGTTGTCCACCTGTGTGCGAACCTGACTCGAAACGGTCTCGATGCTCTTTTCGACGGTCGCCAGCTGGCTCTCCAGCGCCGGCAGCACTGCACTTATTTGAGAGCCTGCCGTGTTCTTGAACGTGTCGAGCTGCGAGACGGCTGTCGTCTTTGCCGTGTCGATTTGCGTCGTGAGCTGGGTTGCGACGGTGTCGAGCTGGGTGGACGCGGCGGAAGCCGCCGAGTCGATGGCTGACGCCGCTGCAGACAGCGCGCTCTTGATGCCGGACTGGGCGGGCGAGACCAGGGGTTTCGGCAGGGCAGAGACGGGGACGGCGTCAACGGCTCCCATCGCGGTGTTGAGGGCGTTCTGGAGTGTTTGGACGCCGCTCTTGAACGCGTCCTTGATCTGTTGGAGGGCTGCCTGCAGGGCGCGAACCGGCGTGAGCACGTCGTCCGGGAGCGTCTCGAGCGTCTTCCGCATCGCCTGCAGGGTGGAAGTCGCGGTGTTCAACGCTGTCCGCGCCTGGCCAACGAGCTGGCGCACGCTGCTCAGGCCCTGCTGTTCGACCGCATCGAGGGCCGATGTGACCGTGTTCACAATCGAGTGGACTTGAGCGTCAGCCGTGGAAAGGGCCGCGCGTGCCTGGCCGACCCGGGTGGAGATCGAGGTCTCGAGCTGTTCCAGGGTGCTCGTCAGTTTCTCCGCGTCGGTTTGAAGGGCCTGGGTGGCGGTTTTGACCGAGCCGCGCAAAGCCGACACGGCTTGGTCGACGCCAGCGCTGACACGATCGAGTTGGGCGTTGGTGTCAGCATCCAGTCGTTCGAGCTTGCTCAGCCAACCCTGGATGACAGCGCTTGGCGGCAGAGGATCGATGCGTCCGCGGGCGTCGACCCGTTGGCGCAGGGTACTCGTCTGCTTGCTGATCTGTTGGCGGGTCTGGGTGATCGAGCGCGTGACGGACGTCAGCGGGGCTTCGGTGTCCGCGCCCAGCTTTTTCAATGCGCCCGTCAGTTGCTTCAGGTTCCCCCGCGGGCCAGACAGCGCGCTTTTGAGGCGGCTTTCCAATGTCGTCAGCTGCCGTTGTTGTCGAGCGAACATCAGTCATCCTCGAGCAGCTTCTTCAAACGCCCCTTGGCTTGGGATACGGCGTCGGAAAGTTCATCGGCGGCGGCTGCCAGCTCGTCAGACTTTTGGGCAATCGTGGCTTCGGTCTGCGCGACGCTTGCCACGACTTCGTTGACGGTGTCTTCCACGCCGGTCTCTAGCTCCGAGGTGGCCGCATCGAGAGCTGCCGAGGTCTTTCCCGAGCTACCTTGAAACTTGCTGGCGAGTCCACCGACGCTGGCTCGGGTCTGGGCGGATGCTGCCTCCTTGGCGGCCTCTGCCAGCGGGCTCAGGTCGTAGGTTTCGTCCGTGGTCTCCTCGGTTTCCTCTTCTTTGACTTCCAGGAAGAAGCGGCCCTCCGACAGCTCCAGTGTCTGCACGTCGCTGGCCTGGGTTCGCACGATGCTCAGCGTGGGACTGTCGTCGGTGTATGCATGAGCCATGACGGTTCCACTCGTTCCGCGTTTGCCCATCACGATTTGGTTGCCCTGCGAGTCCAACGGCATTCGCCCCGCCCAATCCAAGAATCCTGCGATTCTGACTTGGTCGAAGTCGAAGGCGAGCAGGACGCGTTGATTCTGGTACCCGGGAAAGAAGAAGTGACCGGACTCTCCGCTCGGAACGAACGGGACGAGAACGGTCTGATTCCACAGCGGAACGTACACGCGGTATCGCGTGATCGAGTCGCTCTCCGCGGCCAATACGTGCCAGGTGCGATCCGTGGGCGTTCCGCTCGCACTGCGAACGCGGCCTTCTGCGTACACAGGATACTTCGGGTAGCGAAACGCGGGCAGTTGCGGTACCGGGTCGATGTCGCGCTCGTACTCCACCGTGAGATCGGTGCCGAAGCGACAAGCTGCGTCGTCCAAGTCGGAGACATCGTCCTCGCCGTCTGGTGGCCCACAGTGCAATCGGAAGGTGATCGCTCGGTATTTCTTGCCCGCGGCGTGGATGCGAGCGCTGAACCCCTCGCCCACTTCCTGGAAAGTGCCGGGCACAGGGAACGTCTCCGGCAGCTCCGAGAAGTGCGCCAGGATGTGGGGGAGTGGGGGTTTCAAACGGGTGGTCTCCACGCGCGACCGCGCCGTTGCTACGGCGTCGATGGCCGTATGTGCGATCACGTCTTGCCGCACCCCGGTGGCGGCGTCCGGGTTGGCGGAGTCCAGCTTGTTGACGGTTGCCTCGCTGAATGGGTTCAGGACGGTGGTCGTGTGGCGTCGCGGTTCTGATAGCAGGACCTCCAGATCAGCCACGGCGTGAGCTTCCACCTCGCCCACGGACTTGGCGGGCGTCTTCTCTGCACCCAGACGATAGCCGTTCGTGGCGTAGTCGAATTCGAACACGCCGGTGAGATCGCTGACCAGACCGATCACGAAATCGTAGAACGAAGCAGGTTGCGCCATGCCCAGTCCGAGGCACACGATTTCGCGCGGCAGGTCCAGGGTCGTCCAGTCGTAGTCAATCGTGACTCCTTCCACGGCCTGTTGGGAGATTGCGTGCTTGAGCGTCGTGTTCGCGTACAAGGAGATCGGGCGGTGTTCTGACCAGTAGACACGAGCGGCATCGGCCCAGCTCAGTGTGTAGCAACGCTCGATCATCGGCTCGCCGTCGATGTCGGCGCTCGTCGTTTCGCGGATGGACCGTTTCGTGACGTAGCCGGTGAACGCGACCGGTGTCGGCGTACCGCCGGCCAGGGCGATGTTGCCGTTGGCGATCTCGAGCGAGGCGAGGATTACCGCGCTCCCCGTGAACGTCGGGAAGACGGTGTCCTCAACCCCTTCCGAGGATACCCAGAAGCTGATTTCGCCTTCGAATCCGTAGATGTGGGCTTCGATGCGAATGGTCTCGATGGAGCCTCCGGGAATCGAGTGGGTCTCTTCGCCGCACAAGAGCGTGAGCGTTGCCTGAAGCAGATCGTTGAACGCAGCCACGCCTCCCCATTCTCTCCTTCTCGTGCAGAACGATACCCAGTGTGCGCGTGAAGAGCTCCCCGCGCGATGCCTCGACGAGATGGCTCTCGTCATTCGGGCTTGGTCGATTCGAGTTCGATCCCATCCCCACTTGTAGCGCCGGTATAGCCAATGATCCCAGGCCGGGCCAAGTCGAGGGCACGAGGCGTCGCATCGACTTGGCAATCGCCTCAAACTTGGCCCCGACTCATGGCGATGGGTAGCGAGGGGCATGGCTCACTGGCGAACAGCAACTCACCTCAGCCGTCGGTACATGGTCGGTGCCCAGCGGCTATTGTCGTATGCCCGTCGCGGTAACCTGCCGATGTTGCACGATTCCGGCGGAGAGTTGTTGTTCGACGAAGAAATGGTCAGGCGGCTGTTTAGACCACGTCACGCGACGATCTCGAGCGAACGGCAGAACCTGGGCGTGCTCGGCGAATCGACCTTGTGGGCACCTCCGGACGAGCCGGCGCCTTCGAGACGCGCATCGGCTTCACCTCCGCTTCAGCCGCGGTCCGTCCGCTTGCGCCTCACGGGGAGTTGACGAAGCCAGGTGGTCAACGAGGAGCTGTCGGTGGCGCCAGGGCGGTTTGCCAGCGTTCGTACGCCGTCAGCACCTTGGTGATGTAGCGGTGCGTCTTCTCGATCGGAGGGACACCTCCCCAACGCAGCACGGCGCCGGGACCTGCGTGATACCCCGCTAGTACCGTCGTGACTACGGGTCCCACTCGTACGGCAAGCATGCTGAGGTAGCGCGCGCCACCTCGGACGTTCTGTCGACCATCAAATGGGTCGACGACACCGAGCTCGGCTGCGGTGGACGGGAGCAACTGCATCAACCCCATCGCACCCGACTCGGAGACCGCCATCGGATTGAATCCCGACTCGACCTCGATCATCGCCAGGAGCAGTGCTTCGGGGAGGCGATAGGCGTTGGCTGCATCCGAGACGACGTCACGCCACCGCGCGCTGGCAATCATCACCGACACGGGGGGCAGTGATGTTTTGTCACCGTTCGATGGGGCGGGCACGTTCCCGTGAGCCTTGCGTGGGGTCGTGACCGGAGTGATCCGATAGACACGGCCTGACCGCGCGACGTAGTGGAAGTCGTCTGCCCTTGCCGTGTTATCGAGGCAGGTGAGCGTTGGCGAGAGAGCCAGCAAGGCAAGCGACCTGCTCCTACCGCCCCAGGCCACCGTACACCTCCAGCAAGTCCTCGAGGTCTGCTATCGCGGCCTCGAACTCATCGCGTTGCGCTCCGTCGGAAAACGATCCGAGCTCGTTCCGACAGTCGAGCAGGCGACTGATCTCTGCAATGAAGGCCTCGAGCGACGCTGCGTGCGTCGGATACTGTTCGGCGACGAGGGCCTGGACGTGGCGCCAGGTGCTGTCGATTGAGACTCGTTCCTCCACGGCGGCGAGGCACGCGGCAGCTCGTTCCGGTTCGTCGGGCGACAACTGCCAAGTGAGGGTTGAAGCCAGCGGCGTGCCTGGCGGCGCGCCAGCGCCCGGGGCAGGTGTGGGGGGCACGCGGGCGCGGTCCCAGTTGTGACGCAGTCGCTCGAAATCAAAAGGCTTCATGTCGTTCTCCCAGACCGTCCATCAACCTGGCGCTAGCAAGCTGAGCGCCAAGTAGGTCGAGATCACCGCCGCTCCCGCCAGCGCATAGTACAGGGTTGGGAACGCCGCGAGCTCGGGTCTGGATGCCGTTTTCTCGATGTGGGGAAACTTGGGATCCACGATTGGAAAGCGAGCCTTGAGCGTCGCCTGGTACTCGATGATCCGGCGCGACCCGGCATGGTACATTCCCGAAAAGCCGTCGAGCAGGCAGAAGTAGAACGTCTCCAACACCAATGGGTGCGTTTCCCCATCGCGCAGCCGTTCGTCCAATGCCTGGTAGAAGAGCTCGCCCCCGTTTTCAATCTCGTAGAACTCCCCCTGCAGTGGTTCCCAGCGTTCACTGGCACCCCGCGTGGCTCGCGCGACGAGCTCATCGCTGTACACCACCAAGGCAAATAGGATGTAGTAAACGTCGTGCTCGGCGAGCCGTTCGAGAAGCAGCGCTCGTAGATCTGATAGCGTGGCGCGGACATCCTGCCTCAGTGTGACGAGATCGGGACCATCTCTGTGTGCTTCGCGGAAGCCAGGCTCCCGGGCCAGGTCGGCTGCTCGCGCCCAGCGTCCAGCAGCCGTGGGGGCGGGGCTGAGCGCCGGTGGCGCGCTGTATCCGGAGGACATCGCCTGGGCTATCTGTTCCTCGGCGCGGCGTTGGGCGACGACGAGCTCCTCGGCGCGCGCGACCACGCACCGATCTTCGATGCGTGCAAAGGCCGTCTCGATGTCAAACCACAGCGATTGGTTCAGCTCCATCCGTTCTCTCCCGCCGCCATTCAGGTCCGACGTACCATGAAGTCCAAGTTGGGCACATTCGCGCTGACCTCACGCACGTCGTCGACGCTCCAAGATGACAGCAAGTCGAGCAGCCAGCTGCAAAAGTTCGCCACGCGGGGCTTGTCGGATGGTTCCAGAGTGTCGAACTCCAGCTCGTAAACGTAGGAAAGCAGGTGACTTCGACTGGAAGGCTTGCTCGAGACCCGCACGTCGCGCAGAGCTGCCACCAGCTTGGCGGTGTGCGGCTCCAGATGCACTCCGTATGCTCGAAGCAAGAACATCACGTCGCCGTGGTCGAGGAGTCGTTTCGACTTCGTGGAGATCAACTGAAGCTGTGCCTCGCGGTCGCCGTCGAGAACGGGATCGCAGTAGGCATGGATTGGACCACAACAGCCCCACTGCACGCCTTCGACGTAGCGTTGATTCAGGCCCACAGTGAGCTCGGAGCTGCTGACGCCGCGCAGCCCCGGCTGATGCCAGTAGGTGTCGACTGAGATCCGCTCCGGGTTGAGGAAGGCGCTCGCGATCCTCGGCAGCAACCAGGCGCGACGGTTTTCCCCGAGGCCGTCGGTCGTCACTTCGTAGGCGTCGCCGTCGACTCCCACGATTCCCGGCGCGAGCGGAACGAAGCCGTCCTTCGTGGGACGGTAGGCAGCCATGATCGCCAATGGGACGAAGCCGCCGGCGCTGTCCGGATGGTGGATCCCGTAGCGGTCTCTGGTGCCATCGACTTCGATGGGACTGGCCAGGTCCCGCTGTATGTTGAGCATCGGGACCGTGTGCAGGTCGAAGCTCTCCGAAGTCAGCCTCAATTTTCGAGGCCACGCGTCACTGAGTTCCAGCCTGAGCGTCAGGTGTTGCCAGTTTCGCGGCGCGTTCAACCCACCGACGTGCATGAACAGCTCGAGGTGTGGGTAGCGGGCCCGGAGGCGCGCCCGCTGAAGTGGACTTTCGAACGCGTCGTTGGCCTGAGGTTGGGCGGGGATGGCTCCGAACTCCACACTGCAGGGGAATCCTGGGGCGGCTTCAGCCGGCGCGCGCTCATATACGATGCTCGCGGATCGCAAATGTGACACGAGCTCGTGGGCTACCGTCAGCGAAGACCGCAGGTCGTCGAGGTGGCTGATGTACAGCGACAGCCCCCCAAGCGGCTGGTTGTGAGCGGAGTTCGCGGAGATCCGGATCGAGAGACGTATCCCTCCTCCGCGCATTGGCGCCATGTCGACACCGCGAATGGTGATTGGCAAGATGCGCATCGGCGCAACCGTGCGAAATCTGAATACCATCTCCCGATCGTCGGGCTCGGTGGCGCGTTGTCGACACACGACCTCCGTGCCACCGGGAAGTTCGGCGGCGTCGCAGAACTGAGGTGTTACGCCGGCGCGCAGCATCGCCATCGCCGGTGTGGGAGCTAGCAGTGCTGGAAAGTGCTGACGAAAGATTCTTTGCACGCTTTCGTCGAGGCTCCGCAGCGCGGCGACTCGAGTGCGGGCGCTGAAGTACGCCATCCCTTCGATCAAGCGGCGAACGTCCGGGTCGTCGTGCGACAACGGGACGGCCGGGTACTGCGCCGTGTACGAGATGCGGAACTTCTCGAGCGCTTCCAGTTCCGTCAGAAATTCGCGTTCAATTGCATCCGTGGACACGGTATCACCCAAGCTTGACTAGCTGACCTTCCACCTTGACCATTTGCCCCTTAACGGTCGTCAGCGTGTCGCCGACCGTGGTCATGGGCGAGGCCAGGTCCACCTTTGCGCTGCCGGTCAGC